>NZ_JBSFUR010000003.1:0-321887 GCF_053591895.1 Streptomyces sp. NPDC002867 | reverse complement strand
CATGCCGGGAGCGCGCATGCAGATGATCGTGGTGATGAAGTTGACCGAGCCGAGGATCGTGCCGAAGCCGGAGAAGGCCAGACCCATGATCCACAGGTCGGCCCCGACTCCTGGCGAGCGTTCGATGCTGTTGAGGGGCGCATAGGCGAACCAGCCGAAGTCGGCCGCCCCCTGCGGGGTGAGAAAGCCGGCCACCGCGATGAGCGAGCCGAAGAGGTACAGCCAGTACGCGAACATGTTCAGCCGCGGGAACGCCACGTCGGGCGCGCCGATCTGAAGCGGCATGATCCAGTTCGCGAATCCGGCGAACAGCGGCGTCGCGAACATCAGCAGCATGATCGTGCCGTGCATCGTGAACGCCTGGTTGAACTGCTCGTTCGACATGATCTGCGTGCCGGGGCGGGCCAGTTCGGCGCGCATCAGCAGCGCCATCAGGCCGCCGATCAGAAAGAAGATGAAGGATGTCGACAGATACAGCGTGCCGATCGTCTTGTGGTCAGTGGTGGTCAGCCATCTGATGACGACGTTGCCGGGTTGCCTGCGCCGCAAGGGCAGCTCGTTCTCATACGCGTCCTCGTCCTCGAACAGCGACGCCTTGTTCAGGCTCACGCGAACTCCACTCGTCAGATACGACACGGCAAGCCAGCGAGCAACACCCAGCACGCTGCCCTACAGAAGGCATTCAAGGGGCAACCTAACGATTCCCGATACCGGCTGCCGAGTGACACCTCCGCCGCGCACGCCGCTTTGAACTTCGCAACCTGCGATATCTCTGAACATGAGCCGCAGTGCGTCAAGAAGCGGGGTCCCCGGATTCACTCGTTCAGCAGCAGGCATCCGGGAGGGACTCGTCCCGGTCGTTTTGTCACGCAAATCGCTCGTCACAGTGCGGTGCGGCCCGGGAGGCGGGTCCCGGGGCGGATCTCGATCAGCAGACGGGTGGAGAGAACCGCTTCGGGTACCCGCGCACGTAACCGCGCAGCAGCGGCTTGATCGATGCCCTGGAGGGAGGTCTTGTGGTGGATCCACTGGCCCTCGCCCGTGCTCACGGCCTCTTCAACGTCCTCGGTGGCGCTTGGCCACTGTTGTCGCTGCGGACTTTCGAGTGGGTCTCCGGCCCCAAGACGGACGAGTGGCTGCTGAAGACGTGCGGCGGTCTCCTGGCAACCGCCGGCTGGGGCATGCTGCGCGCTTCCCCGGGCGCCGAGGGACTGCGGCACGCACGGCGCCTCGGAGTCGGCACAGCCGTCACCCTGCTCGCGATCGACCTGGTCTATGTCCCCCTCGGACGCATTCGCCCGACCTACCTGATCGACGCCGCCACAGAGATCGCGTGGCTCACGGCTTGGTGGAGAACCGGGCGTCTGCCCGCCCGAACGGTGCGCGCCTGAGTGAACAGCCACGTCCGAGAGGCCTTACGGCCGCGTTCCGGATCAGCCCATGTCGCGTCCCCGGAGCAGGAGTTGTGCCACGGCCATGCCCGCCACCGCGATCGCGGCCCGGAACGGCCAACGGCTCCGGTTCGCCGACGGCACAGCCGTACCCCCGACGGCGACGACTCCCGCCGCGACTGCCGGCACCCAGCTGACCGCCCCGGCTCGCCCGGGAGGTCCCACCACGAGCACGGCCATGGCTGACAGCATCACGAACGGGCTCACCCACCGGCAGACCGTTCGCCCCAGGCGTTGCGGCAGCCCACGAACACCGGCCGCGAGATCGTCCTCGATGTCCGGAAGCACATTGACGACGTGTGCCCCCACGCCCAGCAGCGCCCCAGCCGCCACCGCCCACCAGGCGGGCCAGGACGGCAACGGCAGCCCGAGAGTGACGAAGGCCGGCAGAGAGCCGAACGCGACGGCATAGGGCAGCGGTGAAAGCACCGTGTGCTTCAGCCACAGGTTGTAGGCCCAGCCGGTGACCACCATGCCCAGATGCGCCGCTCCCGCCGCGGCACCGTTCAGCAGCGACAGCGGCACGCACAGCGCCAGGGCCGTGCCGGCCGCCACGGCGACCGTGCGCTGCGACAGTTCCCCGGTGGCCAGGGGCTTGTCGCGGCGGCCGCAGCGCGTGTCGCGGTGCGCGTCGACCGCGTCGTTGCACCAGCCGACCGAGAGCTGACCGGCCAGCACGGCCGCAGCCACCGCCGCCGCACCTGCCACCCCGCGCCCGGCCGCCACGGCCAGCGCGGTCGCGAACGCCGTGACGGCCAGCGCCGGCTCCAGGTGGCAGGCGCGCAACAACGGAGGGAGACGGTGTGTCGTACGCGGAAGGGCCTCGGCGGGGTGTAGAGACACGAAGGCAAGATAATCGGGCACACGAAACGAGAAGGCATTACCGACATGCGTGTCCCTGTGATCGTCGACGATGCCCCCTCACCGACCACCCTGCCGGACGGTACGACCGCGACCGGTGCGGCCACCACGATCCTCGCCGTCCGCACCGCGCTGCCGCCGCACCGCTACAGCCAGGACGACCTCACCGAGCTGATCGGCGACCTCTGCCTCGCGCCCGGCGCCGAGCGCACCCTCCTGCGCCGCCTGCACGCGTCCGCCGGGGTGCGGACACGGCACCTCGCCCTGCCGATCGAGCTGTACGCCGGCCTCGGCGACTTCGGGAAGTCCAACGACGCCTGGGTGGCAGCCGGACTCGATCTGGGCGAGCAGGCCCTCACCGGCGCGCTCGATGAGGCAGGGCTCGCGCCGCGCGACGTCGATCTGCTGGTGTGCACCTCGATCACCGGCATCGCCGCCCCGTCGCTCGACGCCCGGCTCGCCGGACGCGTGGGACTGCGGCCCGACATCAAGAGAGTCCCGGTGTTCGGCCTGGGCTGCGTGGCAGGTGCCGCCGGCCTCGCCCGGCTGCACGACTACCTTCGCGGTCATCCGGATGACACCGCCGTGCTGCTCACCGTCGAACTGTGCTCGCTGACACTCCAGCAGCGCGACGACTCCCCCGCGAACCTCGTCGCCGGCGCCCTGTTCGGTGACGGCGCGGCCGCCGTCGTCGCACACGGCCGCGGCACCCGCGGCCGGGACGGCGCGGGGCCGACGGTGGTCGCCACACGCAGCCATCTGTACCCGGACACCGAACAGCTCCTCGGCTGGAACATCGGTGCCAGCGGATTCCGTGTCGTGATCGGTGCCGGTGTTCCCGGCATGGTACGCCGCCACTTCGGTGCCGATCTGCGTGACTTCCTGGCTCACAACGGCCTGACCGTCGACGACATCGGGACCTGGGTGTGCCATCCCGGAGGCCCCAAGGTGCTGTCCGCCGTGGCCGACGTCCTCGGCCTGCCCGGCGGTGCCCTGGACACGGCATGGCACTCGCTCGCGACGGTGGGGAACATGTCGTCGGCCTCCGTCCTGCACATCCTGCAGAACACCCACGAGACCCATCGGCCCGAGCCCGGTACCTGGGGACTGGTCCTGGCGATGGGCCCGGGGTTCTGCTCCGAACTCGTCCTGCTGCGCTGGTGAGTGGTCCACATGTCCTGGTACACGCTTCTCGTCCTGGCCGTCGCCGCCGAACGCGTCGTCGAACTCGCCGTGGCCCGGCGCAACGCGGCGTGGACGCTCGCCCGTTCCGGCGTGGAGTACGGCCGCGGTCACTACCCGGTCATGGTCGTCCTGCACACCGGTCTGCTGGCCTGCTGTCTGCTCGAGCCCGTGCTCGCCCACCGGCCGTTCCTGCCCGCCCTGGGATGGCCCATGCTGACGCTGGTCCTCCTGGCCCAGGCCCTGCGCTGGTGGTGCATCACGACGCTGGGGCGGTACTGGAACACCCGCGTCATCGTGGTTCCCGGGGCACGTCTGGTCGACGCCGGCCCGTACCGGTTCCTGCGGCACCCGAACTACGTCGCCGTCGTCGTGGAGATCACCGCACTGCCCCTGGTGCACTCGGCGTGGCTGACTGCGGTGGTGTTCACGGTGGCCAACACCGTGCTGCTCACGGTCCGCATCCGCTGTGAGAACGCCGCCCTCGGCGGCCGGGCAGTGGCGGCATGATCGACGGTCACGACCTGCTCGTCGTCGGAGGGGGTCCGGCCGGTCTCGCGACCGCCCTGTACGCGGCACGCGCCGGTCTCGACACCGTTGTGGCCGAGCCGCGCCGCGTACCGGTCGACAAGGCCTGCGGCGAAGGCCTGATGCCGGGCGCCGTGCGGTCCCTTGCCGCGCTCGGCCTCGCCGTCTCCGGTCATCCGATCAAGGGCATCCGCTATGTCCAGGGCTCCCGCCAGGCGCAGGCCCGGTTCCGGCACGGCCTCGGGCTCGGTGTGCGGCGCACCAGCCTGCACGGCGTCCTGCACCGCGCGGTCCGCGAGGCAGGCGTTCCCGTGGTTCCCCTGAGGGTGGAGGCGGTGCAGCAGGACGCCACCGGTGTGCTGGTGCCCGGTACGGGTCTGCGTGCCAGGTGGCTGGTCGCGGCGGACGGTCTACACTCGCCGCTGCGCCGCTCCCTGGGTCTCGAGGTCCCTTCCCCGGGGGCTGCCAGATACGGGCTGCGCCGTCACTTCGCCGTGCCGCCGTGGTCCTCGCACGTCGAGGTGCACTGGGGGCGGTACGGGGAGGCGTACGTCACCCCGCTCGGCCCCGACCTCGTCGGCGTCGCCCTGCTGACGGCCCGGCGGGCCCCCTTCGACGCCCAACTGGAGGGGTTTCCCGCTCTTGTGGAGCGCCTCCCTCCAGGGGCGGCCGTCACCGCGGTGCGGGGCGCGGGACCACTGCGCCAGAGGGCATGCACCCGATTCCACGGACGGGTGCTCCTCGTGGGAGACGCCGCCGGATACATCGACGCGCTGACCGGTGAGGGGATCTCCTTGGCTCTCGCCGGGGCCGAGGCCCTGGTCGGCAACCTGCGCCGCGGTACGCCGGGCCGCTACGAGAACGACTGGAACCGGGCGACCCGCCGCCACCGGCTGCTGACGGAACTCCTGTTGCGCGCCCGGCAGAAGCCCGCACTGGCACCGCTCATCGTGCCCACGGCCGAGCGTCTGCCTCGCGTGTTCGCTGCCGCAGTGAACGCACTGGCATGAGAGGCCAGAGTGCGGAGTACCACTGCCGTTGGTACGAGGCCGGAATCGCCCGGTCACCCGTACCACCGGCCGGCGGATGGCGAGTCCCTCGTCCTCCGCACCGATGCGGCCGTGTGCAGACCGGTCGAGGCCTGCTCCGTGCCGACTGGGCGGGCGCGGTGTTCCGCACCGGACCGTCGCGGTGACCGAGCGCCCGGGTGACACGGCGCCGGGGTGCCTTCGCATGCCTGAGCCGTTGATCAACTTTCGCTTTCGCCCTCCGTCGGGTCTTCCGTCGCCGGCGGTCGGCGGCCCCAGGCCGTGATCAACCCGGCGGAGATGTCCGCGCAGTCGGGAGACGCCAGATAGCGGATCGCCTCGTCCACGCCGGCATCGTCCACCATGCCGGTGGCCGTGATCGCCCCGCGGGCACGGTCCCACGTGTCCGCCCAGAAGCGGCTGATGGCACTGCCCGGCGTCAGAGCGGGCACATGTACTTCCGCGCCTACGGACGTGAGGCCGGCGGCCCGCAGCAACTGCGGATACCCGCAGACCCAGGAGACGTCCGTCCCGATGGACGCCTTGAGCCCCTGCCACATCGCCTGCATCACGCGGGTGTAGGGAGTCGGGGGCGCGTCGGCGGAGGTCAGGTCGATGGCGTCGCCCAGGACCAGAACGCCACCTGGGGCGACGAGTGAGGCGAGTCTGGCGATCATCCGTTCCCGCTCGGGCAGGTGCATGAGCACGAACCGTGCGTGCACCAGGTGGAAGCTGCCGCGCGGCAGGTCGGAGGTGGTGACATCCGCCTCGACGGCCGTGAGTCCGGGCACGGGGTGAGCGGCGAGGAACCTGATGTCGCGGTCGACGGCCACGACTTCGTCCACGCCGGCCTCGTCCAACAGGAGCCGAGCCACCGACCCGGTGCCTGCGCCGATGTCGAGGCACCGCCACCCCGGCTCCAGCCCCACGCCCAGGCGCATCAGGTGGGCCAGTGTCACCTCGTCATAGGCGAGGGCCCCGAGGTCGATCCGTTCGCCCTCGCCTTCCTGGTCCGGCCGGAACACTCGCCCGCCGTAGTGCGCGCTGTGTCCCCCGCCTGGTTCGCTTCCCTGCTCGTGTGTCCGCATGCGGCCGATCCTGCTCACATCGTCCCGCCACCGGCAGAGGCGCGCCGCAGGCTCCTCCGCAGCGGTGCTGCCGAAGACGCACGGGCGGCCGGGGGGCTTGCTGACCAGTCGCACAAAGGACCGTTGCAGCACGGAGCCGACGGCGCATCGCGCACCCGCCAATCATCCGAACCGGCACGGCACATGACGTCGAACCACACACCAGCCCGGGACGAAACGCTCTTCTCGTGGCGGTGGCGCCTCCAGGAACGATTCGCCACGGCACTGACCCAGACGGGAACGGCAGGGTCTTCCCTACCAGTTCGATCCCGCCGCGTCAGCGGCACACAGACGCTGTCGTTATTTCAGGTGAAGCCCCCAGGCGGCATGCACATGGAGCGAAGGATCGTCCTACCCTTTTATCGCACTCGAGATGTGCAAGGGGTTTGGGTCTGCCCTCCTGAGCCGGGTCACTCCGGGAGGTTCGCATGATGCCAGGATTAGCCGGTCGAGGCGGTTCGGCCCACGCCGCCCGTATCGGCCGGCTGCACGAGGCAGGGGTTCGTGAGGCCCTGGGCGTGGGCTCTGCGGCGGCTGCAACCGTGGGAGGGTGCGTCACCGCGGCAGCGGTGCTGGATGCCTGCATAGGAGTGGCAGCCGCGCATGGGCTAGCCGCACTCTCGCTCTACGCACGTGCCCGAACCGTCATGGGAAGGGTGCGCCTGCGCCTGACGCTGCTGGCGGTTTCGGTGGCGGCAGGCGGTCTTCACCACCTTTTGGCCAGTCACCCACCCACAGCACAGGGGCGGTTTGCCGGCGTTCTCCAATCCGTGGTCGAACTGCTGGCAGTCGCCGGTCTCGCCGTTTCTCTGGGGTTGGGTGTCGCCGGACTGGTCGTGGCAGCCGCGGACAGCGGCACGACCCTGGTCTGGTTACGGCGGCTCCTGGACGGCTGGATGACCGCGGGCTCGCTGTTCACGCTGAGCTGGGTGATCCTGTTGCATCGCGTCGACAAAGGCGGTGACGTACCGGGATCGCTGATGGCTTTCACCCGCGTGGCGACGGACATTCTCGTCCTGGGGCTACTGGTCGCCTTGCGCTTCTGCCGGAAACCCGGGGAGCGCGCAGCGGTCACTCTGGCGGCCGTGGCCCTCGCCCTTCTGGCCGTGAGCGACATGCTGCCCATTCTGTTGCCCGCTCCAGGCGCCTGGTTCGGGATTCCTCTCGCGGCGGCCTGTTCGATGGCCGGATTGTTCCTCGTGGCCCTCGCGCCCTGGCTGCCCGGCGGTGCCAGCATTGTGGGAGCCGACCGGCGGGAGATGCCTGTCGCCGGGGTGGTCGTGGCCTTCATACCCGTGGTCGTCTGCGCTCTCGCCATGGCTGCGCACGCACTGGCCGGCGGCCGCCCCGATGTTGTGATGCTCGCCCTTGCAGGTTCTGTGCTTCTCGGGCTCAGCGCCCGGCAAGGCGTTGCTCACGCCGACCACCTGCAGCTCACTCGAGAGGCCGCAGCCCGGGAGGCGCATTACCGCACGCTGGTCGATGGCTCGAGCGACGTGATCACCATCGTCGGCCTGGATGGTCGCGTGCTCTACATCAGTCCGGCCGTCCGTGAGGTCTTCGGATACTGCCCTGAGGAGCTCGTGGGCGCCCGCCTGCCCCTGTACAGCCACCCTGACGACGTGGCGCTGCTGATGCAGGCTGTCGAGACCCTGCGGCAGGAAGCCGAGTCAGGCACTCGCGGGCCGGGCCGCTGCGTGTCGTCTCGGGTTCGGGCAGCGGATGGGCAATGGCGCCACGTCGAGTCGACGATCAGCCACCACGCCGACGGGCTGATCTTCAACAGTCGCGATGTCACCGAGCGAGTCATGTTGCAGGCACAGCTCGAGCACCTCGCATTCCACGATGTGTTGACGGGCCTGCCCAACCGCGCGTTGTTCGCCGACAGGGTCAGACATGCGCTGCACAAGCGCGCCGCCGACGCCACGCCGCCCGCGGTGATCTTCCTGGACCTGGACGGCTTCAAGGCCGTCAACGACTCGGCCGGTCACGCGGTAGGTGATGGTCTGCTCGTCCAGGCTGCCCGTCGGCTCCAGGCATCTGTGCGAGCCGAGGACACGGTCGCCCGCCTCGGCGGCGACGAGTTCGCCGCGCTGCTGGAGGGAAAGGCAGGAGCATGCCCTTCCCGGGCCAGGGAAGTAGCGGAGCGGATCTTGTCGGCCCTGGTGAAGCCGTACCGCATCGGCAGCACCGATGCGGTGGTATCGGCTTCCATCGGCATCGCGGTAGCCACTCCGGGGATCACACCGGATGAACTCCTGCACAACGCCGACCTGGCCATGTACGAGGCCAAAGCCGCAGGAAAAGGCCGCATCCGCATGCACGATACGCAGCCGCACAGCATCAACTGCGAGACATCTTCCACCGCCCTCGACACCTGTGTCTGCAAAGACACTGCTATGGCAACGGCCCACACAGTGAGTTGAGTTGTCGGAGCGCCGTTCGCGGGTGTCGGGCAGTGGGCGACTGCCCGGAATACTGGAGGGCTGAGACGCAGGCGGATCAGGCCGTGACCCGAGGTCCGTCCCGAGGTGGTCAGGCCGCGTCCTCCGTGCGGGCGTGGGCGAGGGCCGACGGGGTCAGCCGGCCGACGATGGCTGGGGCCTCCCGTACCAGGGCGTCGTTCTCCACCGCGTCGACCATGAAAAGGGCGAAGTCCACGCGACGGGTCAGGTTGCTCGCGAGGACGGGGTCACCGACATGCCGGCTCCACACGGGCAGGCCCTGGCTCTCGCCCTCCTCCAGGTCGCTGCCGCGGACGACCGTCCATTCGGTGTCGCTGGAGAAGATCCTTCGGCATGCCTCCACCTGGTCGTCCAGGTCCGCCACGCGAGCCAGTCTTGCCAACCGCCCGAAGACCGCCACGAACGTCCTGAGCTTCCGGGTGTACACGTCCTTCCCGTCGCGGGTGATGTGCCAGCCGCAGGAGAACACCAGTCGCGCTCCCGAAGGCGCCTGGTCGAGCACGGCCTGGGCCGTACCGGAGGAGTAGTGGTTCATTCCCCATGGGGCCAGCACCGTGAGCACGGCCTGGCACCCGTCCACCGCCCGTGCGATGACCGCACGGTCGTCGGTCGCTCCGGGGATCACCGTGATCCGCCCCTCGAACTCGGCGAGCTTGTCGACGCTCTGCTCCCGGCAGACGCCCACCACCTCGTAGCCCCGGTTCAGCGCGTGGCGCACCATGTACCGCCCGAGCTTTCCGGACGCGCCGACGACGCACACCCTTCTTCGTGGGCCCCGTCTCCGGGCCCCCTCCGAGCCGATCGGTTCCATGACCTTCGCCCTCCCTCTCCCCGCCCCGTCCTTACGCCGTAAGGGTGTGCCTTACGGCGTAAGGTTGTCAACCGATGAAGCCAACCCAGGGAGGATTCCGTGTCCACCGAGCCAGCCCCCGTGTCGGCATCCCGCCGCCGACCGCTCAGCAGGGAGACGGTGCTCCGCTCGGCGGTCGCGCTGGCGGACGAGGCCGGCACCGGCGTGCCGACGATGCGCAAACTCGCCGGGCGGCTCGGTGTCGAGGCCATGTCGCTGTACCACCACGTCCGCAACAAGGAGGAGATTCTCGACGGAATGGTCGACCTCGTCTTCGGTGAGATCGAACTCCCGCCGAAGGACCTCCACTGGCGGGCCGCGATGCGGCGGCGCGCGGTTTCGACACGCGACGCACTGATCCGCCACCCGTGGGCGATCGGCCTGATGGACTCGCGGAGCAACCCCGGCCTCGCGACGCTGCGCCACCACGACGCCGTGATCGGCTGCCTACGGTCGGGCGGCTTCACCATCGCCGGTGCGGCGCACGCGTTCTCCGTGCTCGACAGCTACGTCTACGGGTTCACGCTGCAGGAGCTCAGCCTGCCGTTCGAGTCGTCCGCCGGCATCGAGGACCTGGCGGACTCCATCCTGGAACAGATGCCTCGCGACGAGTTCCCTCACCTCACCGAGATGATCGGCCACCATGCCCTGAAACCCGGCTACGCGTACGCGGCGGAATTCGACATCGGGCTCGACCTGATTCTCGACGGATTGGAACGCCGGCGCGAAGTCTGGCTCTGACTCGTCACCGGACGCGTGCACGCCTTGCCACCTCACTCCTGCCGCAGCGCGCACCACAGTTCCTCCGAACGTGCTCGCCTCCAGTACTCGACTGCCGGCGTTCTGGCGGATGACGGGCGGCCGGCACCCGCGACGGCCGGGGGCGGCATGAGCTCGTATGCCCGGTCCGTACGACCGCCCGGTGATCGGCAGCCGTACGGACCGGGCCCGGGAAGCGGTCAGGCCGCGGGCATCAGCACGCGGGTGGCTCCTTCCTCCTTGTTGTGCCGGTCGGCCCAGTTGGAGAGGGCCGTACTGCACGCGTGGTCCAAGTGCCGCAGGCCGAGCAGGTCGAGCTCGATGTGCCGGTCCTTCGGCAGCTTCTCGAGGGTGTCGAGGATCCGGGGCAGCCTGAGGAACGTAGCGTTGCCGGAGACGACCACCCGCACGGGCTCGTTGCGGTCGACGCCGTCCTCCACGTCGACGTGGATGTGCGACGTCTCCCATGCCGTCTTGGCGACGGCGAGCAGCAACCCGACGAGCACGCCCTCGAACATGCTGGTCGCGATGATGGCGACTGCGGTCGCCACCAGGATCAGGGCCTCTCCCCGGTGCTCGCGCCACAGCGGCCCCAGCTCCTTCAACGGGATGAGCTTCCAGCCGGAGAAGACGAGGATGCCCGCGAGCGAGGCGACGGGTATGAGGCCGAGCGCCGCCGGCAGGAGCGCCGCGAAGAGCAGCAGCCAGACGCCGTGCAGCACCCGTGACGCCTTGGTCCGGGCTCCTGCCTGCACATTGGCCGAGCTGCGCACGATGACCGCGGTCATCGGCAGCGCCCCGAGGGCGCCGCACACGGCGTTGCCCGCACCCTGCGCCATCAGCTCCTTGTCGTAGTGGGTGCCGGGTCCGCTGTGGAGGCGGTCGACGGCGGCGGCGCTGAACAGGCTCTCCGCCGACGCGATGAGCGTGATGGCGACGACCGTGCCGATCGCGCCGACCACGCCGGCATCCATGATGCCGCCGAGGTCGTCGAGGGACGGTGGCCGGATCGCGCCCAGCAGCCCCTGAACGTCCACCCGCTTCACGGGCAGCCGGAACAGCGCCACGGCAGTGGTGGTCAGAACCACGGCAGCCAGCGGTGCGGGGACCACGCGGACCTTGGGCGGCAGATGCTTCCACAGGGCCATCAGTGCGACGGTCACCGCCGCGAGAGCGAACGCGGCCAGTGCCTCGGGCGAGCGGGCCGTACGGACGACCAGTCCGGGCAGGCCGGCGAGATTGGCCGGGCCTGAGCCGGGAGCCTTCGCGTCGGCCATGGCGTAGAGCTGGCCGGCGATCAGTACGAGACCGATCCCCGCCAGCATTCCCTCCACGACGGCGATGGAGATGGCACGGAACCAGCGGCCGAACTTCAGCGCTCCCATGACCAACTGGAGCACGCCCGCGATGAGGACGAACACGCCCAGGGCCCCGAGCCCGAATTCGGTGACGGCTTCGAGGACCAGCACGGTCAGACCCGCGGCAGGTCCGCTGACCTGGAGGCTGCTCCCAGGGAGCAGTCCGGTCACCAGACCGCCGACGATGCCGGTGACCAGGCCGAGTTCCGCCGGCACACCGGAGGCCACGGCAACGCCCACGCACAGCGGCAGGGCGACCAGGAAGACGACGACGGAGGCAGTGAGGTCGGCCCGCAGCGTCGAGGCGGAGGTTCGCTCCGCGCGCTGCGGCGCCCGCCGGTGACGCCCGCGGGTCCCGCGTTCGCTGTTCCCCCGTTCGTTGTTCTCGCGTTCGTTGTTCTCGCGTTCGTTGTTCTCGCGATTGCTGTTCCCGTGTTCACGGTGCCCGCGTTTGCGGGTGTCGGCGGTGCTCACAGCGGAAGGAACGTGTCGTCGTGCGGCCGGCGGACGAGCACGGAGCCGGTGTCTATCTCGTAGTACCAGCCGTGCAGACTCAGTCGGTCTTCTGCGGCCCGGCGGGCGACACAGGGGTAGTCGCGCAACCGCCGGAGCTGCCGCACCACATGGTGCTGGACGGCTTCGGCGACGGTGGGGTCGGCGGGGGACGAGGGGTCGGTGAAGAGGGGCGCCGGTGACGCGCTCTCCAGCCAGCCGCGGACCGCCGGAACGGCGGAGAGGTCTTCGCGGCGCGCCATGGCCCCGACGGCACCGCAGTGGGAGTGGCCACAGACGACGATGTCCGTGACCCCGAGGACTTCGACGGCGTACTCGACGGTGGCCGCCTCGCTCGAGTGCCGAAGGGGGTCGTGCTCGGGGATGATGCCGCCCGCCGTGCGGAGTTCGAACAGCTCGCCTGGGCGGGCTCCGGTGATCAGTGAGGGGATCACCCGGGAGTCGGAGCAGGTGATGAAGAGCGCTTGGGGGGACTGGCCGTCCGCGAGGCGGCCGAACTCCTCGGCGCGTGCGGCGGCCTGGTGCCGGAAAGCGCGGGCATTGTTCGTGAGCAAGTGCATGGGGGGTCTTCCTCCAGCGCGCCCTGGGCGCGCGGTGGGGAGTCGTCATGTCGGATCGCAGGTACTCGTCGAGGCCGTGCGGAGGTCGACGTATCACTCGGAGGCGGAACACCGGCAGGACGGCGGGCCGTGGCGGGGGCACGGTCCGGAGCCGGGACGGAGGTATCGTCCGGTGGCTCCGGTAGCTCGGGCACTTCAGGTACGCCGGTAACTCGGGACAACTCCGGTAAGGGGTCTGCCTTCCGGCGGTCTCTCCGGCGCTCGGTGCAGCGCATCACCGCGTCACGTCCCTCCCCGGTTTCGGCCAACGATTGGTCCAACTGGTCGGTAACTCCGGCCTCTTGAGTCACTCTGACATCACAGAGGTCCAAAAGTCTGTGATTCGTTAGACATTTGTGAGCGTCACGCTCCTTGACAGGCGAGACTCATCGGGGCTACCGCGGGTCACCCCAGATGAGACGCCGATCGAGTCCGGCGACACAGAAAAGACCGTCCCGCGAGTGTTACGGATCCCACGTCCGGTTCCGCGGTGCAGGCGGAACGCTTCAAGGACGGAACGCGTCAGCCGAGGGCGACTACCGAGACGGCGAACGACACAGGCCGTGGCGCTTCTCTTTCGCGAACGGCACGGTGAAGGCGAGGGGCGCGCAACAAGGCCGGGCAGCCCGACGGCGAGTGGGTCCGGTGCCGCAGGGGCGGCCGGCCCCTCCCAGGAAAGGCCCTACCGTGCCCGCCGTTCAGGACTCGAGGGCAACTACGCGCTTCGTGCGCGGCAGCGCAGGAAGATCTGCTCCTCGGGCGGTGCGTCCGAACTCGCCGGCGCGTAGGCGTAGCAGATCTCCTCGGCGATCTCGAAGCCCGCCCCTTCGACCACCTCGTGCAGGTCGACACGCGGGTAAGCGGAGACCCGGATCGTTTTTCCGATGAAGGGGATCGAGCAGTCGTCGAGGTCGGCCTCGACCATCGCCAACAGGAACTGGCCCCCCGGGACCAGCAGATGACGGATCGTCCGCAGAGCCAGGGGTATCTCAGCGCGTGGCAGCATGAGCAGGGAGAAGAAGGCGGTGACCGCGTCGAAGCGGCCGAGATCGAGGGGCCCCGAGGGTCGCAGATCCGCGATGTCCGCCTGGTGGAACACCGCGGCGGGCACGTGCCGACGGGCAAGATCGACCATCACGCCGGAAAGATCGATGCCGACGACCTCGAAGCCCGCCTGAGCGAGTCGTCGCGAGGTCGGAACCCCGGTGCCGCACCCCACATCCAGCACACGGGATCCGGCCGGGAGGGATCGGGCGAGCCACTCGGAGGCCTCGATCTGGCCCTGCTTGTGCGGGAAGACCTCGTCGTAGCGGTTGCCGATGGCGTCGAAAGCCTCGGCCTGACCGGTGCGGTCGAAACGCGTGCTCTCGCAAACTGGTTCGTTGCCCGGACTGCTCACGCTAAGTCTCCCTCCGGCGCAGGCTGATGAAAGCCTCGCACAAGTGGGCCGCCGGGACACCACCGCGGACTCGGTAATCCTGATGAACTGCGCGTTGCCTGCGGCCAGATGAGGCGTGCCGCGGTCAGAAGAGCGACGGCCCGAGGCTGCCCGGGCCCGGGCACCGGGCCCGCAAGCGGGTCCTGCGGAATCGGCTCAGGTCCCGGCAGCGGGAGAAGCCGTCTCCACCACCTCGACGAGAGGCCGCAGCAGCGTGTCGCGGCCGGCTTCGGTGAGCGCCTCGCGCAGGGCGGCGTGATGGGTGGTCGGCCACGCCTCTCCGAGGAGCGTCAGGCCGGGGCCGTGACGTCGGTGCAGATGCCGCGGCGGTCCGTGAGGCAGAGGTAGCGGGACAGCAGGCCGCGGTTCTCCGGCCGGGTGACGAGGCGGGTGGTCGCGCTCTGCCTGAGGGTGACGGCATCGGCGGCCTGCTTCCTCCTTCGTCGACCCAACCGACTTGCGCACAATAATAGCCTCCCCATGAAGGTATCCCGCGTTTGCATTCATTACGCGTCTGCAAGTATTGTCGTCGCCTGTAAGACCTCTGCGCAACCCTCTGGAAGGTTCGTCGTCATGCCTCTCGCGCTGCTGGCCCTGGCCATCGGGGCCTTCGGGATCGGCACCACCGAATTCGTGATCATGGGCGTGCTGCCCCAGGTCGCCGGCGACTTCGGTGTCTCCATCCCCACCGCCGGCTGGCTGGTGACCGGCTACGCCCTCGGTGTCGTCTTCGGTGCCCCGCTGCTGACCGTGCTCGGGACCAAGGTGTCCCGCAAGAAGATGCTCATGTTCCTCATGGGCCTGTTCATCCTCGGCAACGCGCTGTCCGCCTTCGCCCCCAGCTTCGGCGTCATGCTGATCGGCCGCGTCGTCGCCTCCCTCGCCCACGGCGCATTCTTCGGCATCGGATCGGTGGTCGCCGCCGACCTCGTCGCCCCGGAGAGGAAGGCTTCCGCCATCTCCCTGATGTTCATGGGCCTGACCGTCGCCAACATCGTCGGCGTCCCGGGCGGCACCTACATCGGCCAGGCCCTCGGCTGGCGCGTCACCTTCACCCTCGTCGCCGCCCTCGGCATCATCGGACTCCTCGGCGTCGCCAAGCTCGTACCCGAGCAGGGCAAGCCCGAGACCGGAAACGTCCGCACCGAGTTCGCCGCCTTCAAGAACGTCCAGGTCTGGCTCGCCATGGCGATGACCGTCCTCGGGTACGGCGGTGTGTTCGCGGCCATCACGTACATCACGCCGATGATGACCGAGGTCGCCGGCTACAGCGAGGCCGCCGTCACCTGGCTCCTCGTCCTGTTCGGCATCGGCATGTTCCTGGGCAACCTGCTGGGCGGAAAGTTCGCCGACCGCGCCCTGATGCCCATGCTGTTCGTGTCGCTGGGTGCCCTCTCGCTCGCTCTGCTGGTGTTCACCGCGACCGCGCACAACAAGGCCCTCGCGGCGATCACCTTGACGCTGATCGGTGCCCTGGGGTTCGCGACCGTCCCGCCGCTGCAGAAGTGGGTGCTCGACCAGGCCTCGGCCGCTCCGACGCTTGCCTCGGCCGCCAACATCGGCGCCTTCAACCTGGGCAACGCGCTCGCCGCCTGGCTCGGCGGCATCGTGATCGCCGGCGGCCTCGGCTACACCTCGCCGAACTGGGTCGGCGCCCTGCTCTCCGGCACGGCCCTGCTGCTCGCCTTCCTGGCCGCATACCTCAACAAGCGCACCCGCACCGCACACGCGTCGACCGCTGTCCCGACCGCGGTGCCCTCCCCGGCGCCCGCCGCGCGCTGACCCCCACCTCCATCACCGCACAAGGGAACGACCATGAGCACCACCGCCACCGCCACCGCCATGACCCCGCTGACCACCCAGGACGCCGAGGTCCTGCTCACGGCGGCCCGCCGGGCCGCCGAGACCGCCGGGGTCACCGTCAGCGTCACCGTGCTGGACGCGGGCGGGCATCTGCTGGCCTTCCGCCGCGACGACCGTGCGGTGCTGATCTCCGGTGAGACCAGCACGCGCAAGGCCTACACGGCCCTCCAGCTCAACGCCCCCACCGCCGACCTCGTCGAACTGGTCAAGCCCGACGGCCCCTTTCACAGCCTGACCACCGCACTGGACCGCCCGCTGCTGTTCATCGCCGGCGGCATCCCCGTCCACCGCGACGGCACGCTCATCGGCGCCGTCGGAGTCGGCGGTGGCGCTCCCGAGCAGGACCACGCCTTCGCCACCGCGGCCGTCGCCGCCCTCGGCTGACCCGTCACCCGTCCCGCCCGCCGAGGAACGCCATGACTTCCGTCCACACCGTCACCCTCAACAACGGCGTGGGGATCCCGCAGCGCGGCTTCGGCGTCTTCTACGAGATGGCCTCGACCACCACTCTCGATGCGGCCCTGCGTACCGGCCCCCACCCGGACACCCTCAACTGGTAGTGCTTTGTGAGGTGGTGTCGCAGGGCTGCCATGGGACAATTCGTTGGCAGGTGGGGCAGGTTCCGGTCCAGGTGGCGATGAGGTGTTGGAGGAGGTCCAGGGCCTGGTAGAGGGTCAGGCCCTGGCAGGGGCTTTGGGCTCCTCCGCTGTTCGGTCAGGAATAGGTGGGCGGCGGTGACGAGGGTGACAGAGCGACACCCGTGAGAAGAACACCCCCTGGTCGCCGGACCGGAACTCAGGCCGCCGCGGCGCGGAACGTGCTGGGGCTCAGGCCCTTGTGGCGTTTGAACGCGGCACTGAAGCCGAAAGCGTCGGCATAGCCGACGGACCTTCCGATCTGGGCGATGCTGAGGTCGGTGTCGGTCAGAAGCGCCTCGGCCTCGTCCATGCGGCATTCGGTGAGGTAGGCGAGGGGCGGGCGGCCCATCAGCTTGGTGAAGCGCTTGGCGAACAGCGCCCGGGAGACGCCGGCTCGAGTGGCCAGCGACGCCACCGTCCAGGCCTCGGCGGGCCGGTCGTGGAAGGCCTGCAGGGCGGGGGCGAGGACTGGGTCGGCGAGGCCCCGGTACCAGCTGGGCGCGTCGGCGCCGGCCTGGTCGAACCAGCTGCGCAACGTGCACACCAGGGCCCAGTCGAGGAGTCGGTCCATCAGCGCCTGCGAACCGGCCGAGAGATGGGCGGCGTCGGCGGCGGCCGTCTCCAGCCAGGCACAGACCTCGGCCTCCTCCTTGATCACCAGGATGGGCGGCAGGGCACGCAGGAGCCGCTCGTGGCGGTGGCCCGCGGCACGGTAGGCGCCCACGATCAGCGCGGTCGCCTCCTCCGAGTCGGTGCCCCAGTGGATGCCGCCGAGTTCCTGGGCGGTGCACTCGGCGTCCGTGGTGAAGCAGGCGATCTCGTACGCGGCATGGGAACTGTGGACAGTGGTGGGATGGTCCGCGAGATGGAACGGCGCGGGGCCGCGCACGATGGCCGTATCGCCCACGCCGACCGCTCGCTCGGTGCCGTCGGGCAGCAGCAGGGTGCCCCCGCCGCGCAGCACGCTGATCATGGTGAGCGGTGCGTCGTCGGCGAAGCGGATGGTCCAGGGCGCCGTCAGTACGGCGTGGGTGACGACCGAGCCCTCGGCCCGGATGCCACTCAGTAGCGAACTCAAAGGATCCACCGAACGCATCGTAGACGATCTCCTATGTTCCGGAGCGTTTCTCCCATGGATCATCTACGTCACCGCGGCTGTACTGGATTCATCGAATCGACCGAGACCAGCCGGGAGACACCGTGACGCAGCACGACAGCCGTGCCAGGACAGCCCTCGTGGTCGTCGCACACCACCGCACCGATTCCCTCACCGCGCACACGGCCCGCCGTGCTGCCGCCCGGCTCGAAGCCGCCGGATACCGCATTGACCTGCTCGACCTGCACGCCGAGGGGTTCGACCCACGGATGAACATGTCGGACCAGCCGGACTGGGGCAACAGGGAAAAGGCATATTCGGACGAAGCGCACGCCCATATGCAGCGCATCCTCGACGCCGATGTCGTCGTCGCCGTCTTCCCGGTGTACTGGCAGAGCGTGCCCGCCATCCTCAAGGGCTGGATCGACCGCGTATGGAACTACGGGTTCGCCTACGGCCGCAGCAAGCCCCGCCTCGCCGGCAAGCGCATACTGTGGCTGGGCCTGGCCGGAGCCACTGCCGACGATCCCCTCGTGGAGGGGATGCGAACCGTCCTCGAGACCAATCTGAGCGAAGGCATCGCCTACTACTGCGGCTTCTCCCATTCCACCGTCGGCCTGCTCACCGACGCGGAGGAGCGCCCGCAGCGCGTCGACGCCGAAGGCAACCTCCTGGTCGGCGAAGCGGTCGCGGGCGCTGAGCGAGAGGCGCAGTACGCCGATCTCGACCGGCGTGCACGGGAGTTCGTGGAAAGGTTCGTCGCCGAGGAACTTGTGGCGACCTGACCGCCAGGGAGACATACGTGGTCGTGGACGACCTGTGGGTTGCAAGGCGGGCGTTCGTAGCGGTGGTTGAGACGGCGGTCCGCCGCTGGGCGGGCCCGGACGCTGTGCCCGGGCCCGCCCATCCGGCCGGCCGCCCGGATCAGGCGGGCTGCTTCACGCAGGTGCCGACCACGTAACCAGTGACGCCGTGCTTCGTGACCTTGACCCAACGCGAGCTGGTGATACCGCACTTGGTGTACGAGCCGCCGTAGTACATCTGGCAGGGCGACGGCGCGGTCTCCCCCTTGTTGAGCTGGGCGAGGGCCGTGCCGTTGACGCTCGTCCGGTCACGTATCACCACGGTCTCGAGGGCCAGTGCCGTGCAACTCGCAGCGGTCGCGTTCGTCCGTGCGACGGCGGGGCTGCCGGCGATGAGCGTGGTCCCGACCAGGGCGGCGGACACTACGGACGCGGTCAGGATCCGGCGTGCGTGCATATCTGATACTCCCCTTCGATTGACGCGGGCATGTCGCCCGCGTTGGTCAGGGACAGCCTAGATCCACTCGCGTCGCAGGCTTCACGGACCTGATGCTCACGCGATGGGCGGCGCTCGGCGGGGGGCGGGCGCCGCCACCGCCTCAGTCGTTCTCGTGCAGCACCATCGCCGAGCCGCCACCGCGGCGCGCCGGCTCGGCCACCGCCTGGAGCCTGCCGTCGGGCAGGAACTCCAACGCCGCCACCGCCCCGATCTCCGGAGAGGGGGTGAAGGTGCTCGGGGCCATGACGAATCGGTGCCCCAGCCGTTCCAGTGCCGTGCGCTCGGGCGAGTCGAGGAAGGCCGGTTCGGCATCGGTCGCCGCCCGGTTCCGCTGCGAGATGCGCGGTGCGGCGACCGCCTGCGGCAGCGCCATGCCCAGGTCGAGCCGGTTGACGAGGGTCTGCAGCACGGTGGTGATGATCGTGGCCCCGCCGGGTGAGCCGACGGCGAGCATCGGCTTGCCGTCGTCCAGGACGATCGTCGGCGACATGCTGCTGCGCGGGCGCTTGCCGGGGCCCGGCAGGTTCGGGTCCGGCACCCCCTCGGTCAGGGGTGTGAAGTTGAAGTCCGTCAACTCGTTGTTCAGCAGGAACCCCCGGCCGGGCACGGTGATGGCCGATCCACCGGT
Organism: Streptomyces sp. NPDC002867; assembly: GCF_053591895.1. Lineage (NCBI taxonomy): Bacteria > Bacillati > Actinomycetota > Actinomycetes > Kitasatosporales > Streptomycetaceae > Streptomyces > Streptomyces sp. NPDC002867. The sequence continues at coordinate 302,201 of NZ_JBSFUR010000003.1, read as the reverse complement.
CTGCTCGATCGTCAGGGTGTACGAGACGACGTTGCCCCAGCGGTCCGCGGTCACCAGGTGGGTGGTGGAGGGCCCCTCGTAAGGCTCCTCGCTGCCGGTGCCCCGCGTACACCCCGAGCCCGGACTGCGCGGGTCGGCCGGCGCCAGCGGGCTGGTCAGCACGGCGTCGGGGCGGATGAGGCAGGCGCGGTCCTTGGCGAACTCCTTGGACAGCAGCTCCTGGGTGGGCACGTCCGAGAAGGCCGGGTCGCCCACCCAGCGGTTGCGGTCGGCGAAGGCGATCCGGCCGGCCTCCACGTAGTGGTGGAGCGCCTGGGCCCTGTCGGCCGACGACAGGTCGAAGTTCTCGAGGATGTTCAGCGCCTCGCCGACGGTGGTCCCGCCGGAGGAGGACGGCGCCATGGAGTAGACGTCCAGCCCCCGGTACGTGGTGCGGGTCGGGTCGCGGCGTACGGTCTTGTAGTCGGCGAGGTCGCCCGGCTCCATCAGCCCGGGGCGGACCGTGCGGTCGGCACCGGGGGCGACCGGCGGGTTCTTGACGGTGGCCACCACGTCGCGGCCGATGCCCCCGTGGTACAGCGCGCCGACGCCCTCGCGGGCGAGCTCGCGGTAGGTCCGGGCGAGGTCGGGGTTGCGGAAACGGGAGCCGACCACGGGGAGTTCCCCGTTCGGCAGGAACAGCTCGGCGGTGGAGGTGAAGTCCCGGAAGCGGTCCTCGTTCATCGCCGTCTGGGCGCGGAACTCCTCGTTGACGACGAAGCCTTCGTCGGCGATGCGGGTGGCCGGCCGCAGCGCGGACGCCAGCGAGACCGTACCCCAGTCCTTCAGCGCCTTCTCCCATGTGGCGGGCGTGCCCGGAACGCCCACGGAGAGCCCCGAGTTGACCGCCTCGGGGAACGGAATGGGCTTTTGGGTCGCGGGGTCGACGAAGGAGTCCGAGCGCATCCGGGCCGGGGCGGTCTCCCGGCCGTCGATGGTGCGCACCTTCCGTGTCGCGGCGTCGTAGGAGACGAAGTATCCGCCGCCTCCGATGCCCGCCGAGTAGGGCTCGACCACGCCGAGCGCTGCCGCGGTGGCCACCGCGGCATCGACCGCGTTGCCACCGTGCCGCAGGACGTTCAACCCGGCCTGAGAGGCGTACGGATTCACACTGGAGACCGCACCGCCGCTGCCGGTGGCGACGGCGTGTTTTGCGGGAGGCCGCGGCTCGGAGCCGGTGGCCGGCGCGGCGACGGGAGCCCCGGTCGCACTGCCGGGGATCAGGACGGGGAAGACGAGCGCCGCCGCGGACGCGGCGGCGACAACGGCACGACGGACAGCCAAGGGAGCCTCCGGTGACCTTCGTTGAGAGGAATGGTCGAAACCCTGGCAGCGTCCGGGCAGGTCAGCAACGACGTACCGAAAGATTTGCGTGAGATCTGAGGTTTCCGACCGGTAGCCGGTGAGGTGACACCCCTGTCACCGCACTGGACGCCGAGGCTCCCGACAACTGCCTTATGGACAGGCCGGATGTACGGGACAACTCGCACTGCTCCCCGGCTTCCGCGGGGGGCGCGAGAGATCTGCGATCACGCTCCTGGATCACCGCGGGGTGATCCCGAGGGGGCGTGAGGGATGATGGACCACCTGATCGGCATTCTTTTGATCGTCTTCGGGGCGCCACTCGTCGGCATCCTCGGCAACGTGATCGCCGACGCCTGGCACGAGGGCGTCGGCCGGATCATCTCGATCGGCGGCGTCCTGACGGTGCTGGGGGCCGCGGCCTGGTTCATCGTCAGCAGCTTCTGAGGCGTCGGCTTCTGCAGCAGAGCAAGCCGTCCGGGCCGCCGGCCGGATTCGCTTGCCCGCCGTTCCGGTACGGCACCACCTTGCCGAAGTGGATCTCTTCTCGCGCTCTTGGACGGCGTTGCGCACGGCGGTCGACGAACTCTCCGATGAGGACTGGGAACGGCCGTCCGGCTGTACCGGCCGGCTCGTGCGGGACCTGGTGTGTCACCTGATCATCGACGCCCAGGACGTCCTGATCACGCTGGTCACGCCGGCCGAAACCGAACCGACCGTGGACTCGGTCACTTACTGGAAACTCGTCGAGCCCCCGACCGGCGAGGACCCGCTCGACGCGCTGATCCCCCGGCCGGCCGGCCGCGTACGGCGAGCCGCGGTGGCTCAAGTTCCATTTCGACGACGTCGGTTCCGCCGCCGGTCGCGCCGCCGAACTCGCCGATCCGGGTGTCCGCGTCAGCACCCGCGACGACGTACTGACCGCCGCCGACTACCTGTCCGCGTACGTCATGGAATGGACGCTGCACCACCTCGATCTGATCGCGCACCTGCCCTCGGCCGCCGAACCCCGCCCGCCGAGACCCTCGCGGCAGCCCGCGCCTCGCTGGAGAAGATCGCCGGGGAAGGGATTCCCGCGTCGTTCTCCGACAAGGACGCGCTGCTGGTCGGGACCGGACGCCGCGCTCCGACGGACGCCGAGCAAGTCGCGCTGGGCGAGCCGGCCGCGAAGATCCCGCTCGTGCTCGGCTGAAGGAGCCACGGCCGTGACCGTCCGGCTCCGGTGACCGAGCCCGGGAAGCCGGTGCTCGGTCAGGGCCGCCGCCTCGGGCCCGGGTACCCAAAGGGCCGGTTCGGCGCCACCGGCGTCGAACCCGCCCTTTGGGTCGTGCATACGTCTCGGTCAGTCCGTGCCGGACTCCATCGCGGCGCGGTCCAGCAACTCGTCCTCGGCGGAGACCTCTCCGCGGGAGGCGATGGCCTCCGCGCCGCCCTCCGTCAGGGTGCCGATCAGCCCGGTCGCGGCCGCCTGGGCTGCGCCGATCGCGGGATGGGCGGTGCCGATCAGGCCGATCCCGGCGTACTGCTCCAGCTTGGCGCGCGAGTCGGCGATGTCGAGGTTGCGCATGGTGAGCTGGCCGATCCGGTCCACCGGTCCGAACGCCGAGTCCTCGGTGCGCTCCATGGACAGCTTGTCCGGGTGGTAGCTGAACGCCGGGCCCGTGGTGTCGAGGATCGAGTAGTCCTCACCGCGCCGCAGCCGCAGCGTCACCTCGCCGGTGACCGCCGTGCCGACCCAGCGCTGCAGCGACTCGCGGACCATCAGCGCCTGCGGGTCCAGCCAGCGGCCCTCGTACATCAGCCGGCCGAGGCGCCGTCCCTCGTTGTGGTACTGGGCGAGGGTGTCCTCGTTGTGGATGGCGTTGACCAGGCGCTCGTACGCCGCGTGCAGCAGGGCCATGCCGGGCGCCTCGTAGATGCCGCGGCTCTTGGCCTCGATGATCCGGTTCTCGATCTGGTCCGACATGCCCATGCCGTGGCGGCCGCCGATGGCGTTCGCCTCCGTCACCAGGTCGACAGCCGAGGCGAACCTCTTGCCGTTGATCGTCACCGGGCGACCCTGCTCGAAGCCGATGGTCACGTCCTCGGTGGCGATCTCGACCGACGGGTCCCAGAACCGCACGCCCATGATGGGCTCCACGGTCTCCACGCCGGTGTCCAGGTGCTCCAGGGTCTTGGCCTCGTGGGTGGCGCCCCAGATGTTGGCGTCGGTGGAGTACGCCTTCTCCGTGCTGTCGCGATAGGGCAGGTCGTGGGCGAGAAGCCACTCCGACATTTCCTTGCGGCCGCCGAGCTCGGTCACGAAGTCCGCGTCCAGCCAGGGCTTGTAGATCCGCAGGTTCGGATTGGCGAGCAGTCCGTAGCGGTAGAACCGCTCGATGTCGTTGCCCTTGAAGGTCGAGCCGTCGCCCCAGATCTGTACGTCGTCCTCGAGCATCGCCCGGACCAGGAGGGTGCCCGTGACGGCGCGGCCGAGCGGCGTGGTGTTGAAGTAGGCGCGCCCGCCCGAGCGGATGTGGAACGCCCCGCAGGTGAGTGCGGCCAGGCCCTCCTCGACCAGCGCGGCGCGGCAGTCGACAAGGCGCGCGATCTCGGCACCGTAGGTCTTCGCACGGCCGGGCACCGAGGCGATGTCGGGCTCGTCGTACTGGCCGATGTCGGCGGTGTAGGTGCACGGGACGGCGCCCTTGTCGCGCATCCACGCGACCGCGACCGAGGTGTCGAGGCCGCCCGAGAAGGCGATGCCGACGCGCTCGCCGGCGGGCAGGGAGGTGAGGACCTTGGACATAGGAAGATTATGCACCATCTCGCATGATCATGCAAAGCCCGGAGCCCGGGGACGCGGAACGCACGGATCACGCCTGGGCCGCCTCCCGGTCCCGGGCTGCTTCCGACCGATCTCCCTTCCGTGCCGCCAGGACGATGAGTGCACCGGCGACGGTCCCCGCGAAGTACGGGGACGGCACGAGGAGGACGCCGCCCACCGCACACCACGTCGCGAGGCCCCAGCCGATTGCGGCCGGCACCGTCACACCGCGTCCGGCGAGGTGCCATATCAGGCATCCCAGGAGAATCAGAGGCACGGCGAAGCTGCCGGGGCCGGCCCAGAAGGCGACCTCGTTCTGGAGTGACTGCACCGTCTGATCGGCACCCCCGCCCGAGAGGTCGAGCGGGACGGCTGCCCATATCCCCCGATCCGCCCAGCCGGTGACGTCCTCCCGGGCGACGAGCGCCAGCAGGGACAGGTGCCCTGCTCCCAACACGAGCATGATCCCGCTCGCCCAGCGGAGCAGTCGCTTCCTGGAGTTCAACGTGACCTCCCGTCGTCGAACGTCGCCTTCACATCGTTGCGATCGCGCCAGGCTCGTTCCCATTGCCGAGTCAGGGACGGGTACACGATGAGGTGCCGGAAAGGCGAGATGGCGGCCATGTAGAGCCGCCCGAACCGTCCGTTGGGTTTGACGAGGACGGCCATCCGCAGTTCGTAATCGCCGTTCGCTCCTTGGACCCAGCCGAGATGCATCACGGTGTGCACGGTCTTGTTCGCCAGCTCCCGAGCGGATTCCCTGCCGAGCTCGTAGACCGCTGCGAGGGGCATGCCCTCGTCGTCCGGTCCGCGCGGGGCGTCGCGGAGGTCGCCGGGCAGGCGGTCGCGGAGCGAGGCGACCCGCTCACCGACGCCCGCCGACGGCCTGTCCCAGCCGAGGACCGCGCCGAGCTTCCACCGAACGGCGAACAAGAGCCTCACCGGCCAGGGCTGCTTCGCGGGTCCGCCGGCCGCTCGCATCGCTGCCAGCATCGCCGGGAAGTCGTCGGACCCGGCTCCTGGAGTGCGGAACGACCACACATCCTCGACGGAGAAGTCTTTCGTGAGTTCGTGGATGCGCCACGGCTGCTCGGTGTAGGCGGTCTCTGCGAGTCGTGGCACAGGTGGGCCTCTCGTTTATACGGCACCGTACAGTTCCGTCTGTACGGTAACGTACAACTCCGACGCGATCAATGGAGGTGGCCCACTGCCGTGGCCCGCACACCACGAGGCCGCTGGATCGAGGCGGGCCTCGCCGCACTCGCCCGTGGAGGCCCCGACGCGGTCCGTGTCGAGACGCTCGCCGCCGAACTGGGCGTGACGAAGGGCGGCTTCTACGGGTACTTCGACGGCCGTCCCGCGTTGCTCACGGAGATGCTCGACGAGTGGGAACGCCGCTGCACCGGAGAGGTCATCGCCCAGGTCGACGCCGAGGGCGGCGACGCCGCCGAGAGGATCCGGCGCGCCGGTCAACTGACCTTCTCGGAAGACCTCCACCGGATCGATCTCGCGGTCCGGGTCTGGGCCCGCCACGACCCGTCCGTCGCGCAACGCCTGCGGCGCATCGACAACGAACGCATGGAGTTCCTGCGGAAGATGTTCGGCGCCTTCCTCACCGACCCCGACGAGATCGAGGCGCGCAGCATCCTGACGTTCGCGCTCGCCATCGGCCGCCACTTCATCGTCGCGGACCACCCCGGGTACACCAGGCGCGAAGCGGTCCAACTCGCCGGAGAACACCTCTTGCGCCCGTCCACGCAGAAGACCGCGGAGAACCGGGACCAGGGCGTTGACGAGCAGACCGAGGTCTGAACCGCCGTGCCCACGACGGCAGGCCGGGCGCTACGGGCGCGGGGTGCGTCTCCGCCACGCGCGGTCGGGCCACGTCCGCTGTCTGCTGCCGGCCCCTCAGTGGGCGGAAGGCCGGCCCGGCACACCGCCGTAGCGTGAACGGCCCGCTGCTGTACGCCGGGCAGCCGTGAGCTGGTCCGTCGATCAGCTGACACGGACGGCGATCGTTCGCGCACACACCAGGGACCCGGTATGCGTCGTGTCCACCTCCAGGTCATACATCACGCCGCCATGAACCACGTCCGCCTGCGACGCGGCCATTCCCTGGACCCGGTCTCCACGTGCGACCTCGCGGCCGGCGGCGACCGAACAATCCCCTCGTCCGACGCCTCCAGCCTGGCGTGCCCGGGACCGTGAAGCCCTGGCGGGCTCCTTCGCGTGGCGGTCCTCATGATCGCCGGGCGGCGATCACGTCGTCCCGGCCGGTGTCAGGAGTTCGTGAGGACGACGAGTTGCCGGGTCGCTCGGGTCATCGCGACATAGCGGTCGACAGCTCCTTCGACCCCCTTGCCGAACGTCTCCGGGTCGATGAGGACGACCAGGTCGAACTCGAGGCCCTTCGCCAGCTCCGGGGTCAGCGACCGGACGCGGGGCGTCGCCCGGAACGTGGGATCGCCGATGACGCAGGCGATTCCGTCGGCATGCGCAGCGAGCCAGGTGTCGAGGATCGAGTCCAGATCCGCAACAGATCCGTGTACGACGGGGACGCCGCTGCTGCGGATGGAGGTCGGCACATTGGCGTCCGGGAGCACGGCCCGGATGACCGGCTCGGCTTCCGCCATGATTTCCTCCGGCGTCCGGTAGTTGATGCTCAGGGAGGCCACGTCGATCCGGTCGAGGCCGATCCGCTCGAGCCGTTCCTGCCACGACTCCGTGAACCCGTGCCTGGCCTGGGCACGGTCCCCGACGATGGTGAAGCTCCGAGACGGGCAGCGGAGCAGCAGCATCTGCCACTCCGCATCGGTCAGTTCCTGAGCCTCGTCCACGACGACGTGCGCGAACGGGCCGGCGAGCAGGTCCGGTTCAGCGCCGGCCGGCGTGGTTTCGTCGATCAGGCTGTCCTGCAGGTCCCGTCCGCGCAGCATCGTCACCGCACCCTCACCGTCGTCATCGGCCGCGAGCACGTTGTCGATGACATCGGCCATGCGCGCGCGTTCGGCGGCGACAGCGGCCTCGTGCCGACGCTTACGGCGCGCCGCCTCCGGGTCGCCGAGCCGCTGCCGTGCCGCGTCCAGGAGCGGCAGGTCGGACACCGTCCATGCCTGCGCGTCCTCGCGCTGCAGCTTCCGCACGTCGTCGGGGCTGAGCCAGGGAGCGCACATCCGCAGGTAGGCGGGTACCGACCACAGGTCTCCGACGAGGTCGGCCGCCTCGAGCAGCGGCCACGCGCGGTTGAGGGTCTCGACCAGCTCCTTGTCGTGCAGCAGCGACTTCCGGAACACGTCGGGCGGGACGTCGCCGCTGTGCTTGTCCATGAGGATCGTGACCAGCTCCTCCCGGATCTGCTCGCGCGCCTCGTTGTGCGGAGTACCTGGTTCTGCTGCTTCGAACGCCTCGGCCCAGTCGTCGGCGCTCAGCCGGATGTCGGACCAGGAGGTCGTGACCGTCATCCCCTCGGTGGGCGGCTCTTCGTAGAACCTGACGGCCGTCTCGATCGCCTTCACCATGTGCGCGGACGACTTCAGGAGGGCCACGTCCGGGTCGGTCTCGATCGCCGCTCCGGCTCCCTCGGCGACGAGGTCCCGCAGGGTGCAGGTCTGCACGCCCTCCTCTCCGAGGCTGGGGAGGACGTCGGCGACGTAGGCCAGGTAGGGCCGGTGCGGACCCACGAACAGCACGCCGCCCCGACGGTGACCGAGGCGAGGGTCGGAGTAGAGGAGGTGGGCGGAGCGGTGCAGAGCGACGACGGTCTTCCCGGTACCCGGACCGCCGTCGACGACGAGAGCGCCACGGGACCCCGCCCGGATGATGGCGTCCTGGTCGGCCTGGATGGTGGAGAGCACGTCGCGCATCCGGGCCGACCGGTTGCTGCCGAGGCTGGCGATGAAGGCGGACTGGTCGTCGAGCGCGGCGTGCCCTTCAAGCCCTTCGGCGGTGAACACTTCGTCCCAGTAGTCGCTGATCCGGCCGCGGGTCCAGCGATATCTGCGGCGGCTTGCCAGACCCATCGGGTTGGCGTGGGTCGCCGCGAAGAACGGCTCAGCGGCAGGGGAACGCCAGTCGAGCAGCAGCCGCCGCCCCGCGCTGTCGGTGAGGCCGAGTCGTCCGATGTACACGGGCTCGGGGTCGTCTGCGCTGACGATGTGTCCGAGGCACAGGTCCAGACCGAAGCGACGCAGGGCGCGCAGGCGACCGGTCAGCCGGTGGATCTCCGCGTCCCGCTCCATCGCCTGCCGGCCGATGCCGCCGGGCGCCCTGCGCTCGGCGTCGAGACTGTCGGACAGTTCGGCGATCGCCTGCTCGAGGTTCTCCGCGATGGCCGCGAAGTGCTGCTCGTCTCCGGCGATCAGCGTCGGGTCGGCCTTGGGCGAGAGGTGGTCGGGAAGGTCGAAAGCGCTCGTGGTCAGTGGGGTCATGTCATCAGCTCCGATGTGAGGTCGCGCTCGCGAAGTCCGGCGGCGCGCACACTCGCGCCTCGGCGTCGAATTCCCGCAATGGCAGCGCGGGTCCCACCATCGGCCCGACGTCACCGCACCACCCATAAACCGACAAGAACACACGCACGTCGTGACTCCCCTATTTCCCCAGGTTCTGGCCTCGGTCGGCGATTCTGCGGCATGACCCGGGCCTTGCCGCAAGCCCCCCAGTGCGCTATAAGTTGAGAGTGGCAAGGAGTGGGTATTCCCCTTTGCCCTCATGGCCCGCTGTGGACGGGCAAGCCCTTCGAAGGGGCGGCGCGCCACGTCACCACGACGGCCTCCCCTTCATCCTGTAGGCCGCACCGCCGTACGAGATTTGCGCATCCGACTGCGCGGAACGCCTCGGCGGCGCGGCGACGCCCGCGGAAGCGGTCGGTCTCGTGGCGAGCCACTTGCCAGGATGTCGTCATGGAAAGCGCCGAGGAGAACGGCGCGAGGCCGGAGGTGCGCCGACTGCGCCCACCGGAAGACGGCTGTCACAGCAACTCGTCAAGGACTGCTGACGAGAGAGATCCTCCTGGGCCGACGTACCGCCGTACGCGGCGCACCGCCGCTTCGCGAGGAGGACGTCGTCCGCGGCGGACGACATGACAAGGGCAGTACCCACTCCTTGCCATGCTCAACGTATAGCGCGCTGGGGGGCTTGCGGCAAGACCCGTGCCGTGCCGCAGAATCGCCGGCCGAGGTCAGAATCTGCGAACACGGGAGTCGCGAAGTGCGTGTGGTGTTGTCGACGTATGGGTCGCGCGGGGACGTCGAACCGGTGGTGGGACTCGCAGTGCAACTGCGGGAACTCGGCGCGGAGGTGAGAGTGTGCGCGCCGCGGGACGAGGAGTTCGTGGAGCTGCTGGCCGCTGTCGGCGTGCCGCTGGTGCCGTTCGGCCCGGCGGTGCGGGCACTGGTGACCGGCGTGACGCCGCCGACGGCGGCGGACGCGTTCCGGATCGCGGCCGAGTTGGTCGCAGCACGGTTCGACACGCTTGCCGCGGCGGCCGAGGGATGCGACGCGCTGGTGGCGACCGGCTTGATGCCGGCCGGCGCACGGTCGGTGGCCGAGAAACTGGGCATCCGCTACGTGTACGCGTGCTTCCATCCGATCGAACTGCCGTCGCCGCACTACCCGCCGCCGCCGCGGCCGGGCCGGCCGTTCCCACCGGAGGTGACCGACAACCGGGCGCTGTGGGAACTGGACGCCGAGCGCGTGAACGCGCTGTACGGCGAGGCGCTCAACAGCCACCGGGCGTCGATCGGTCTGCCACCGGTGGACAACGTCCGCGACCACGTCTTCACCGACCAGCCGTGGCTGGCAGCTGACCCGAACCTGTGCACGTGGCAGGAGTGGGCGGACCTCGACATCGTGCAGACCGGCGCGTGGATCCTCCCGGACGACCGCCCGCTCCCGGCCGAGCTGGTGGCGTTCCTGGACGCCGGCACACCACCGGTGTACGTGGGCTTCGGCAGCATGCCCATGCGCGCCTCGACGGACGTCGCACGGGTGGCCGTCGAGGCGATCCGCGCGCAGGGCCGCCGCGCACTCGTCGGGCGCGGCTGGGCCGACCTGGCCCTGATCGACGACCGGGACGACTGCTTCGTCGTCGGCGAGGTCAACCATCAGGCGCTGTTCGGCCGGGTGGCCGCCGTCGTGCACCACGGCGGCGCGGGCACCACGACGACGGCCGCCCGGGCCGGCGCGCCCCAGGTGGTCGTCCCCCAATTCGTGGACCAGCCCTACTGGGCCGGCCGCGTGGCCGAGTTGGGCATCGGCGCGGCACACGACGGTCCGACTCCGGCCTTCGAGTCCCTGTCGGCCGCGCTCAGGACGGCGCTGACCCCCGAGACCCGCGCACGCGCGAGGGCCGTGGCCGGCACGATCCGCACCGACGGGGCAATGGTGGCCGCGAAGCTGCTGCTCGACGCGGCCGACTGAAGGAACACCGCCGGCGTCCGTGTGAACCACTCGGGGCCCGCCTCAGCCCTTGGTCACCCACGCCCGCCTGCGTCGACGGACACCGGATGCACCGGCGTCTCCGACTCCAACTGCGCCACGCGCGAGTGGAGTTCGTCGCGGCTGAGGGGATCGGTTCTCGTCGACGGCACGGTACAGGCGTGGGCCGCGGTCACCGCGCCGTACAGACCGCACCGGTGCGGTGACCGGCCGGAGAGCCAGCCGTAGAGAAAGCCGGACGCGAAGGCGTCACCCGCGCCGTTGGTATCCACCGCCGGCGCCGGGAGCGGGACGGCCGGAATGTGGGTGATCTCGTCGCCGACAAGCAGGTACGCGCCCTCGGCCCCGGCCGTCGCGACGACGACTTCGGCCCGGCCCCGCTCGGTGATCTGCCGCATGGTTCGCTCGGGGTCGGCCAAGGCCGTGGTGGACAGGAAGACGACATCCGCCTGGTACGCGAACGGCTCGTGGTAGGAGTTGACGCCGTCCCAGTCGTGCAGGTCGGTCGAGACGGTCAGGCCCGTCTCGCGGAGGACGGGAAGAGCATGGGCGCAGGGGTGGGTGATGCAGACATGGGCGTGGCGGCTCACCGCGGCCAATGCCCTGACCGTCGCTTCCGGGAGCCGGTCGCCCTCCTGTGAGCGGCTGGCGTCGTACAGGGAGAGCCGCCGTCCGTCAGGGCTGACGAGATTGACCGCGCGCTTGGTGCCGCCTGGCAGCACGACCTCGGTGAACGCGATGCCTCGCTCCCGGTGAACCGCACGGACCAGGTCGCCTTCGTGATCGTCACCGATCGCATCGAGGTGATGGGTGCGCAGGCCCAGTGCGCTCAACCCGAGTGCGACGAAGTCCCCGGTCTGTCCCGCCCGCGTCTCGATCCCGGGACGGATCATGTAGCTGTCGGCGAAGGGAAGCGGCAACTCGGGGACGTACACGATGGTGTCCACGCCGGCGCCTCCCAGGACGAGAACATCGGTGTCCGTACTCATGGGGTTCCTCTCGGGATGAAGGGACGTGTGGGCCCCGCTCACGGAAGCACATCATCCCCCGGCAGAAAGCGGGCACAGGAGGCGTGTTGTCCGGGCTCCGGGCCGCACCCGGGAGCCGCCAGGCCCCCGGGCCGTTGAGCCTGCTGCTCGGCGTCCCTACGGCACGCGGCTGTCCTGGTTGCCGACGAGGGCGTCGTGGACGGCCCACCCCATGTCGCCGGCGCACCAGCTGATGTTGCCGAGAACGGCGACGTCCAGGTCCTGCTGCGGGTAGTGGTAGAGACGGGCACTGACCCCGTCCTCCTCGCCCGTGTGGCCCCAGCGGACGACGGTTCCCTCGTCGTCGAGGATGTGGGTGAGGCCGAACCCGTACATCCACCGGTAGCCGCGGACCTTCTCCTCACGCTCGTCGACCTGCGGGGTCAGTGCCAGACGCGTGGTCTCCTCGTTCAGCAGCCGTCCGTGGCCCAGTGCGTGGGCGAAGGCCGTCAGATCCGCGGCGGTACACGTAGCCCCTCCGTCGGCAGCCGCACGAGGGGTGGTCGCATAGTGATTGGTCCGGTACGGCGTCGCGCTGTCAGCGGTGGCGAGGTAGCCCTCCGCGATGTCCGGCCCCAGGTCGTCCAGGGCCGGAAACCCGGACGCACTCATTCCGGCGCGGGCGAAGACGTCGTCCGCGATGACCTCTTCGAAGGAGCGGCCGGTCACCGATTCGATGAGCAGGCCGAGCAGGATGTAGCCGGCGCCGTTGTAGAGATGGCGTTCCCCGGGAGGGAAGTGGGGCTGCTTCCCGGCGAACAGCGGCAGGTAGTCCTTGTTGTCCCGCAGGAGGTAGAGCGGGTGGGAGGACGTCAGGGCCGCCCATTCGGCCTCCCAGTCGTCGCTGCCCTCCTCGAACCAGTCGCCGATGCCCGACGTCATCGTCAGGGCGTGGTGGACCGTGACACGCGGATCGAGCTCGGGCACACGGTCTTTCACGAAGTCCACCAGTGCGTCGTCCAGGCGTATCTGCTTCCGCTCGACGAGCTGCAGGACGGCCACTGCCGTGAACATCTTGGACACCGACGCCACGCGGAATCGCGTGTCGTGCGTGTTGGGTACGGACCACCGGCGTGAGGCCATCCCGAACACCCGGGTGAATACGGGCTCCCCGTTCCGCGTGACACGGACCGTGCCGGAGAACCCCGTCCTTTCCGTCACCCCGGTGACAGCTTCCTCCAGGGAAGCCGGATCGAAGCCGTCGGTCCTCGTCACGATCGTCACCACAGACCCCTCGCAGAGATGGTTGACCAGCAAACGCTCATTCTGGTCAGCCGTCCGCCTGCGGGCAAACGCTTTCTGCGACCGCCGCGACCGCCGTGCCGCGCACACGGACCATGCACACCTGGGCGCATGGCTCCCCCACGCGGTGAGGACAGCCCTCACGGGCATCTCCGGGCTCCTCCTGACCACAATGACGCGCATGGTCTTCGTGTGACCCCGTGCGCTACCTGCGGGAGCTGTGGGCGGGCGACGAGGTGGAGGTGACGTGCGCCTTCGTCTGGGGTGAGGGCAAGACCTTCCGCATCGAGCAGACGGTCCGCGCGTCCGACGGCACGGTGGCGGCCGAGGTGCGGGTGTCGGCGGCCTGATGGACCTGAAGGCACGCAGGCTCGTGGCGCATCCGCACGAGTACTTCAGGGCGCTGGCCGTGACCCCGGAGGTCTTCGGACTCCAGGGTTGTCCGGCGGCTGCACGGGTGTCAGCCCGTAGATCGCGCCCCAGCGGCGGGACGCGGTCCACCGCGACGACCGTCGACGGGCGGCCCGCGAAGTGCTTCATGGGCAAGGACGGTCAGGCTCGGTGGGGTTACAACTCCGGGTAGTGGCGGCGGAAGGCGCCCTGGTATGGGCTGGAACCCGGCGGAGTGGCCGGGGTGTTCGTGTCCACAACAGGGCCTTCGCCGACTGAGGTTCGGCGGCTTCGGCCGCGCCTCGGAGGGCGGTCGCGGCGGCCTTCGCCGACCGCACCCAGGCCGGACGGCCCTGCCACGCACGACGACCGGATCGGACCGGAGGACCTTCTTCGCGCGGAACTCGCCGAGCAGCGCGCGTACCGGCTCGCGCAGGAGGACCGCGAAACCGAGGGCATCACCGAACTGAGGCGGGCCGCCGATCTGTTCGAGCGGCTCGGGATGCCCTGGCACGCGCTCTCCGCACGCACGCGTGCGCTCACATGGTCGTCTTTCTCCGACGACGACACGGACGGCGTGGCCTCGCAGGAGGGCCAGGGAGCGGACCAGGGCACCGAGCGGCTGGACGCGGACGCGATCCGGGCCGCCGTCGACGAGGCCCTGCGCGAGGCGGAGCGTCTCGAGACCGAGGCTCCGTTCACGGGCGAGCCCCTCGGGGAGGGGGAGGCCGCGTCCGGAGTGGACGGGGAGGCGGAGCGCGTGCTGGAGTACCTCGCTGTGCTGTACTCCTGCACCTTCGCCGCCTATCAGGAGGCGCTGCGGCGACTGCCGGAGGCCTCCGGTTCGGCCATGGAGCGATTCGAGGAGTTCGCCCGCACACTGCACTCCGAAGCGGAGCGCCCCCGCTGAGAAGGCGTCCGCTCCGGCCCGGACACTCCCAGGACCGGTCCTCATCGGCTCCAACAGGCGGCTCTGACAGGGACGTTGGATCGCCCAGCAGGAGCGGCCCCGAGGGTGGTCGACCGTCACCGATATCCGATTGCCGTGATCCCCTCCGGAGGGCGACGATGCCGCCATGGTGCAGCCGAGCGAGACCATTGACTGTCAGGACTTCGTCCTGCGGCGCTGGCGGGCGGAGAGCGACTTCGACGCCCTGTTCCGGATGATCGAGGAATCGCTCGACCATCTGCGGCCGTGGATGCCGTGGGTGGCCCCGCCACGGCCGGCAGCACACCCGGGAGTTCCTCGCCGACTGCGATCCGAAGTGGCAGAGCGGCGACGCGTACAACTACGCGATCACCGCGAACGACGCGCTCCTCGGCAGCCTTTCCCTCTACCGTGCCGACGAGCCCCAGGGCCGCTTCATGGGGTACTGGCTGCACCCCGCCGCCGTCGGGCGGGGTATCGCGACCCGGGCCGCAGCGGCCGTGGTCTCCGAGGCGTTCGCGTCGCTACCGGACCTGGCGTACGTGGACATCGTGCACGACCTGGCCAACGCGGCCAGCGGGGCCGTTCCCAGGCGCCTGGGATTCACCGAGGTCCGGCGCGAACGCGTGTCGCCGCCCGTGGCTCCCGGGGACAGCGGGACCGACGTGATCTGGCGGCTGAACCGCCCCGGATCGCCGCTCACCGGCACTGCCCGGCCCTGAGCTCCGGAAATCAGGCATCACTCAGGCGCTCCGGACGTGACGGCCTCTCAGGCGCAGGACGGGCACAGGCCGCGGTAGGTGACCTCGGCCTCGGAGACCGTGAAGCCGAACCGTTCCTCGGCCGGGAGGTCGGCCAGCGGATCGCCGGTCGGGTGGACGTCCCGGATGGTGCCGCAACCGGAACAGACCAGGTGCTGGTGCGGGCGATGGGCGTTGGGGTCGTAGCGCTTGGCGCGGCCGTCCGTGGAGACCTCGATGACCTCGCCGAGGGAGACCAGCTCGCCCAGGGTGTTGTAGACGGTCGCCCGAGAGATCTCCGGCAGCCGCTGTACCGCACGGGCGTGCACCTCGTCGGCCGTGAGATGGACGTGGTCGCCCTCGAGCACCTCCGCCACGACACGCCGCTGGGAGGTCACCCGCCAGCCACGCCCTCGCAGTCGCTCCAGCAGGTCACTCATGTCGGTTCACCTGTTCGGGCTCGATGGGATACCTCAAGTTCACTGATAGATGTCCGGATTCCGATGGGATATGGGATCGACAAGCTTCTTGACCTGGACTCTGTCCATCGTAGGATCGGATCCGGCGACAGCCAAGGGCAGGAGACCCCCGTGTACGGCAGGAGACAGACATGACGGGACCACCGCCGAGCAGCATGGCGACGGTTCGCGCGTGACGGCCGCACCGGCGTCGCGCTGCTCCAGACCGTACGGCGGGACGGCGACCCCTCGGTGTCGCAGGCCTGGCTCCGGGGACAGCTGATCTCTTGGGCCACGTGTCCCTCCGACCCCGTGCGGAAGCCCTCAGCACGCTCATCGCGGCAGGACCCGCTCCGTGTCGAACGGGGCGGCGGGCCGGCCGAGTTCGAGGGACGTGCCGGGGACGACCACCGCCACGTCGACCGCGCGGTCGGCGAGGACCTCGACCGACCGCGTCCGACGGCTGCGGCTTCTCGATCGACGAGGCCGAGGCCGTTCACCGGGGCCTGTGCCCCGGCAGTTCCACCCCATGCAATTCCTGAGCACCGTGATCCGCATAGTCCGGAAGGATTCCCATGGCTGAGAACCCTGACGCAATCGTCACCGACGCGAAGACGGAGGGGGGAGGTGGCTGCCCGGTCGCGCACGGGCGCGCCCCGCACCCGACTCAGGGTGGTGGAAACCGCCAGTGGTGGTCGGAGCGGCTCAACCTGAAGATCCTCGCCAAGAACCCCGCCGTGGCCAACCCCCTGGGCGAGGAGTTCGACTACGCCGAGGCGTTCAAGAGCCTCGACCTCCCGGCCGTGAAGCGGGACATCGCCGAGGTGCTGACGACCTCGCAGGACTGGTGGCCCGCCGACTTCGGCCACTACGGCCCGTTCATGATCCGCATGGCGTGGCACAGCGCGGGCACCTACCGGATCAGCGACGGACGCGGCGGCGCCGGGGCCGGCCAGCAGCGCTTCGCCCCGCTCAACAGCTGGCCGGACAACGGGAACCTCGACAAGGCCCGCCGCCTGCTGTGGCCGGTGAAGAAGAAGTACGGCCAGAACCTCTCGTGGGCCGACCTCATGATTCTCGCGGGGAACGTCGCCCTGGAGTCGATGGGCTTCAAGACCTTCGGCTTCGCCGGCGGTCGTGAGGACGTCTGGGAGCCCGAGGAGGACGTCTACTGGGGTCCGGAGTCGACGTGGCTCGGCGACGAGCGCTACACCGGCGACCGGGAGCTGGAGAGCCCCCTCGGCGCGGTCCAGATGGGCCTCATCTACGTCAACCCGGAGGGCCCGAACGGCAATCCGGACCCGATCGCCGCGGCCCGCGACATCCGTGAGACGTTCCGCCGGATGGCGATGAACGACGAGGAGACGGTCGCTCTGATCGCGGGTGGTCACACCTTCGGCAAGACCCACGGCGCGGGCCCGGCCGACCATGTCGGCCCGGACCCCGAGGCCGCCTCGATCGAGGAGCAGGGCCTGGGCTGGAGGAACTCCTTCGGCACCGGCAAGGGCGGTGACGCGATCACCAGCGGCCTCGAGGGGATCTGGACCGACACCCCGACCACGTGGGACAACAGCTTCTTCAGCATCCTGTTCGGCTACGAGTGGGAGCTGTTCAAGAGCCCCGCCGGCGCGCACCAGTGGCGGCCGAAGGACGGCGCCGGCGCGGGAACCGTCCCCGACGCCCACGACCCGTCGAAGACGCACGCCCCGACGATGCTGACGACCGACCTCTCGCTCCGTTTCGACCCGGTCTACGAGCAGATCTCGCGGCGTTTCCTCGAGAACCCCGACGAGTTCGCGGACGCCTTCGCCCGCGCGTGGTTCAAGCTGACCCACCGCGACATGGGCCCGGTCGCGCGCTACCTCGGCCCCGAGGTCCCGTCCGAGACGCTGCTGTGGCAGGACCCGCTGCCCGCGAGGACGCACGAGCTGATCGACGCCGAGGACGTCGCCGCCCTCAAGGTCCAGGTTCTCGACTCGGGCCTCACGGTGTCCCAGCTCGTGTCCACCGCGTGGGCGTCGGCCTCGTCCTTCCGCGGCAGCGACAAGCGCGGCGGCGCCAACGGTGCGCGCATCCGCCTCGAGCCGCAGCGCGGCTGGGAGGTCAACGACCCCGACCAGCTCGCGATCGTCCTGCGCACCCTGGAGGGGATCCAGCAGTCCTTCAACGCGGACCGGGCCGGTGGCAAGCAGGTCTCGCTCGCCGACCTGATCGTGGTCGCCGGCGGGGCGGCGGTCGAGCGGGCCGCCAAGGAGGCCGGCTTCGACGTCGAGGTGCCCTTCACACCGGGCCGCGTGGACGCGTCGCAGGAGCAGACCGACGTGGAGTCGTTCGCCGCGCTCGAGCCTGCGGCCGACGGGTTCCGCAACTACCTCGGGAAGGGCAACCGGCTGCCGGCCGAGTACCTGCTGCTCGACCGCGCGAACCTGCTGACCCTGAGCGCGCCCGAGATGACGGTGCTCGTCGGTGGCCTCCGCGTTCTGGGGGCGAACCACCAGCAGTCGCAGCTCGGCGTCTTCACCACGGCGCCCGGGTCTCTGACCAACGACTTCTTCGTCAACCTGCTCGACCTGGGCACGACGTGGAAGGCGACGTCCGAGGACCAGAACACGTTCGAGGGTCGCGACGCCGCAACGGGCGAGGTCAGGTGGACCGGCACCCGTGCCGACCTCGTCTTCGGCTCGAACTCCGAGCTGCGCGCGCTCGCGGAGGTCTACGCGAGCGACGACGCGAAGGAGAAGTTCGTGAACGACTTCGTCGCGGCGTGGGACAAGGTGATGAACCTGGACCGGTTCGACCTCGTCTGACGCACGACGTCCAGGTCGGCCGGCCCGCCCCGGCCGGCCTGGACGCTCCCGGATCCGCCCGCCGGCAGCCCCTGGACCACGTCCGGGGCGAACTCCCGTTGGCGCCACAGCTCCCCGGAGCACGCCGCGCCCTCCCGAGGCCCGGGCCACCGCCGTGGCCATCGGTGCGACCGGACCGGTGAAAAACGACGCCACTGCCCTGCCCTGACCGGGCAAGCGACGGCTCGGGTGTTTGCCTGAAGGCCCGAGCAAGCCGCCGACAGGGAGCACACCATGCCGTCACAGCCTTCCGAGCCGTCGTACACCGTCCCCGGCATCAGCCGTGAGACCAGCAGCGACATCATCGGGCTGCTGCAGATGCGCCTGCACTCGCTGAACGATGTCGCCCTGACGCTCAAACACATCCACTGGAACGTGGTGGGGCCGCACTTCATCGCCGTACACGAGATGCTGGACCCGCAGGTGGAGCAGGTCCGCGCCATGACGGACGACCTGGCCGAGCGCATCTCCACCCTGGGCGGCGAGCCGAAGGGAACACCCGGTGCCCTGGTCGCCGACCGCGGCTGGGACGACTACTCCATCGGCCGGGCCGAGGCCATCGAGCACCTGGGTGCTCTCGACCTCGTCTACACCTCCGTGATCGAGGACCACCGCGAGGCCATGCGAGCCACCGAGGAGACCGACCCCGTCACGCAGGACATGCTCATCGAGCAACTGCGGAGTCTCGAACTGTTCCAGTGGTTCGTCCGTGCCCACCTCGAATCCAGCGGCGGCAAGCTCAGCACCGCCGGCGCGGCCACCGAGAAGGACGCGGCGAGCGCGGCCGCCGCTCAGGCGCAGAACCAGCCCTGACGGACGAGTCCGCGAACCTGGCAGGCGGCTGCGCAGGAAGGCGGACGACCGGCACCGTGTAGCTCGCGGCCCGGGCGTGCGGTGGCGCAACGGCGCGGTGACGGCGGTCACCGGCCGATCATGGGCCATCCCGGCGGATTCGAGAACAGAGGGCACCTTGTGAGCGGCAGGCAGCAGAGCAACCGGGCGGACCGAAGCGGCGAACACCGCGCGTACATCGGCTCGTTCACCTCGGGCGGCGGCGATGGCATCACCGTCGCAGCCGTGGATCCGGCGACCGGAGCGCTGACGCCGCACTCGGCGATCGCGCCGTTCGTCAACCCGTCGTGGCTCACCCTCGCCCCTGACGGCGGAGTGCTCTACGCGGTGAGCGAGGCGGAACAAGGTGCGGTGGGTGCCTTCCGGCCCGGCCCCGAGGGTCTGACCGCGCTCGGCCCGGTGGTCGAGGTGGGCGCCTCCGGTCCCACTCACCTCAGTGTGACCGGGAACCGCCTGCTGACCGCCAACTACACCTCGGGCAACGTCAGCAGCCTGCCGGTGGCCTCCGACGGCAGCCTGTCGGGACCGGCCTCCGTCTTCGCGCACCACGGCTGCGGCCCCGATCCCGAGAGGCAGGCAGGACCGCACGCCCATCAGGTACTGCCCGACCCCAGCGGCCACTGGGTGCTCAGCGTCGACCTGGGCACCGATTCGGTACGGGTCTGGGCGCCGGACCACGCCACCGGGGAGCTGCGGGGCCATGACGAGACCGCGTTGCGCGCCGGGTCCGGACCCCGTCATCTCGCGTTCCACCCGGACGGCGAGACGGTCTACGTACTGCACGAACTGGAACCGCAGCTGACCGTCTGCCGCTGGGACCCCGCGTCCGGCCGCCTCGAACCGCTCTCCGAGGTGCCCATCCTCTCGGACGACCTTCCGGACGGGGTGCGCGCGTATCCCTCGGTCGTCTGTGTCGCGTCCGACGAGCGCTTCCTCTGGGCGGCGGTGCGCGGCAGCAACACACTTGTCACCGTCTCCCTGGCCGATGGAGCCGACAAACCACGGATCACGGACTGCGTGGAGAGCGGCGGCAGCTGGCCGCGCGACCTCGTGGCCGACCCCACGGGACGCCGGCTCTACGTCGCCAACGAGTGGTCCGGGGACGTCACCTGGTTCGACGTGGACTCGCAGAGCGGGCAACTGCGCCGTGCCGGCGCGGTGTCGGTGCCGGCCGCCGCCTGCGTGGTCTTCTCCTGACCTGCAGGGGCGCTGCCGCTGCGGCAGCTTCACGCCCGGCTCCCAAGTGGGCAAGTTCGCAACGTGCGTTGATAATTCGAATTATCAAGCGCCACAAGGGTTGACGTGTCCGAAACACAGCCCTAACACTGAACTCCGACGGAGAGATAATCCGCATTATCGGAGGCGTACGTGACGACTGGTCGCCCAGCGCGGCGGATAACGCAGCGGGACATCGCCCGCCTGGCCGGGGTCAGTCAGCCGACCGTCTCCCTGGTGCTCAACGGCCGTGCCGACGCGGACATTCGCATTCCGCAGGAGACCCGTGAGCGCGTGCTGCGGGTGATCCAGGAGTACGGCTACGCGCCCGACCCGGTGGCCAGGCGGCTGGCCGCGAAGCACAACCGGATCCTCGGTGTCTTCACCTACGAAGCGGTGTTCCCCAACGACACCAGCGATTTCTACCACCCGTTCCTGGTCGGCATCGAGGAGGCCGCCGAGCGGGTCGGCTGTGATCTGCTCCTGCTCACGAGCGCGTCGGTGACCGGTGGGCGGCGGCGCATCTTCGGCGGCGACAACCGGCTCCGCGTCGCGGACGGCTGCCTGCTGCTCGGCCGGTCGCTCGACCGCGACGACCTCACGCGGATGGTCGCCGACGCCTACCCGTTCGTGACGGTCGGCCGGCGCGACGACGCCGGTGGTCCGGTGCCGTACGTGGGAGCCGACTACGCCAGCGGCGTCGGCGAGTTGGTGCGGCTGGCAGTGACCCACGGGCACCGGCGCGTGGCGTACCTGGGGCTGCCGGCCGACGTGGAGTCCTCCGCGGACCGGCGGCGCGGCTTCCTGCGGGCCACCGAGGCGGTGCAAAAGGACGGTGTCGTCGTCGCGTTCGACGTGCTGTCCCCCGGGCGCGAACCCGACGAGTTGCTGGCGGCGCTGCTCGCCGCCGAGGCCACGGTGGTCCTGGTCGAGCACTTCGCCACCGCCGTGGGACTGGTCGCGGCCGCACAGCGCCGCGGCCTGACGGTGCCCGCCGACCTGTCGGTCGTGACGCTGGGAGATCCGACGACTCCGGTACCGACGGACGTCGACTTCACGGGATTCCGCATCCCGCGGGAGGAAATGGGCCGACAGGCCGTCGCGCTGCTGACCGAACTCCTCGAAGGGGCGGAGGACACGCCACAACGGCTCCTCCCCTGCGAACTCGTGACCGGCGCCACCCTGGCGCCGCCCCGCACCCCGTGAACGGGCCCTGGGACGGGCCGATCAACCGAGCCGTGGGACATCCGGCGCGACAGGCGAGGGGACACAACGGTGGAAGGAGCATGCATGGAGGCGGAAGTCCTCGTCATCGGCGGAGGGCTCGGCGGAGTGGCAGCGGCGCTGGCCGCGCTCCGCGCCGGCCGGAAGGTGGTGCTGACCGAGGAGCTCGACTGGCTGGGCGGCCAGCTCACAAGCCAGGCCGTGCCCCCGGACGAGAACAGCTGGGTGGAGCAGTTCGGCGCGACCGCGAGCTACCGGGCCCTGCGGGAGGGGATACGCGACTACTACCGCCGCCACTTCCCGCTCACCGAACGCTCCCGGGCGTGGCGTCAGCTCAACCCCGGTGCCGGGCACGTCAGTCGGCTCTGTCACGAGCCGCGAGTGGCCGTGGCGGTCCTGGAGGCGATGCTCGCGCCGTACCGGGGCAGCGGACGGCTGCGTGTGCTGCAGCCGTACCGCCCGGTGTCCGCCGAGACCGACGGCGACCGGGTCAGCGCCGTGACGGTGGCCCACCGGGACGGGGACGGCGAGATCACGGTCACCGCGCCGTACGTCCTCGACGCCACCGAGACGGGCGAGTTGCTGCCACTGACGGGTACCGAGTACGTCACCGGGTTCGAGGCGCAGTCCGAGACCGGCGAGCCCAGTGCCCCGGACGTGGCGCAGCCGCTGAACATGCAGGCCGCGTCGGTGTGTTTCGCGCTGGACCACGTGGACGGTGATCACACCATCGACAAGCCGGCCCGGTACGGCTTCTGGCGCACGTACCAGCCGGACTTCCGGGGTGGTTCCCTGTTCTCGCTGAGCGCTCCTCATCCGAGAACGAAGGAGATCGTCGAGCGCGAGTTCACACCGAACCCGGACGACGACCCGCTGGCCGTCGTCGCGGACCAGCGCCTCAGCCCCGGGGACAGCAACCTGTGGACCTTCCGGCGCATCGCGGCACGGCGCAACTTCACCGACGGCGCCTACGAGAGCGACATCACGCTGGTCAACTGGCCGATGATCGACTACCTGCCCGGCCCGGTCTTCGACGTGCCCGACGCCGCCGAACACCTCGCCGCCGCCCGTGAGTTGTCCTACTCCTTCCTGTACTGGCTGCAGACGGAGGCCCCGCGGTCCGACGGCGGCACCGGCTACCCCGGGCTGCGGCTGCGCGGTGACGTCATGGGCTCGGGCGGACGGTCTGGCGCAGGCACCGTACATCCGCGAGTCGCGGCGCATCCGCGCCGAACGCACCGTCGTGGAACAGGACCTGTCCCTCGCGGTGCGGGGCGACGCCGGTGCGGTGGAGTACCCGGACTCGGTGGGCATCGGCATGTACCGCATCGATCTGCACCCCTCCACCGGCGGCGACCACTACCTGGACGTGGCGTCCTGCCCGATCCAGATCCCGCTAGGGGCGCTGCTGCCCGAGCGGATGGAGAACCTGCTCCCCGCGGGCAAGAACATCGGCACCACGCACATCACCAACGGCTGCTATCGCCTGCACCCCGTCGAGTGGAACGTCGGCGAGGTGGCCGGCGCACTGGCCGCCTTCTGCCTGGAGCGCGGAACCTCCCCGCGCTCCGTGTGCAAGGGCGGGTCTCGGGGTCTTCGCCGGGCAGGAACCTGGACCTGGCCAAGGAGTTCTTCCTGTACTCCACCAACACGGAGAACGCCGCGGAACTCGCCCGGTTCTTCCCGCCGCCGCGCGCCTCGCTGCTGACGGCCGAAGCCCTCGCCGAGACGAACCCGCTGCTCAGCAAGGACCAGCTCCAGGAGGTCATCGTCGACTCGCTGATGTCCGGCACCGTGCGCCCTGGGCACACGGGGTACGCCCAGCTCTCGGAGCAGACGCGGGCCGGCCTCGACGCCGCCTGGAAGCCGAAGGCCGACACCCGCAAGGTCCTGCGTGACCTGTGCACCTCCATCCAGCCGATCCTGCGGACCGGGTCGTGAGTCTCCTCGTTCGCAAGGCCCCCCGCGCCACCCTCCCGGCCCGCCCCTGCCCCCACCGGGGGCGCGCCGGCGCGCAAGGACGGCTGGCGGCCGAGTACGTCGCCGGAGCACACGCGCGGCCGTGGACCGGCGAAGGCCCTTCGTCCGACGCGCGGTTCGGGGTCCGGTACCGCACGCCCGACTCGGCGATCACCACCGAGGTCACCGTCACCCGGCAGACGGTGCGCCGTGTCGTGACCACAGGCTCGGCGGCGACCGAGCTGATCCCGCTCGTGGTGCACCCGGCCGATCGGGTGACCTTCACCGACGGCACCTCGGCGTCCTACGGCTCCGCCACGACGGCCATCGCGGACGACCTCACACTGCGCCGGGGCCGCACCACGGTCCAGATCCGGTGGGCTGCCGTGCGCACCGCGAGCCTCACCGCGATGCCGACGACGTACTTGCGCGGCGGCGCGCGGCGCGCCCATCTGCTGCGCATCCCGCATGACGGCACGCTCCACCTGACGGTCGGCTTCGGCTGAACCACCGCATGCGTCGCGGCCCGCGTCGCAACGCCCCCGATGACGCCCGCATGCCTGACGAAACGTCCCGACGTACCGTAGGAAACGGGTGACGTCGTGAAGGGACCGCCATGCTTCGTCGGCCGCCTGTCGCGGATCACGGGCTCATCGGGGACCTGCGCACGGCCGCACTCGTGACCTCCGAGGGGGTGCTCGACTGGTTCTGCACTCCACGATTCGACTCACCGAGCATGTTCGCGGGGCTGCTCGACCATGACCGCGGCGGTCACTTCGCGATCACCGCGCAGACGTCCGGTGCCACCACACGGCAGCTGTACCTGGCGGACACAGCAATCCTGGTCACACGGTTCATGACCGCCGACGGAGTCGGGGAGGTCATCGACTTCATGCCGCTGGGTGAGGCCGAGGCCCCGGCGGACCGGCACCGCATCGTCCGCGTCATGCGCGTGACCCGTGGCACGGTCGGCTTCCGGCTGGCGTGCAGGCCCCGGTTCGACTACGGGCGCGCCGGACACGACCTGGTGCTGGAGCAGGGGGTGGCGTATTTCCGGGGCCCCGACCAGACCGCCTGCCTCCAGGTCGACGGGCCGATGACGCTCGAGCGTGACGGGCAGGACGTGCGGGCGGACGTGGTCCTGCGGCAGGACGAGCGGGCCGCCGCCGTCCTCACGGTGTGCGACGGCCCTCCCGGGCCGCTCGCGCCACTCACCGAGGGAGGCATCCAGCGGGAGTTCCGCTCCACCTACGACTACTGGCACCGCTGGCTTCACCGCAGCCGGTACCGGGGCCGCTGGCAGCAGTCGGTCAACCGCTCCGCGATCACACTCAAGCTGATGACGTACGCACCCACGGGCGCGCCCGTCGCGGCGGTCACCGCGGGCCTGCCGGAGCAGCTGGGCGGCGAACGCAACTGGGACTACCGGTACACCTGGGTGCGTGACGCGGCGCTGTCGGTGAAGGCTCTGCTGGACCTCGGGTTCGAGGCAGAGGCGGATGCCTTCCGGCGCTGGCTCGGCGCCCGGATACCGGCGGGCCCGACCGTAACCGGTGAGCCGCTCCAGGTCATGTACCGGGTGGACGGCGACCCGCACCTCGCCGAGGAGGTCCTCGGCCATCTGGAAGGTTACGGTGGCTCGGCGCCGGTCCGGATCGGCAACGGTGCGGCCGGCCAGCTGCAGCTCGACATCTACGGCGAAGTGGTCTTCGCTCTCACCCATGCGCCCGACGTCGCTCAGATGGCCGGGTACGACGGCTGGCAGCACCTGCGCGCGCTGCTCGACTGGCTGGCGCACACCTGGGACCGTCCCGACGAGGGCATCTGGGAAACCCGCGGCGGCCGCAAGGACTTCACCTTGAGCCGTGTGATGTGCTGGGTGGCCTTCGACCGTGGTATCCGCCTCGCAGCGCAGGTGGCACGGCCGGCCGATGTCGCCGGCTGGACCGCCGCGCGCGATGCGATCTTCGAGCAGGTGATGGACCGGGGCTACAGCACGCGTCGCGGTGCGTTCGTCCAGCACTACGGAGCAGAAGTCCTCGACGCCGCACTGCTGTTGATGCCCTGCGTCGGCTTTCTCTCCCCGAAGGACCACCGCTGGCTGTCGACCCTGGACGCCATGGAGCGTGAACTGGTCTCGGACAGCCTCGTCCACCGCTACGACCCGGCCGCCTCACCCGACGGACTGCGCGGCAGCGAAGGGACCTTCTCCCTGTGCAGTTTTCTGTACGTGGAAGCTCTGGCCCGCGCCGGTCGCCTGGGAGTGGCCCGCTACGCCTTCGACAAGATGCTCACCTACGCCAACCACGTCGGCCTCTTCGCCGAGGAGATAGGCCCGACCGGCGAGCAACTGGGCAACTTCCCCCAGGCCTTCACCCACCTCGCGCTCATCAACGCGGCATTGGCCCTCGACGAGGAGCTGGACCGTGCCGAGACGTGATCCGGCTGGTCGCCCGACGGGGCAGGGCCCGACTCCTGCGGCGCCGCGCTCGCCACTGCGTGCGGTGCGGCCCTCGCTCCCCGACCGGCTCGTGGTGTGCGTCGTCGGCGACGGTGAGGCCGCGACGGGCCCCACGGCCGGTGGTGCCTTGCACTCGTCCCACCCGCCGGGCTCCGGCAGTGCGGTCGGACCGACGGCGGGGATTCCACCGTCTCGTCCGTACGCCGGACGGCTGGTGTTCGGGACGCGCCTGGATGCGTTGCCGCTTCGCCGAGCGGGAGGACCGCAAGCTGCCTGGGCATGACCGCCTCCCCCCACGTGGAGTCCGCAGCCGGCGGCACGCCCACCCTGCGCCAGATCCTGCTCAGCCCCGACTACCGGCGCCTGCTGCTTCTCTGTCTCGTGCTCGGCGTGCCCATCGCCCTTGCGTCGTACTTCTTCGTCAGCCTCCAGCACGCCCTCGAGGAGTGGGTGTGGCATTCCCTCCCCCACGCCGCCGGCTACGACCGCGCCCCCTGGTGGTGGCCTCTGCCCGCACTGCTGCTGGCCGGACTGGTCCTCGCTCCGGTCGTCACCCGGCTGCCGGGCCACGGCGGCCATGTCCCGGTCGACGGGCTGGGCGGTCCGCCGATCGGCCCGAAAGCGCTTCCCGGCGTGGCTGTCGTCGCGCTGGCCGCTCTGCCGCTCGGCGTCGTCCTCGGCCCCGAGGCTCCGCTGATGGCGGTCGGCAGCGGCCTGGCCCTCCTCGCCGTGCGCGCGTTGCACCGAACCGCTGACGCGAGATCCACCGCTCTCCTGGCGACCGCCGGGTCCACGACGGCCATCTCCACCATCTTCGGCGGGCCGGTGGTGGCCGCCGTGATGGTCGTCGAAGGCGCCGGACCCGCCGGAGTACAGCTCGTGGCCCTGTTGCTGCCCTGTCTGTTGGCCAGTGCCACCGGAGCCGTGGTCTTCACCGGCTTCGGTCACTGGACCGGCCTGCCCACCGGGGCACTCACCCTGCCCGAAGTGCCCCCGAACGTCACCCCCGACGCAGGTGACTTCCTGTGGGGCATCCCCGCCGCCGCGCTGATCGCGCTCGTCGTCGCGGCGGGCCGTGCGATCGGCCGCCGGACACAGGCCGCGATGCGTCAGCACACCGCGCTGCGCACGATGGCCGCCGCGGTGGCCGTGGGCGTCTGCCTCACCGCCTACGCCCTGCTGACAGGCCGCTCCCCGGCAGAGGCCGCCCTGTCCGGCCAGGCCGTCCTCGGCGAGCTCGCAGCCCGGCCCCAGTCCTGGTCGGTCGCCGCCCTGCTCGCCCTGATCGCCTGCAAGGGGCTGGCGTGGGCCATCTGCCTCGGCGCCCTGCGCGGCGGCCCCATCTTCCCGGCCGTGCTCATCGGCGCGGCGACGGGCATCGCCTGCGCGGGACTTCCAGGACTCGGTACGACGCCGGGGCTCGCGCTCGGCATGGCCGCCGCGGCCGCCGCGGTGACCGGTCTGCCGTTGACCAGTGCGGTGCTGGCCGTGCTGCTTCTCGGCCAGGACGCGCACCACCAGATGCCGCTCGTCGTCACCGCGGCCGTTGTCGCCTTCGTCACCGCGCAGTTGGTGCAGCGCCGTCCGGCGGGCCGACGCCTGTAGCGGCCTTCGGTGTGACGAGTCCGGCGAGAAGCTGTGCCATGCCTGGCTTGGCGCGCTGCGGCGCACCCTGGCGAGGCAGGTCGAAGTGCTCCACCGCGCCGTGTGCGTGGGCCCGTTGGACACCGGAGCTCCAGGCTGCCTGCCGCACGCATCACGGTCGTGGACCTGCACGGGCGCCACCCGCCGCCTGCCGACGGGCGAACGCCCCTTGGGCATCGCGGTCCTCTGAGCGGGCCACGTCCTCGCCGGCCACGACGGAGCCCACGTCACGGACCCCACCGGTCCTGCCCCGCTCCGTCCGGCCTGCCGCCCGCGAGCGTGAGCGCGAGCGCCGCCTGGTCGTCGTCGCGGTCGCCACCCCGCCGGGCACCATCGTGCCCAGGCCGAGCGGCAGCGCGGGGGCGGTGGTGAGCCGCCTGGCGCCGTCCGGGCCGACGACGACGGGCGGGGGATCCACGAGAAGATCGGCCACGACGGCGACGACCGGCAGCCACCACACCCACCGCTGCCGCAGCAACCCGGCGGTCGGCGTCGTCACGGCCGCGACTCCTCGCGGCGCATCGGACCTGGCGAAACATGCGCCGAGGCAGGCATGATCCTCACCTGCTCAGGCTGGGTCCGGCGGTCTGCCGCCGCAATCGGCACCCGCCCGGGAACACCTGCGGCCTCAGCGAGGTTGGAACTTCCGAAAGCCTTCCCCAGCACCGCCGTTCGGTACCGCGCAGACGAAGGAGAGCACATGTCGCCGGGTCATCGCATCACGATCGAGCAGGGCACGCAGCATGTCCGTGTGGTTCACGACGGTACGGTCCTGGCCGAGAGCCGCCGCCCGCTGCTCCTTCACGAGACCGGCCTGCCGGTGCGCTACTACCTGCCGCCCGACGACGTGAACACCGAACTGCTGACGCCGTCGGACTCGCGCACCCACTGCCCGTACAAGGGGGACGCCTCCTACTGGTCGCGGCCGGGCGCGGCCGATCTCGTCTGGGCGTACCTCGACCCCAAGCCCGATGTCGCCTCGATCAAGGGGCACTTCTGCTTCTACGACACCGAGATCGTGACCGGCTGACGTCAGTCGGCACTCCGGTCCCGCTCGCCCGGCTCGTCGTCGCCGGTGCGGTGGGGCAAGGGACCGGGGGCGTCCGTCAGCAGCTCCAGGAGTGGGGCGATCGGCCGGTCGCCCTCCGCGGGATGGCGGAACTTTCCTCCGGTGTCGATCTGGTACCTGTTCCGTCTGCCCTCGCGCGTGCGGGTCAGGTAACCGGCCTGCTCGAGGTCGGTGAGCAGCGCCTGCACGGTCCGTTCGGTGAGGTCGAGCGCCGACGCCAGGTCGCGGATGCGAATCCAGGGGTTGCGGGCGATCGCCGTGAGGACACGGGTGTGATTGGTGACGAAAGTCCAGGTACTGCGCGAGGGGCCGGACATCTCCATACATCGATCGTACGACCTTCCATACAGGCATCCAAAAACCGGAAATACGTTTCAGGTGTCTTGACGGCCGTACGGGCGCGTCCGAGCATGGGAGGGCAGGTGCTCCGCCCGGAGAGGAACTGCGCATGACCACTCGTGACAGTTCCCGCTTCGCGGTGACGGTGACCGGTAGCGGACGAGGCCGCTCCCTCGCCACCGTCACGGGCGAGGTCGGCTCCGAAGCCGCCGACACGTTCCGCGAGACGCTGACCGCCGCGCTGGACGCCGGCTCCGGCCTCGACGTCGATCTCAGCGGCGTCTCCTCCTGCGACGCCTCCACGGTGCGCGTGCTCAGGGAGGCTTTCCTGCGCGCTCGTGACGCCGGACGGACGCTCGCCGTGGTCGCGGTGTCGCCGCCGGTCGCCGGCCAGCTGGAGCTGCGGGGCGCTACGGACCTGTTGGAACAATGCGCTCCGAAGGACGAGGCCGACGGCGGCCCCGACGACCTGCTGGCCGCGGTGTGCGGTGCCCTGGCCGCCGAGGGGTTCGACATCTGCGCGCCCGACCGGACGGACATCTCGGGCCTCACCGTACGGCCGGGCCCGGACGGTGTCGTCGTGAGCTGGGCCGATCCCCTCGACCTGCGCGCCCGTGGCGAGTTGGTCCGCGGCCACCGGCGCGAGGGGCCGCCCAGGCTGGAGGGCATACTCCGTGCGCTGCACACCGCGGTGACCGCGGCGCTCACGCACGCCGGGTTCATGGTGGAGGAGCAGCCGGGGCAGCGCCGGATCGTCGTCACCGGCCGTCTGGAGCCCGTCGGGCGCCCCGGCCCGGCCGACCACGCGCAGGATGCTGCCGACGGCACCCACGAGACGCCGGGGAGCGACGGCAAGGCCACAACCGTCCTCGGCCGGGTCAGGGACGCCGTCGGTACCGACGCCGTGATCGCCGAAGCGAGCGGCATCATCGCCGCCACGTCGAAGGTGGACGCGGCCGACGGACGGGCCGCCCTCGTCGACGCGTCGCGCCGCATGGACGCATCCGTGCCCCATGTGGCGGAACTCGTCATCCGCTGGGCCGCGACGGGCGAGATCTCCGCGGACCTGCGCGAGGCGCTCCGGCAGAGCGTCACCGTGCCTCACGTCGAAGGGTCCCCCGGGGCACCGGTGTGACGCCGAACGGCCGGTCCTGCGGACGCCCGTCGTCGCCCGGGTCATCAGCTGCGCCGCGCTGATAAGGACGGGAACGGCTCACTGCTGGGCCCGGAACGGCTCACGGCGGGAGTCGGCGGGGCGGGAACTCGTACGACCCGGGGCGCGGCTCGGTCGGGAACTCGTACGACTCGGGGCGCGGCTCCATCTCGGCCACCATGTCGGAGAACCGTGTGCAGACCTGTTTGATCTCCTCGTATGTCCTGTTGCGTTCGGTGATGACAGCTGCGAGGAGGAGAGCCGTGAGCGCCGTCGTGCCGTTGAACGCCTGGAGCGTGACCATGCTGGAGAACAGGTCCTGATCGGCGAACGGTCCGCTTTCCCCGGTCGCGGCCAGAATCGCCAGCGTGGACGCCGCCAGCGCGCACGGTGCGGCGCCGGCCAGCTGGAAGCGGAGGGCCGCCCAGATCAGCACGGGGAAGACGAGGAAGAGCAGGGTCGAGTGCGGTGTGCGCGTGGCCAGGCCCGTGACGAGGACCGTCGCGGCCACCAGCGCAGCTCCCTCGGCCCATCGGCCGGGTCCTGCCCGTCGCGGCCACCGCGCTCCGCGCAGCACGAGCAGGAACGGCGCGACGACAAGGACCCCCATCGCGTCACCGGTCCACCACACCGACCACGTCGGCCAGAACTCGCCCGGCTCCAGCGCCCCGGAGAGGACCAATGCGCCACTGCCGATGGTCGAACTGATCAGCATCCCGGCGAGAGCGCCGAGGAAGACCAGGGCCAGTACGTCGCGCAGGCGGTCCAGCTCGACCCGGAACCGGGCTCTGCGCAGCATCAGACAGGCGCAGACCGGCGCCAGGGTGTTGCCCGCGGTGATGGCGAGCACCGCGGGCACGGAGGGTCCGAGGGACACATTCACCAGGAACGCACCGAGGGCGACGCCCGGCCAGACACGCAGCCCCAGGACGAGCAGCGCGGCCAGCGCGACGCCGGTCGGCGGCCACAGGGGGGTGACCTGGTCGCGTACCAGCTGCTGAATAAGCCCGATCCGCGCGGCCCCGTAGTAGACGGCCGCAACGACGAGGATCCGCAGAGCAGCAGACCCGTAGCGACCGATGTCCGCACTGCGCACGACAGCAGTCTGCGCTCGTCCCGGCTCCCCGGCGACCCCTGGCGGTGCGACGAGGTCAGCCGGACCCCGGCGGGCCGTCGTAACGCACGACGAGGACCGCGGCATCGTCACGGTGGCCGGTCAGGTCGGCCACCTTGACGACGGCCGAGGCCAGCACCTCGGGGTCGGCGTCGAACCCGGCGCGTACCAGCTTGGCCACCTCGTCCAAGCCGGCCTCGATCGGGTAGTCGGGGCCTTCCACCACTCCGTCGGTGAGCAGGACGAGCACTCCCGCTTCCGTCAGACGCCGACGGGTCACCGGATAGCGCTCGCCCGGCACGATCCCGAGCGGCGGCCCACCGCGGTCGAGGGCTACGCCGGATTCGCCCCCCGCCGTCGCCCAGACCATCGGGACGTGGCCGGCCCGGGACACCGTCAGGTCACGGCTGACCGGGTCGAAACGCAGGAAACAGCAGGTGGCGAACAGGCCGCACCCCATCGAGATCAGCACGTCGTTGGCGCGGCTCAGCACCTCGCGGGTGTCGCTGGTCGCCTCGGCGATGGCTCGCAGGCTGGTGCGCACCTGCCCCATGAAGGCGATGGCCTCCACATCGTGTCCCTGCACATCACCGATCGCGAGCGCCAGTGACCCGTCCTTCATCACGAAGGCGTCGTACCAGTCGCCTCCCACGTCGAGACCGTCCCGTGACGGCGTGTATCTGGCGGCGAAGTGCAGCCCGGGCAGCTCCGGCAGCCCGGGCGGGAGCATGTGGCGCTGCAGAGCCATGGCCAGCTCGACGCGGGCCCGCTGGAACTTGATCGATTCCAGGGCCTGATCGACGAGCTGCCCGAGAGTGATCAGGAGTTGCTGCGCACTCTCGGGCGGGTCGGGGCGATGTCGGTGCATCACAGCTCCGGGTGCTCCCGCGGGCTTCTCACCTCACCCTAGACCCAGCCCCACCGGCGATCTCGGCGGCCGCAGCGGCTCCGCGGCGGCCCAGGCCGTCACGGGCTGTCGCCCTCCCAGTCGAACCGCTGGGGATCACCGGGACGCGGCCCGTACAGGGCCCGCCCGCCGGGCCCGTAGCGGCCGAGTTCGGTGGTCAGTGCCGCGCCTTGCCGGAGCCGCTCGGCTGTCCATCCGGTGACGTCCAGGAACAGGCCGTCCAGCGGACCGCCGACCAGGTCGGCATAGACGCGCCCGGGCCGCCTGCCGGCGTCGGGATCGTCGTGGTCGGCCCCGTAGACCCGCCCTCGCATGATCTGCTCGTCCATGCCGGAAGCTTCTCAGCCGCCACTGACAGAGCGAGGCGCCCAGCCGCCGGGACGGCTGCGTGGCGTGGGCGGGGTCCGCACCACTCCCCCGGGGTCCGCTCCCCCGCGGTCTCGGACCGACGCGAGGAGGCTCGTCGAGCGCGACGGCGGTCAGATCCGGCCGCGGGCCAGACGCGTCAACGGGCCGGTCGGGGGCTTCGCCGTGGATCGTCCCAGGGCGAAGGCGGCCCCGGCGACACCCGCGACGCCCGCCGCCGCCCCGGCGGCGATCGCCTTCCTGTGCTTGACGGCCTCCCAGGCGGTACCCGCGGCAGTGGCGGCCTGCGCGGCGTTGGCGGTCACGGCCTGCTGCCCGGTCTGGAGACCCGCGGCGGCGGCGCGCCCCACACGCCTGGTGGCTTCGCCTGCCGCTCGCACGGTGGCCGAAGCGGACTTCCTGGCATCCTGCGCCGCGGACTCGGCTTCGGCGGCGGCGGTCTTCGCCTCGGACCCGGCCTGCTTGCCGGTGTTTGCGGCAGTCTGCTTCCCCTGGGAGGCGGCGGACCGGGTGCCGGTGGTCTTCCTGGCTTTCGCGGCACCGGAGTTCCGGGAGCCGTTGCCTTCAGCGGTCATGACGTTCTCCTTGCCTGTCAGTTGCCTGTCAGGGTCCGAGCGTCCGGGGAAGATCTCTCGCCGAACGCTCTTCCGCACTGCATGACGCCGGTTCGCCTGCCCATACGAACCGGACGTATGCGTGACGTCGCGGCGGGCCGAATCCGGCGGCGGAAAGCCGACGCCCACGTCCGTGCGATCTCTGCTCCATGCATCGGTGACAGACCCTCATCCGATGCCTCGCCGCCATGAACGGCGAGGCCCCGCCTGCCCGTCGACGAATCACCGCGGCCCGCGCGGGTACCCGAGGCGAAGGCCGCGACGTCGAAGGAGGCCATCTGCCATGGAGATCTCCGGGCTCTTCACCGCTCTCGTCATCGGCACGACGATCGGCCTGCTGGGACGGCTCGTTCTGCCCGGCCGTCAGCACATCGGGGTCCTGTGGACGCTCGTCGTCGGTACGGCCGCCGCTCTCGTCGGCTCGCTGGTGGCGTCGGCCCTCGGTGTCGCCGACACCCGAGGGATCGACTGGCTCGAATGCCTCGTCCAGGTCGCCCTGGCAGCGCTCGGAGCGGCCGGGCTCGACCGGGCGTTGGCAGGAAGCACACGCCGCCACGTGAGGTGACTCCGGCCGCGCAGGCGTAAGGACGCCGGTCGGCGGCCGTCCTCCCCCGGCTGCCGCCCGCGCCCCGGTACGCACCGCTCCAGCGGCGCGTACCGGGGCCACGCCGTCCTCCTGACGGAGTCACGGCGCGGGCGGCCCCGGCGAACACCAGGTCCGCGGCCTCATCGGCCGGCCGGCCGGCCGGTTGCCCGCCGGACCCAAGGACCGCGTACCGGTGTCGGCCCCGATGGACGGCTCACGCGATCTCGACGAGGAGGTCGCCGCCCTCCACCTGTTGGATGCGGGTGATGGCCAGCCTGGTCACCCTCCCGCCCTTCGGGGCGGTGATCGCCGCCTCCATCTTCATCGCCTCGATGGTCGCCACCGTCCCACCGGCTTCCACCTCGTCGCCCTCGGCGACCGCGAGCGTCACCACGCCGGCGAACGGCGCGGCGACGTGCCCCGGGTTGCCCCTGTCGGCCTTCTCGGTCGCCGGTACGTCGGCGGCCACCGCGGTGTCGCGTACCTGGATCGGCCGCAGTTGGCCGTTCAGGGTGGACATCACGGTGCGCATGCCCCGCTCGTCGGCCTCGCCGATGGCCTCCAGCTCGATGAGCAGCCGCACGCCCGGTCCGAGGTCGACGGCGTACTCCTTCCCGGGGCGCAGCCCGTAGAAGAAGTCCTTGCTGTCGAGCACGCTGGTGTCGCCGTAGGTCTGACGGTGTGTCTCGAACTCCTTCGCCGGTCCGGGGAACAGCAGTCGGTTGAGCGTCGTCCGCCGGTCCTTCTCGAGGCCGGTGCGGTCTTCCGCGGTCAGCTCCCGCACCGGCTTGGGCTCGGCACGGCCCGCCAGCGCCTTGCTGCGGAACGGCTCGGGCCAGCCGCCCGGCGGATTGCCCAACTCACCGCGCAGGAAGCCGATGACCGAGTCCGGGATGTCGAACCTGCCGGGCTCCGCCTCGAAGTCCTTCGGGGACACGGCGGCACCGACGAGGTGCAGCGCGAGATCGCCGACCACCTTCGAGGACGGGGTGACCTTCACCAGCCGGCCGAGCATCCTGTCCGCGGCGGCGTACATCGCCTCGACCTCCTCGAAGCGGTCGCCGAGGCCGAGTGCGATCGCCTGGGTGCGGAGGTTGGAGAGCTGGCCGCCGGGGATCTCGTGGTGGTACACGCGCCCGGTCGGCGAGGCGAGACCGGCCTCGAACGGTGCGTAGATCCTGCGGACGCTCTCCCAGTACGGCTCCAGGTCGCCGACCGCCTGGAGGTCGAGTCCGGTCGGCCGCTCGGTGTGGTCGGTCGCGGCGACGATCGCCGACAGCGACGGCTGCGAGGTGGTGCCCGCCATGGAGGCCACCGCCCCGTCCACGGCGTCCGCACCGGCCTGGACCGCCGCGAGATAGGTGGCGAGCTGGCCGCCCGCGGTGTCGTGCGTGTGCAGGTGCACCGGCAGGTCGAACTCCCTGCGCAGCGCGGACACCAGCGTGGCGGCGGCCGGGGCGCGGAGCAGCCCGGCCATGTCCTTGACGGCCAGGACGTGGGCGCCCGCGGCCACGATCTCCTCGGCGAGCCGGAGGTAGTAGTCCAGGGTGTAGAGGCGCTCCGACGGATCGGACAGGTCGCCGGTGTAGCACAGCGCCACCTCGGCGACCGCCGACCCGGTCTCGCGTACGGCGTCGATGGCGGGCCGCATCTGTCCGACGTCGTTGAGCGCGTCGAAGATGCGGAAGATGTCGATTCCGGTGGCGGCCGCCTCCTGCACGAATGCGTCCGTCACCTCGGTCGGGTACGGGGTGTAGCCCACGGTGTTGCGGCCGCGCAGCAGCATCTGGAGGCAGATGTTGGGTACGGCTTCGCGCAGCGCGGCCAGGCGCTCCCAGGGGTCCTCCGCGAGGAAGCGCAGGGCGACGTCGTAGGTGGCGCCGCCCCAGCACTCCAGGGACAGCAGCTGCGGCAGGGTGCGCGCCACCACAGGGGCGACGGCGAGCAGGTCCTTGGTCCGGACCCGGGTGGCGAGCAGCGACTGGTGGGCGTCCCGGAAGGTGGTGTCGGTGACGCCGATGGTCGGCGACTCGCGCAGCCGGCGTGCGAAGCCCTCCGGGCCGAGCGCGGTGAGCTGCTGCCGGGAGCCGGCCGGCGGCTCGGTGGCGGGCAGCTGTGGCAGCTTGGTGGTCGGCGCGATCAGGTCGGGCCGCGGGCCGTGGGGCTTGTTCACCGTGACGTCGGCGAGGTAGGTGAGCAGCTTCGTGCCGCGGTCGGCGGAGTGGCGCGCGGTGAGCAGGTGCGGCCGCTGCTCGATGAAGGAGGTCGTGACGTGCCCGGCCCGGAAGTCCGGGTCGTCGAGCACGGCCTGGAGGAACGGGATGTTCGTGGACACGCCCCTGATGCGGAACTCGGCCACCGCGCGCCGGGCACGGCCGACCGCGGTCCTGAAGTCCCTTCCCCGGCAGGTCAGCTTGACCAGCATCGAGTCGAAGTGGGCGCTGACCTCCGTACCGGCGTGTGTGGTGCCGCCGTCGAGGCGGATGCCCGAACCACCCGGCGAGCGGTACGCGCTGATCATGCCGGTGTCCGGGCGGAAGCCGTTGGCCGGGTCCTCGGTGGTGATCCGGCACTGCAGCGCGGCGCCGCGCAGGACGACGGCGTCCTGCGTCAGGCCGAGGTCGGCCAGCGTCTCGCCGGCGGCGATGCGCAGCTGCGCCTGCACCAGGTCGACGTCGGTCACCTCCTCGGTCACCGTGTGCTCGACCTGGATGCGCGGGTTCATCTCGATGAAGACGTGGTTGCCGTCGCGGTCGAGGAGGAATTCCACGGTGCCCGCGTTGCGGTAGCCGATCCGGCGGGCGAACTTGACGGCGTCGTCGCAGATGCGCTCGCGCAGTGCCGGGTCCAGGTTCGGGGCGGGCGCGAGTTCGATCACCTTCTGGTGGCGGCGCTGCACCGAGCAGTCGCGCTCGAAGAGGTGGATGACGTCGCCCTGCCCGTCGGCGAGGATCTGCACCTCGATGTGCCGGGGCTCGACGACGGCCTTCTCCAGGAAGACGGTGGGGTCGCCGAACGCGGATGCGGCCTCACGGGCCGCCGCCTCGATGGACTCACGCAGCGTCGAGGGGTCCTCGACGCGCCGCATACCGCGCCCACCGCCGCCGGCGACCGCCTTGACGAACACCGGGAAGCCGATGCCCTCGGCGGCCGCGACCAGTTCGTCCACGTCGGTGGAGGGCTCCGACGAGCCGAGCACGGGTACGCCGGCCTCGCGGGCGGCGGCCACGGCACGCGCCTTGTTCCCGGTCAGCTCCAGGGTCCGCATGTCCGGACCCACGAACGTGATGCCCGCCTCCTCGCAGGCACGGGCCAGTTCCGGGTTCTCGGACAGGAACCCGTACCCCGGGTAGACGGCGTCCGCACCGGCCAGACGTGCTGCCCGGATGATCTCCTCCACGGACAGGTAGGCCCGCACCGGGTGTCCCGGCTCGCCGATCTCGTATGCCTCGTCGGCCTTGAGCCGGTGCAGCGAGTTGCGGTCCTCGTGCGGGAAGACGGCGACCGTGCGCGCACCCAGTTCGTAACTGGCGCGGAACGCGCGAATCGCGATCTCCCCACGGTTGGCGACCAGCACCTTGCGGAACATTCCGGATCCCTTCAGCCTGCCGGTGACGAACACCATGGTGTCGGCGACGCCTCTGTCGTGCCACACGGGTCCGGGCCGCTCCCGCGGACCACGCCGGGCGGGATGCCCGGGCGCTCGACCCGGCCGCAACGCTACGGGTGGGACGGGGGTTTTCTGAAGGGCCGGGGCCCGTCGAGCGGATCACACTCGGGCCGTGATCGGCTCATCGGCCGAAGCACGACGGTGCTCCGTCCTGCCGGTGCCCGACAGGCGGGCCGACGGTGATGTCATCGCCGTCGACTCCGTCCGGTTCCGGTGTGACGGGACGAGTGCCCCGACGCGTGCCGCCCAGTCCGGCTCGAGCGCCGGCCGTGCCCGGCCACGCCGCTCGGACACTGCCCGGTCCTCGGGGTCCGCGCATCAGTCGGCGCCCAAAGGCCCCGCCGTCCCGTCCTCGTCCCTCGCTCGCGGGGACGCTTCGGGCGCCGCTTCCTCGTCCCGCTCGACGGCGGAGAGCTTCTCCGGGTTGGTGACGAGGAAGACGTCGCAGACCTGGTCGCCCTCGTGCGTCAGGTCCATCACCATCACCGCGTAGGGCGCATCCTCCGCGAAGATCACCGCTGACGTGTCGCCGTTGACGCGGCGATAGCGCACATCGAGGCCGCGCGGCGGGCGGGACGCGTAGCCCGCCAGCAGGCGCGCGACCTTCTGGCGGCCCTGGACGGGGCGGAGCGCCGAGCGCGCGTTGCCCCCGCCGTCGGTCCACAGGGTCACGTCCGGCGCAAGGATCTCCATGAGCGTGGCGACGTCGCCGCCCAGTGCCGCGGCGACGAACCGTTCGGGCACCTGCTGCCGAATGCGCGGTGCGCTTGATAGGGGGCCGGCGCGCCTGCGCGTGTTCACGGGCCCGGTGGGCGAGCCGGCGCACGGCGGACGGGCTGCGGCCGAGGATGTCCGCGATCTCGGTGTGGCGAAACCGAACGCCTCGTGGAGGACGAACACTGCCCGCTCCAGAGGGCTGTAGGGTCTCCATCACGACCAGCAGCGCCATCGACACCGCTTCGGTGCGCAGCGCCCGCTCGGCCGTGTCGGTGGTGTCGTCGCGCGGGCCTGCGGCTTCGGGGGTGATCAGCGGTTCGGGCAGCCACGGTCCGATGCAGGTCTCGCGCCGACGGCTGATCCTCGCCCGCCAGGCCAGCGCGTGGTTCACCGCGATGCGCACCAGATAGGCGCGCGGATTCCCGATCTCCGCCGCCGAGGACCGGCGGCCACTGCTGCCCGCCCATGACAGCCAGGTCTCCTGGGACGCCCCACCGGCCCGAGTGTGACATCCGCCCCCATCGTGTCCGCCTCTCGGCGCGGACCCGGTATGTCACACCCACCGCCCCTCGAACCCTCCTGACAGCAAGACCGTCGTGACGACCCGGCCGTGCCACCACCGACGCCATGGCCAGGCATGGCGTCCGGCGCCTGGTCTGCGTGACCTCCACGGTCCTCTTCGACACGGAGGCGCCCGGCGAGAGCCTCCTCTTCCGCAAGGTCGTCGAGCCGCCCGTCGTGCGCTCCATCGGCCGCACCGTCTACGAGGACATGCGGCGCATGGAACGGATCGTGCGCGACAGCGGCCACGAATGGACCGTCGTCCGCCCCGCCGGCCTCTTCGACGCCCATACCGCCAGCCGCTACCGGACCTCCACCGCACGCCTCCCCGGCCGCTGCACCTCCCGCGCGGACCTCGGCGACGCCCTGCTCCGCCAGGCGGCCGGAGCCGGTCACGTACGCGCGTGCATCGACGTACGCACCACCGAGAACACCCCGAGTTGTGTCGACCTCCTACGCAAGGAAGCGCTCGGAAAGTCGTGAGCGGGCCCGGCTCCGGCGCCGGCAGCCCGTGCCTCCCGCACCGATGAGTTCTCGCGCGCCGCCCGGTCACACTGACGACAGTGATCGGCACAAGGCCCCGCCGCGACGGGGGAACGCGGCGGGGCCCCGCGGTGTCATCTACCCCACCGCCGCCGCCCCACACCCGTCGGCGGACATCTCGTAGGACTCGGCGTGAAGTACCTTTCCGCTGCTGGCAGTTCAAGCTGACGAGGCTGGGTCTCCCTCCAGGCCGCCGAATCGCACCGTCGTGTTTCGCGGCCGACCTGTCCGGTCACCCGCAACAGGAGGCGCGGCGAGGAGCGCCGCGCCACCCGATCCCGGAAGGGAGAGACGCACGTGCTGAACTGGCGTGAGTACGCGGCATGCAGGAACGAGGATCCCGACCTGTTCTTCCCCATCGGTACCGGCGCACCGGCCCTCGTGCAGGCGGAGGCCGCCAAGCAGGTCTGCGCGCGGTGCCCGGTCCGGGAGCAGTGCCTCAAGTGGGCCCTGGAGAACAACCAGGAGTCCGGCGTATGGGGCGGGCTGAACGAGGACGAGCGCCGTTCCCTCAAGCGCCGGTCCCGCCGTCGCGACCGGCACGCGGCGTGAACGGGCCCGGCGGTACGAGCACGTGTTCTAAGATCGTGGGTCACTGCTGCGGCTGGTGCCATGACGGGAGAGCGACGTGACGGATGTGGTCCTCTTTCACCACGCCCAGGGCCTGACCCCAGGGGTCATCGGCTTCGCCGAGGAACTCCGGGGCGCCGGACACACCGTGTACGCGCCGGACCTGTACGACGGCCACACGTTCGACACCCTGGACGCCGGTCTGGCGCACCTGTCGGAGGTCGGCATCGAGGAGATCCTCGCGCGCGGCACGCGCGCCGTCGCGGAACTGCCGGCGGACGTCGTGTTCGTCGGGTTCTCCCTCGGTGTGGTGACCGCGCAGAAACTGGCCCAGACGCGCCCCGGGGCCCGCGGCGCGGTGCTCGTCTCGGCGTGCGTTCCGGCCTCGTACTTCGGGCCCTGGCCCGCCGGAGTCCCGGCACGTGTCCACGCCATGGAGGCGGATCCGGTCTTCCGCGACGAAGGCGATGCCGAGGCGGCCCGCGCGCTCGTCGACGAGGTACCCGACGCCGAACTGCACCTCTATCCCGGCGAGCAGCACAACTTCGCCGACAGCTCGTTGTCCTCCTATGACGCGGAGGCCGCCACGCTGCTGCTCCAGCGCACCCTGGCGTTCCTCGACAAGAGATGAGAGGGCGCGAGTTCCCCCGTGGGAAAAGACGGTGGACAAAGATCGCGCGAGCGGCAGACTGGCCCCATGACCGCATCGGATCCCCAGCGCGACCTCCGCTTCTACCTGCAGTCCGCCCGCGACGCCCTGCTGTGGAAACTCGAAGGGCTCTCGGAGTACGACGTCCGCCGCCCCATGACGCCGACCGGCACCAACCTCCTGGGCATGGTGAAACACGCGGCCAGCGTGGAACTGGGCTATCTCGGCGACACCTTCGGCCGGCCGTCCGGCGAGCCGCTGCCCTGGCTCGAAGACGGTGCCGAGCCCAACGCGGACATGTGGGCCACCGCCGCAGAGTCACGCGAGTACATAGTGGAGCTGTACCGCCGGGCGTGGGCGCACGCGGACGCGACGATCGACGCGCTGGCGCTGGACACGATCGGCAGAGTGCCGTGGTGGCCCAGCGGCAGGGACGAGGTGACGTTGCATCACGCCGTGGTGCGCGTGATCGCTGACACTCACCGGCACGCCGGGCACGCCGACATCATCCGGGAACAACTGGATGGCGCCGTGGGGATGAACAAGGGCAACGACAGCATGCCGCCGGGTGACTCGGCGTGGTGGGAGAACTATCGCGACCGACTTGAGCGCGCAGCTCGGGAAGCCGACCGGGACGCGTAGATCCGGACCGGACCGACCGGGACCCACGCGCCTGCACGCCTCGACGGCCGGCCGCTTACGGTTGCGAAGCGCGACGGGGCCGGGGTGCTGTGGCGGCGCGCGGCACGGCGAACTCACGCTCGCCGCTCATCGGAGCCCCGGCGGCTACTCCGCGCCGGCCGGGGCCGTACGCCGCAGGCGGAGCGAGAGGCGCCGGCGCATCAGCCGGGTTGCCACCGCCGCGTAGGCGATGCCGAACAGGAGTGATGCGGCGAACGCCACGACCGCGAACTGGTCCTCCAGGCGTGTGAAGACCTGCCAGTGCGTCACGTAGATGTAGAGCGAACTGCCCGCCAGGACACCCGCGACACGGTTGACGGAGGCCGGGCTCGGCACTTTGCGGACCCACACCAGCAGCACCAGGCCGGCCATGATGACCGCCTCGCGGGCGGGCTGCCCGAAGAAGCCGGGAACTGTGGCAAGCACCGCCGCTGTCACCAGCAGGCGCTGCCACGCCGTGGTCGCCTTCGCCGCCGCCCACCCGATGGCGAACAGCCAGAAGACGGTGACCGCCAGGGGGACGTGGCCTCGGGCGTCGAGGCCCAACAGGTCGTAGCGGCCGACGAGTCCGAGTGCCGTCAGGGCCATCGGAACGGCGAACGGGTACCGTCTCTCGGCGCGGTCTGCCTGCGGGAGGGCGAGCACCACCGCGACGACGATCAGTGTGTAGAGCAGGGCCTCGATGAACCAGAAGCCGTCGTGCGTCCCGAGGAGGCTGGTGAGCAGCAGGACGCTGGCGGGCCCGTAGTCCCCGGTGAGGAGCGCCACCAGCGCGAGCCAGGCCATGCACGGGAGGGCGATCCGGGCGACGCTCCGCGCCGTGTTCCGCAGGCGTTCGCGACGGTGGGCCTCGGTGAGGTGGAAGCGGGCGAAGTTGTACCCGGCCACACCCAGCAGCACATGGGCGCCGCCCTTGACCATGAAGAGGTGGATGTGCGAACCGACGATGAGCACGATGGCGACGGCGCGCAGAGCGACACCGGTCTCCAGGGTGCGCATGCGGCTGGGGGTCTTCTCGGCCCGCCCCGGCCGCTGCCGGAGTTCGCGGATGGGGAGGATGTGCCAGTCGTCGGGCAGGCGGCCGAGCGCTTCCTCGAGGTTGAGCGACATCTCGACGTAGGAGAGGGAGTCGCCGCCCAGGCCGACGAAGGTGCTGTCCTCCGTGACGTCGTCCCGGTCGAGGACCGTCGCGTAGAGGCGGCACAGGTCGACGGGCTCGTCCGTCGGCGGGACCGGCGCGGCGGTCTCCGACACGGCCAGTTCGCGCACGGTCCGGTAGTCGATCTTGCCGGTGGTGAGCCGGGGCAGTTCGGCGAGGACGGCGACGCGTACGGCTCGGGCCGGAAGGCCGCAGGCGCCGGTCACCAGGCGCCGTACGCGGCCGGTGTCGACAGCACCCTCCCCCACTACGGCCACCACCAGCCGGTCGTCGTCACCCGCGCAGCAGGCTGTGACGCCGTGCCCCGCGAGCATGGTCTCGACCTGCTGGGGGTCGATCCGCAGGCCGAGGATCTTCGCGAACCGGCTGCGGCGCCCGACGAGTTCGTACAGTCCGTCGGGCGCCCGCCGTGCGATGTCACCGGTGTGAAGGTCGTCGACGGTCCGGCCGAGTGCGAGGTCCTCGGGGCCTTCGGCGTAGCCGAGCATGACGTTCGGCCCGGAATACACGAGCTCTCCGGTGTCGGCCTCGGGCCATTCCGGCCGCGGCTCCAGCCGGATGGAGCCCCCGGGTATGGGGACACCGGCGGCCTCGGGACGTGAGACGGCGAGTTCCGGCGGGAGGTAGGCCATGCGGGCGGTCGCCTCGGTCTGGCCGTACATGACGAACAGGTCCCAGCCGGCGGCCCGGCCGAGAGCCGCATAGCGCGCGACCCGCTCGGGCGCCATCCGCCCGCCGGCCTGGGTGACGTAGCGGAGGTGGGGCAGCTCCATGGTGGCGAAGCCGACACGGTCGAGCAGGTCGAAGGTGTACGGGACGCCGGCGAGCGTCGACCCCCGGCCGTCGCGGAACAGCTTCCAGAAGCAGGAGTCGGCGACGGAGAGGTCGGTCAGGATCACGCCGGCACCGCGCAGGAGGTGGCTGTGGACGACGGAGAGTCCGTAGCAGTAGTGCAAGGGCAGGGTCGTCGCCGCGCGATCGGTGTCCCGGATGCCCAGGTAACCGGCGATGGCCTCGGCGTTGGACTGGATGTTCTCGTGCGACAGCCGGACGAGTTTGGGCGATCCGGTCGAGCCGGAGGTGCTCAGCAGCAGCGCCAGCTCGGGGTGCAGGGCGTGCGCGGAGTGGGTGCGCCGCTCGTCGAGGACCCACTCGCCCGAGTCGGGGCGGGCGACGACATCGGGGTCGTACGCGTCGATCAGCGACTGAACGGCGGCGGTGTGGTCGCCGGGGACCAGGAGCACCGGGTGTCCGGCCGACAGTGCGGCGAGATGGACGACGAGGGCGTCGAGGGTGTTGGCGCCGACGAGGAGGATCAGGCGTCTGGACGGGCCGAGCCGCCGGGCGGTGGTCTCCACCCGGGCCGCGAGTTCGCGGTAGGACACCGTGCCGTCGGCGGTGATGACCGCGGTTCGGTCGCCGTGCGCCGCGAGGCCGGCGGCGAAGGGGACGGTTCTGGTGCCTGGGAGCAGGTGGGGAGGGGCTGTCACGTGCGCATCTTAGGAAAGCCTTACCTTCTTGGACAGTCACAGAAACATCACAGGTGATCCACAGGGACCACACGGGACGCACCAGCCCCCGTGGGCGCGCAAGTTGACATCGCGTCAGGACGCGCGTCCGAAACGAGACAGGCACCCCTCTTGACGTTTAGGTTAGCTTTACCTTATTCATAGGTCGTTCACAGGTTCCTCCGCGGCACCGCTACGCCGCTCGCTCCCTGACGACGCGACGTGCGGCGGCGGAAGCGAGCCATGCAGGAAGGCATCCCATGCGACGCCCCTTGGTCCGACGTCTCGCCGCGGTCGCCGCGGCAGCCGTACTCGCTTCCCTGGTCGCGGGCTGCGGCAGCGACGAAGACGACGCCGGGCTCGTGATCTACTCCGGTCGCAACGAGAAGCTCGTGAAGCCGCTGCTCGAGGACCTGGAGAAGGCCATCGGCACCACGGTCGCCGTCCGCTACGGCGACAGTGCCGAACTGTCGGCGCAGATCCTCGAAGAGGGTGACAAGACCAAGGCGGGTCTGTTCTTCTCCCAGGACGCCGGTGCTCTCGGAGCCCTCTCCACGCAGGGCCGGCTGCAGAAGCTGCCGCAGGCTTCGCTCGACCGGGTCGAGGCGGCGTTCCGCGGTGGCAACGGCGACTGGGTGGGCACGTCCGGGCGCGTGCGCGTCATCGCGTACAACCCGGGCAAGGTGGCCAAGGCCCCGGACAGCGTCCACGAACTGACGAAGCCCGAGTGGAAGCGCAAGGTCGGATACGTCCCCACCAACGCCTCGTTCCAGTCCTTCGTGACCGGGATGCGCGTCCTGGAGGGCGACGACGCCACCCGTGCGTGGCTCAAGGGTCTCAAGGCCAACGACGCCAAGGTGTACGAGAACAACCTCAAGGTGCTCGAGGCCGTCGGCGAGGGTGAGGTCTCCCTCGGCCTGGTCAACCACTACTACTGGTACGAGCAGGTCGCCGAGAAGGGCGAGGACAAGGTCGGCGCGAAGATCCACTTCCTGCCGGGCGGTGACCCGGGCGCGCTCGTCAACGCGGCGGGCGTCGGCATCCTCAAGGGCAGCAAGCAGGCACCGGTCGCGCAGAAGGCGGTGGACTTCCTCCTCTCGAAGCAGGCGCAGACCTACTTCGCCGAGGAGACCAAGGAGTACCCGCTGGCCGCCGGGGTCACCAGCACGGTGAAGGGCCTGCCTCCCCTGAAGTC
Source organism: Streptomyces sp. NPDC002867 (assembly GCF_053591895.1). Taxonomy (NCBI): domain Bacteria; kingdom Bacillati; phylum Actinomycetota; class Actinomycetes; order Kitasatosporales; family Streptomycetaceae; genus Streptomyces; species Streptomyces sp. NPDC002867. Next base: position 257,231 of record NZ_JBSFUR010000003.1, on the reverse strand, counting down.
GCTGGAGTCGCCGAAGATCGACCTCGGCAAGCTGGATTCGCTTCAGGAGACCCTGAAGATGCTCCAGGACGTCGGGATGGTCTGAGTCGGCGTGCCCACCACGAAACCTTCCGTTCCGACGGATTCCGTCGCGCGGCCGGCCGGTCCTCTCCGGCCGGCCGGGCGACGCCCGCGTGCCGCGGGCGGCCCCGGGCGCAGACCGCCCGCCGCTCTCGTCGTCCCGGCCGCCGTCGCAGCGCTGTTCGCGCTCCTGCCACTCGGCTACCTCGCGGTGCGCGCACTCGACCGCGGACCGGCCTTCGCCTGGGACGTCGTCGCCGACCAGCGCACAGCGCTTCTGCTCGGCCGCAGTCTGGGACTCGCCGCCGTCGTCGTGACGGTGTGTCTGGTGCTGGGTGTGTCCCTGGCGTGGCTGACCGTGCGCACGCGCCTGCCGGGTGCCAGGGCCTGGTCGGTGCTGGTGACCCTGCCGCTGGCGGTGCCCAGTTACGTCGCGGCGTTCGCCTGGCTGTCCGCGTTCCCCGCACTCGCCGGGTTCACGGGCTCCGCACTGGCCCTCACGCTGGTGAGCTTCCCGTACGTCTACCTGCCCGTCACCGCCGCTCTGCGCGGCATCGATCCCGCGCAGGAGGAGGTGGCCCGCTCGCTCGGGACCGGGCCGCTGCGTACCTTCGTGCGGGTCACACTGCCGCAGGTGCGCCCCGCGGCGGCAGGCGGCTCGGTGCTGGTCGCCCTGTACGTGCTGTCCGACTTCGGTGCCGTGTCGCTCATGCGGTACGACACCTTCACCCGCGGCATCTATACGTCCTACCGGGCCAGCTTCGACCGCACCCCGGCCGCCGCGCTGAGTGTGGTCCTCGTGATCATGACGGTCGCACTCGTCGCCGCGGAGGCACGCACCCGAGGACGCGCCGGTCATGCCAGAACCGGCACCGGCACGGCGCGTCCGGCCGTCCCCGTGCCGCTCGGTCCCTGGCGGGCGCCCGCGCTCGCCTGGTGCGCCGCGGTCACCGCGGTCACCGTCGTCACTCCGCTGGCGGCACTCGCCTACTGGCTGGCCGTCGGCAACTCCGCGACCTGGGATCCCACGGGCCTGCTCGACACCGCCGGCACGACGCTGGCGGTCGGCGCCGCGGGCGCGGCACTCACGACCCTGCTCGCCCTGCCGGTCGGGGTCGTCGCCGCCCGCCACCGGGGCCGGACCGCGTCTCTGCTCGAACAGTCCGCGTACGCGGGCCACGCCCTGCCGGGCATCACCGTCGCCCTGTCGCTGGTCTTCTTCGCCGTCCGCTACGCCGAGCCCCTCTACCAGGAACTGCCGCTGCTGGTCGGCGCGTACGCCGTGCTGTTCCTGCCGGTCGCGGTGGCGGCCACCCGCGCCGCGGTGCTCCAGGCCCCGCCCGTTCTGGAGGACGTGGCCCGCTCGCTCGGCCGCGGCCCCCTCCGGGTCCTGCGCGAGGTCACCGTGCCGCTGGCCGCTCCCGGCGTCGCGGCGGGAGCCGCCCTGACCTTCGTGGTCTGTATGAAGGAACTGCCCGCCACCCTGCTGCTGCGCCCCACCGGTATGGACACCCTGGCCACACGGCTCTGGACGGAGACCGGGACCGGCTCCTTCGCCGCGGCCGCCCCTTACGCCGCCACGCTGATTCTGCTGGCTGCCGTCCCCTCGTACCTCCTCGGGAGGCACCGCACATGACCGACCTTCAGATCACCGGCGTGTCCAAGGCGTACGACCGGGAAACCGGTGCGCCTGTCCTCGACGGCCTGGACCTCACCGTCCCGGGCGGCGCGTTCGCGGCCGTACTCGGACCCTCGGGCTGCGGGAAGACCACGTTGCTGAGGATCGTCGCCGGGTTCCTGCGCGCCGACGCAGGCACCGTCACGGTCGGCGGACGCATCCTCACGGCACCGGGCACCCATGTGCCGCCGGAGCACCGTCGGGTCGGCATCGTCCCGCAGGAGGGCGCGCTGTTCCCGCACCTGACCGTGGCGCGCAACGTCGCCTTCGGCCTGTCCGGGCTGGACCGCACGGCCCGAAGGCGGCGTACGGAGGAGATGCTGGATCTGGTCGGCCTCGGCGGATACGGCGACCGCATGCCGCACGAGCTCTCCGGCGGCCAGCAGCAGCGCATCGCGCTCGCCCGCGCACTGGCGCCGGAACCGGAACTGGTCCTGCTCGACGAACCGTTCAACGCCCTCGACAGTGCCCTGCGGGCCGGTGTCCGGACGGATGTCCGCGCCGCCCTGAGGGCGACCGGCGCCACCGCGCTCCTGGTCACCCACGACCAGCAGGAAGCCCTCTCCACGGCCGATCTCGTCGCCGTCGTGCGGGGCGGCAGGGTCGCCCAGTGCGACACCCCCCAGGAGCTCTACCGCAGCCCGGCGGACCCCTGGGTGGCCGGCTTCGTCGGCGACGCCGTGCTGCTGCCGGGCACGGCGGACGACGGCTGCGCCGAGACGCCACTCGGTCGACTCCCCCTCTCCTGCGCGCCCGGCTCGCCGGCCGGCACCGTGGTGCTGCGTCCGGAACAACTCCGGCTCACCGCACCGGAGTCGGCAGCAGCCCGGGGCACGGTGTCGCAGGTCGACTTCTACGGCCACGACGCCATGATCACCGTGGACGTGGACGGCCTCGACGAGCCGGTGGAGGTACGCGTGTCGGGGCCGGTCGCCGTGCGTCCCGGGGACCGTGCGGGCATCCGTGTCACGGGCGAGGCAAGCCTGCTGACCTGACGCGGTCGCCCCCGCCGGCGCGGTGGCCCGACGGAGCGGGCACTGGTTCGCGGGCCGACCGGTCAGCGCGCCGGCTGCGCGAACCGCTCGAACGCCCCGTACATCGCCGTGCGCATCGCGGCACTGCCCAGGTGTCCGGAGTCCTCGACGACCACCAGTTCCGCACCGGGCCAGGCACCGGCGAGTTCCCAGGCCGTGTCGAGCGGCCCGCTCATGTCGAGGCGGCCGTGGATCAGGACGCCGGGGATGCCCGCCAGACGCCCCGCGTCCCGGATCAGCCTGCCTTCCTCCAGCCAGGCCCCGTGGGCGAAGTAGTGCGAACAGATCCGCACGAACGCCAGCCTGGCCGGGGACGGCCTGTCGCCGTACGGGTTGGGCCGGCCCTGGGGCTCCGCCGAGACGACCGCGTCCTCCCAGGCGCACCAGTCCGCCGCCGCCTTGGCGCGCACGTCCGGGTCGGGGTTCTCCATGAGGCGCGCGTAGGCCCCGACGAGGTCGCCGTCCCGGTCGGCCTCGGGAACTCCGTCCCGGAAACGCTCCCACGCCTCGGGGAAGAACCGGCCCACACCCCGGTAGAGCCAGTCGATCTCGTAGCGCCGGGTGCTGGTGACGGCGACGAGGACGATCTCCGACACCCGCTCGGGATACCGCTCGGCGTACGCGAGACTGAGCGTGGACCCCCACGAGCCGCCGAAGAGCAACCACCGCTCGACGCCCAGGTGTTCCCGCAGCCGCTCCATGTCGGCGATCAGGTGCCCGGTGGTGTTGAGCCCCATGTCCGTGGCGGGATCGCTCGCGTGGGGTGTGCTGCGGCCGCACCCGCGCTGATCGAAGAGGATGATCCGGTACCGCTCCGGGTCGAACGACCTGCGCGAGCCCTCCGTGCAGCCCGAACCGGGTCCGCCGTGGACGACGAGGGCGGGCTTGCCCGCCGGGTTGCCGCACACTTCCCAGTAGACGAGGTTCCCGTCGCCGGTGTCGAGCATGCCGCGGTCGTAGGGTTCGATCGGAGGGTACGGCCCGGCCATGGCGTGGCTCTCCTTCGTCGCGTGCGTCGACAGGCACAAGCCGACCACACTACAAGCCGACCACTGCCCGACGGTACGGAGATTGCCGGCGCCGCCCGTCGCCCGTCGCTCGCCGGGCGGCGAGCGGCGAGCGGCGGCGCTTTCAGACGGCCCATGCCCCGTCGCGCATCAGGCGCCGACCGCGCAACTCGTGCTCGCCGTGCCATGCCTGCACCGCCCGCGGCAGCACTCTGAAGTACGCGTAGGAGCCCGCGTCTCGCCTCGGATCCCAGCCCCACTCCTCCGCGCAGGCGTCCGCCGCGGCGGCGGGTACCCCCTGCACGGTGAAGGTCTCCACCGTCCCGTCGATGAGCACGACATCGGCGGTGTCACCGAAAGCGAGCCGGGCGCGGGCGGATTCGCGCAGGTTGCGTCCGGTCGGATGGGTGATCCGGGTCGAGAGCCAGAGCGCCTCGCCGTCCCACCGGAACCACAACGGAACCAGGTGGGGCGTTCCGTCGGCACCGGCCGAGGCGATCCAGACGTCCCGCTCCCGCTCCAGCCGTTCCAGGAATCGCGCTTGCGCCGGACGGCGGTGCGGGGTTGACGGTCCATGTTCATGATCGGCAAGCTACCGGGCCCGGGAGCGGCGCACATCGGCCTCCGGTCCTGGTACCGCGGACCGAGGCCCTCTGGGGCCACCCAGCGGGGCACGTCCCGGAAGTGCCGCTGCCGGTCGTCACGGGAGGCTGATGTCGACCCGGACAGGCAGGTGATCGGAGGCGTGGGTGGGGAGGACGTCCGCTCGGCGGGCGTCGATGCCCGGGAAGACGAGGACGTAGTCGATGCGCACGTGCGGGTTCAGCGAGTCGTACGTGAACCCGTCGCCTCGCCCGGCGGCGAGCCAGGTGTCGTCGAGGTGCTTCGTGGCCGCCGCGATCTCGGTGGTGCCGGGTGCCGCGTTGAGGCCGACCAGCACGGTGGGGCGGTCGGAATCGTCGACGATGTCGTTGATCGCGTCCACCTGCGCGAGCCGTTCGGCCTGCGAGGTGTGCTGCAGATGCGTGTTCAGGAATCGCATGATGGTGCCGCGCACCATGATGTCGGCTTCCAGCAGGCCGCGCTGTTCGCCCTGTTCCGGCCGGGGCAGGAGCGTGTTGCGGGAGTCGAGGATCGGGAAGCGCGACAGAATCGCGGTCCCGTACTGGCGGCGCGGTTGGCCGGCCTGCGCCGGATCGAGGTCGAGGTTGGCCCCGTAGACCACGTGCATGTCGAGCCGATCGGCCAGCCGGCCGGCCTGGTCGACGAACTCGCTCCGTGAGGACCAGTGCCGGTCGACTTCCTGCAGACCGATGACGTCCGCACCGCTGTCCCGGACGACGTCCGCGATGCGCTCCAGGTCGAGGACATCATGGGCGTCCGCGCCGTGGTGGATGTTGTAGGTCGCGACCGTGAGGTCCCGGCTCGGTGTGGCCGCCGGCGACGTGGGCACGACGGCCGTCGACGCGAGGGTCAGCACTGCGACCATGACGGATCTGCCGAACCAACGACTCATGAAGCACCCCTGTTCCACGACGGCCTTTGAACTGGTCACTTGTTGACAGGCGTTGATGAACATGTCCGCATACCGGCGGAATCACGGCCGTCTCCCGAGGAACCCGCGGGAGACGGCTCGGCGGCGCGATGCCGATCGGGGCCGCACCCCCGCGGACGGACAGCCCGCTCGCGCGCCCCGGTTCGCTCTGCGCGTCCGGGCCGGATCACGGAGGGTGATCCGGCCCGGAGCGCCCTGGTCCGCCCACTGTCCGGCGCGGATGCCCGCCTGCGAGTCACAGGCAGCGGGTGATCCACCGCTGGAGTGCGGCGTGGGTGGTGTCGTCCAGCGTGCACAGTGCCTCGATCGCCGCCAGATCACCCGGAAGCGGCGCGATGCCCGCGGTGGTCAGCGCGGCGTGCAGGTCCAGGCGACGCCGGTCCGCCGGCTCCAGCGGCAGGGGGACGCGCCGGCCGGGGTCGGGGGCGGGCAGCACGTAGTCACCGGACTCCAGGCCGTCGTAGGAGATGTGCGTCGTCCCTGGGTCGTCGACGAGGGCTCCGGGGAAGCGGTAGTGGTCGAACGCCGAGCTCGCGACCGGAGCGATGGTGGAAGCCTGTCCGCTGTTCATGCGTACCTCCTCGGTTGTCGTGCAACTGATGAGGAGGACTGCCGGGCTGGCTCGCGCAGTTGCGGTGCGGGCTGTTTACCACCCGAATGCCCCCTATGGCATCTCGTCACATGAGAGACAAACATATGTGTGCGAGGCGCAAACGGCTCGCCGCGCCCGCGGTGTGAACCCCGCCACCCCGACGAGCTGTTAAAATGAGGGAGTTGGCCTTCGGTGCGGCAGTGCACGCGTCCGGAGGCTTTTTTCATGCCCTCTGACGCCCCCGCTCCCCCTTCGCCCTCCGTGCCCACCACCGGCTATCGCGAACTGCTACGCAACAGCGAGTTCACCGGCCTCTACTCCAGCTTCGCCTTGTCGGTGGCCGCGAGCACCGTGTCGGGCTTCGCACTCGGCACCCTGGTCGACCACGAGACAGGTTCGCCCTTCCTGACGGCCGTGAGCATGTACGGCGCCACGTTCGCGACGGTGGTCGGAGCGCTGACCCTGATGTCGGTCGCGGACGGGAGGCGGCCGCGACGGACCGTCGTCGCGCTCCAGTTCGCCTCGGTCGCGGGCGTCGCCGCGCAGGCGGTTCCGGGCCTGCCCCTGGCCGTCCGGTTCGGACTGCTGCTGGTGCTGGGGTTCTTCCAGTCGCTGGCGACCGGCACACGGCTGGGGCTGCTCGCCGAGGTCGTGCCGGCCTCCGCGTACGCTCCGGCCCGTTCGCTCATGAACATCACCTCCGGCGGCACGGCGATCCTCGGCTACGCACTCGGCGGCCCGGACACACACCGGCGAGCCGGCCGCGGGGCCACCGCGGACCGGCTCCTTCGCGTGCGGCCGGCTCAGGGCATCGGCGCGGTGACCGGTGTCCACTCCGACGGCCGTGCCGAGCACGGACCGCCCTCGTGCACGAGGAGCCGTCGCTCTGCCGGGTCCACCGCGACGGTGGCCAGCGTCGCCCATCGGGTGCCCAGCGCGCCTCCCTCCGGTGCGTGGCAGCACACCTCGGCTCCGTCGTCCCGGTGGGCCGTGAGCAGTCCGGCGAGGTCGTCGGGGCCGTCCGGGCCCGGGTGGCCGAGCACCCGCGCCGTGAGCAGGCGGTGCCGGTCGTAGGTCTCCGGCTCGCGCCGTCCCCGCAGTTCACCGGCGGCGAGGGCGGGGCCGAGGAAGTGGTTGGTGCGCACGAGCCACCCTCCGTCGTCCGGTGTGATCACCGCGGAGCCCGCCGGGCTCGTCTCGACGGACGCCGCGCGGTGGCAACCGGCGGCCTGTGGTACTTCGCCTTCAACCTCGTCTGGGTCACCCTCACCCTCGCCCTCGCCCAGCAGCCCCACTCGCTCGCCCCGTCCGAGATCGGGCTCTACAGCCTGGGCGGACTGCTCGGCTTCGCCGTCCTTCCGCTGACCGGACGGCTCACCGACCGCTGCACGGCCCGCACCGTGATCACCGCCGGCCTGCTGGCCGCGTCCGCCGGAACCGCTCTGTTGGCCACCGGGCTGGGCACCCCCCTGGTCACCGCGCTCGGTCTCGCCCTCTTCGACGCCGGATGCTTCGCCGCCCAGGCGGCCAACCAGAGCTGGATCATCGCCGTCGACCCCGAGCGCAGCGGCAGCCTCAGCAGCGTCTACCTGGTGCTGTACTTCATCGCCGGAGCCCTCGGCACCGCCGTCGCCGCGCCCGTGCTCGGAGCCCTCGGCTGGCGCGGCTCGTCCCTCGTCGCCTGCGCCGCCCTGCTCCTCGCCACCCTCGTATCCCGTTGCGAGCGGCCGCCGCTCACCCAACAGCCGCCCGGCGCACCGCGGAAGGCGATCAGCCCTGTGGCTCCTCCGGCCGGCTCGCGGCCTCCCGCAGCTTCCGGTCCGTGAACCCGGTACGGGTCTCGGTGCGGTGCCCGCGGGCGATGTAGTCGCGTACGACTGCTTCGACGGCGTCCTGCGGGGATCCGATCCCCGCCAGGACCATCACTTCCACGACCAGCTCGGCATCGAGACTGATGTTGACCTTGGCCACTCCGCCCCCTCTGTCCTGATCCCCTTCGGAACTCTAGTCGTCGGGAGGGCTCTGGTCTCGGCGCCGGTGGTGCGGGAGGTGCCGATCCGGCGGCCGAAGAAGCCGCGGCAGGCATACGGGCCGTCGCCTCGGGTACCCGGGGCGACGTGGAACCCACGCCCGTGGCATCCCTGACGCCGCGGGCGCACCAAGTCACCACGGAAGGACGGCATTCGATGTCGAAGGTCGAGCAGTCGATCGAGGTCGATGTACCGGTCAGCACGGCCTACAACCAATGGACCCAGTTCGAGACGTTCCCGCGCTTCATGGAGGGTGTCGAGCGGATCGAGCAGCGGACCGACACGCTCACCCACTGGGTGACCGAAATCGCGGGCGTCAAGCGCGAGTTCGACGCCCGGATCACCGAGCAGATCCCGGACGAACGCGTGGCGTGGACCACCGTCGACGGCGACGTGCGGCAGGCCGGTGTGGTCACTTTCCACCGTCTCGACGACGCGCGCACGAAGGTGATGCTGCAGATGGACTTCGACCCGGCGGGCATCACGGAGAACGTCGGCGACAAGCTGGGGTTCGTCAAGCACCGGACGTCCGGTGACCTGAGCCGCTTCAAGCAGTTCATCGAGTCCCGCGGCGTGGCCGACGGGGCCTGGCGCGGCACGGTCTGACGTCCCGGGGCTGTGCCCCCGCGAGAGCGTCGCGTGAGGTGTACCGCCGGGCGGGAAACCGCCCGGCGGTACACCTGCGTGGTGACCGGGCCCCGTACGGGGCCGGCGCCTCACGCCGGTCACGCCTTCACCGCACCCGCCGTCAGGCCCTGGACGATGTGCCGGCTGGCGAAGGCGAAGAGGACCATGGTGGGCAGGATCGTCAGGACCGCCGCCGCGGACATCGAGCCCCAGTCGATGGTGAAGCTGGAGATGAAGCCGTTCAGTACCGTGGGCACGGTCTTGTTGCCGTCGCTGTTCATCAGCGTGACGGAGAGGAACAGCTCGTTCCAGCAGTTGACGAAGTTGAAGATGAAGGCCGCGACGATGCCCGGCAGCAGGACCCGGAACAGGGCGCCGAACCGTGAGCAGCCGTCGATCATGGCGGCCTCTTCAAGGGTGTCCAGGTGTTCACCATGCCCGAAGGACCGGCGTTCAAGCGCGCGAGCGACGAGGACCACCGGGCGATCGTCACCGCGCCGGCCAACCGCGACCCGGCCGCGGCCGCGGCCGCGAACGCGGCGGCCGCCCACGTCGCGCGCACGGAGCGCTGGCTCCACACGTACCGGCCGCCCATCGTGAGGACGCCGTGCACCACGAGCGCTGACGCACACCTGCGCCAAAGGCACGGGTACCAGGGGCAGTTGCCCGAGCGCGTTCTGTGGGCATCTCCTTCTTCATGACCGATCGAAGAAGCACGGGGAACAACGACCTGTTACCACCTCCCGCCACCCCGCGGGGTGATGTCGCGTGAGGAGGTATCTCGGGCGGGTGCGGATGGCCGAGCCGAAGGTCTCGGCTGCCGAGGAGGAACTGTTCGGGGGGCCGCTCCGGTACGACATGGGCTGGTCCGAACACGAGCGGGCCGCGCTGGACCTGACCATGGTCACGGCCATCCGCGCCATGCCGCGGCTGGTGTTCGGGACGCTGCGCCGGGCCTGGCGCGCGGACCGGCCGTCGCTGCTGGGCGTCGGCATCAGCGAGGTCGGGCAGGGTGTCGCCGCGGCGGTGACCCTGCTGGCGGTCAATGCGGTGATGCACGCCCTGCTCGGCTCCGGCGACCCGGTCGACCGGCTGCGCGCGGCGCTGCCCGCCCTGATCACCGCGGCGGCCGTCGCCGTGGTCAACGCCGGCCTGGCGGGCTGGTCCACGTCCCGGGCCGGGCGCCTGGAGCCGCTCGTGGAGCGGATGGCCACCACCGAGTACCTGGCGGCGGCCACCGCCGTGGAGCTGGAGGCGATCGAGGACCCGGCGTTCCGCCGCCTGATCGACGTGGCACAGTACGGGGCCGCCTCCGCCCGGCGCATGATCGGGGCCTGCGTCGCCGCGCTCAACGGCACGATCGCCCTGATCGCCACGGCCGGCGTCCTGACGGTCCTGCACCCTGCCCTGCTGCCGATGCTGCTGCTGATCGCGGCGCCGCGCGGGTGGGGCGCGATGCGGGTGGCCCAGGAGCGGTACGTGTCGGTGATGACGTGGGTCGAGCACGTACGCGCCGGCCGCCTGATCGGCAGTCTCCTGACCGAGCGCACCGCGGCCCAGGAGGTGCGGATCCATGCCGTCGGCGCGTTCCTCCTGGACCGCTACCGCGACATGGCCGAGAGCGCCGAGGCCGAACAGAGGCGGCTCGCCGACGACAAGGCGGTCACCGAACTGGTGGCCGCGGCGCTCTCCGGCGTGGCCATGGCCGGTACGTACGCCGTGATGGGGTGGCTCATCGTGGCCGGGCACATGGAACTCGCGGTCGCGGGCACCGCCGTGATCGCCGTCCGGTCGGGCTCGGCGAGCCTGGGTGCGCTCGTCATGAACGTCAACCAGCTGCACGAGGAGTCCCTGTACGTCCAGGACCACGACCGGTTCCTCGTCGAGGCGGCTCGGCACGCCATCCCCCGGGGCGGAGCGTGTGTGCCCGCGCGGGTGGACGGCATCGTCCTGGACAAGGTCTGCTACCGCTACCCCGACCGGGACGAACCGGCGCTGGAGTACGTGTCGCTGTCCGTCCCGATGGGGTCCGTGATCGCGGTGGTGGGCGAGAACGGGTCCGGCAAGAGCACCTTGATGAAGATCCTCGCGGGGCTGCTGCTGCCGCACTCCGGGTCCGTTCGCTGGGGTGGTGCGGAACTGGCCGGGCTCGACCGCGCGCAGGTCTTCGAGCGGGTCTGCCTGCTGACGCAGGACTTCCAGCGCTGGCCGGTGACGGCCGCGATGAACATCCGGATCGGGCGCCCCCAGCGGGACGCCACCGACGAGGAGTTGGAGCCGTCGGTCGGCTATGCCGGCGCCTCGCCGGTCGTCGCGAGGCTTCCCCACGGCCTGCGCACGCTGCTGGCCCGGGTGTTCCGCGGCGCCTCGGAGATCAGCGGCGGCGAATGGCAGAAGATCGGCCTGGCCCGCACCCACTGGCGGGCCGGGACCAGCGGCGCCGACAGCGTCCTGATCGTCGACGAGCCGACCTCCGCGCTGGACCCGGAGGCGGAGATCGAGGCGTTCGAGCGCATCCGCCGTCTCGCGGGCCCCCGGCGAGCCGTCGTCCTGGTCACCCACCGCATGTCCGGCGTCCGGCACGCCGACACGATCTACGTCCTCGGCCAGGGCCGCATGGTCGAGCACGGCAGCCATGACGAGCTGATGGCCGCGAACGGGCGCTACGCCGCCATGTTCCGCACCCAGGCGGCCCAGTACGCCCCGGCCGGCAGCCGTACGGTCCCCCGGCCCGGGGCACCGGCCGACGCGTGACGCCACGGACCAGCGCATCGGCCGGACGGGCCGGCGCGTGTACCCCAGGGGTGCACGCGCCGCCTGGCGTACCTCGGTGTGGTGACGCCCTGGCTCCGGAAGGCGCGGCGCGGTGCCGGTCGTTCACGCGGCCGCGGCGGGAGCCGGGGCGAGTTCGGCCAGGCCGAACAGGAGGGCGTAGCCGCGGGGCAGTTCGGCGAGGATGCGGCGGGTGAGGTCCTCGCCGGCGTGCTCGGCGACGAGCGTCAGGACCGTGCTGGTGGCCCAGCGCGCCTCGGGACGGCTGAGGGGAGCGAGGCGCGCGGCGACGGCGTCGACGAAGCCGGGTGCGCTGAGCGGCTGGGTCAGCGGGATCTGACGACTGATCACCGCAGCCGCTTCCTCGGGCAGCAGGCCCGCCAGTTCACAGCGTTCGTCACTGCTGACGTGTCCGCCCAGGACAGTCAGCACCGCGCGCAGAACGCGTTCGGCTTCGGCGCCGGTGGCATACCGGCCCGAGTACCGCACCTGCTGGACGAGTTGCTGCCAGTGCACGTTGGTGGTCCTTTCCTGACAGGCAGTCCGGACACCGCGGAGCAACGGTGCGGGCTGCGTGACGAACACGGTCGGTCGAGTCGGTGGTGCCAAGCGCTTCACCGCGCCCACATTTTTACATGTCGTCCAAACGACGACAAGAGCGATGTCAACCATCGGCTGACAAGGCGCTGTAAGCGGCGCGCCGGACGCCTCGCCGCCGTCAGAGCCCCAGCAGCTCCGGGTCCCACGCGAAGACCGTCTGGTCCCCCGCCCCGAGCTTCTGCTCGGACCAGATGACCTTGCCGCCGGCGGTGTAACGGGTGCCCCAGCGCTCGGCGTACTGGGCGACGAGGTACAGGCCGCGGCCGCCCTCGTCGGTCGTCGTCGCGTAGCGCAGATGGGGTGCGCTGCGGCCCGCATCGGACACCTCGCAGATGAGCGTCCGGTCGAGCAGCAGACGGACCCGGATCGGTGGGCCGCCGTAGCGGATGGCGTTGGTGACCAGTTCGCTGAGGATCAGTTCCGCGGCGAAGGCCTCCTCGTCCAGGCCCTGGTCCGCGAGCCAGCGGCCGACGTCCCTGCGGACGACGGAGACCGCGGCGGGATCGGGTTCCACGTCCCACTCCCCCACGTGCGCCGGGTCCAGCCTGCGAGTGGTGGCCACGAGCAGGGCCACGTCGTCCCCCGGCGGGGTGACCAGCATCGCCGCGATCAGGTCCGCGCACGTCTCCTCCGCGGACCGTTCGCCGCTCGCGAGCACGCGGCGCATCATGGCGAGACCGGTGTCGAATTCCCGCTCGCGGGACTCGACCAGACCGTCCGTGAACAGCACCAGCCGACTCCCCTCGGGAACCCGCAGCTCCTGGGCCTCGAACAGCAGCCCTCCGAGGCCGAGCGGCGGCCCGGCGGGCACGTCCGGCGCCTCCACGGTGCCGTCGGGCAGCGCCAGCAGGGGCCCCGGGTGTCCTGCCCTGGCCACCGTGCAGGTCCCTGCCGCCGGATCGTAGATCGCGTACAGGCAGGTGGCCCCCGTGACGGCCGTGCCGGCCCCTTCGGCGGACTCTCCCTGGTCGATCCTCGACACCAGCTCGTCCAGGCGCGCGAGCAGTTCGTCGGGCGGCAGATCCAGGCCGGCGAAGTTGTGCACGGCGGTGCGCAGCCGTCCCATCGTCGCGGCCGCGTGCAGGCCGTGTCCGACCACGTCCCCCACGACGAGCGCCACGCGCGCACCGGGCAGCGGGATCACATCGAACCAGTCGCCGCCGACTCCGGCCCGGGCGGGCAGATACCGGGACGCCACGTCCAGCGCGCTCTGCTCGGGCAGGGCGCCGGGCAGCAGACTGCGCTGCAGCGTCACGGCGAGGCCGTGCTCGCGCGTGTAGCGGCGGGCGTTGTCGACGCACACCGCCGCCCGTGCCACCAGTTCCTCCGCGAACGACAGATCGTCCTGGTCGAACGGGAGCGGATTCCGCACGCGCCAGAAGTTCGCCATCCCGAGGACGACACCGCGGGCGTGCAGGGGTACGCAGATCAGGGAGTGGGCGCCGTACTCGAGGATCCTCGCCGCCTGCTCGGGGTCCTGCTCCCGCCAGCCCCGCGCGGTGGTCACGTCGGGAACCAGCAGGGAACGGCCGCTGCTCATCCCCACGACCCGGGGATCCGCGGGGACGAATCCCATGTCCCGGCCGGCGGGATGGAAGGGGTGGTCCGCACCCGCCCCCGCGATGGCCGTGCGGCGCATGTCGATCACCGGACCGGTCTCCTCCTCCGCTCCCGGCTCCTCCCCGCCCAGTACGGGCGCGGCGAGGTCGACCGTCACGACGTCGGCGAAGCGCGGGGTCGCCACTTCCGTCAGTTCCTCCGCGGTGTGGGTCACGTCCAGCGTCGTGCCGATGCGTGCACTGGCCTCGTAGAGCAGGAGCAGCCGCTCGCGTACCTCTTCGGCGCGGCCCGCCAGGGCGGTCAGCTCCGTGGTGTCCCGCAGAGTGGCCACCGTTCCGGCAGCCTGCCCTCCCGCGGCCGTGGGACGCAGGTTGACGGCCAGCAGCCGGCCCCCCGCCGCCCGTACCTCGTCCGACGCCGCCCGGCCGGAGGCGAGCAGCTCGGCGGTCGCGGCGTCCAGGCCCAGGTCCGTCACCGTCCTGCCCTCCGCGTCCGGGGGCAGGTCGAGCAGCCGGCGCGCCTCGTCGTTGGCGAGCAGCAGGCTCCCGTCACTGCCGATGATCAGCACGCCTTCGCGCACGGAGTGGAGCACCGCGTCGTGGTGCTCGTACAGCCGCGTCATCTCGGCCGGGCCGAGACCATGCGTCTGACGCCGCAGACGCCGGCTGACCAGCGCCGCGCCGGCGGCGGTGAGGACGAGCGCGGCCGCGGCGGCGGCCAGCAGCACGGGCACGTCACGGTTGGCCAGCGCGTTGACGTTCTCGACCGTGATCCCCGCGGAGACGAGTCCGACGACGGTGCCGTCGGGCCGCTGGACGGGCACGACGGAGTTCACGGACGGTCCACGGCTCCCGGTGAACGTGCTCGTGAAGCCACGGCCCTCGACCGCCTCCTTGTACGGACCGATGATGTGTTTCCCGATCAACGACGGGTCGGGATGGGTGTAGCGGATGCCGTTGCGGTCGGAGACGACGACGTATTCGACGCCGGTGCTCTTCCGGGTCTCCTCCGCGAACGGCTGCAGAATCGCGGTGGGATCGGGGCTCTCCAGCGCCGCGACGATGCCCGGGGAGTGGGCGAACGCCTCGGCGACGCTGAACGAGCGTGTCCGCGCGTCCTGCGTACCGGCGCGCCGGCCCTGCAGCACGAGCGACACCGCCGCCGCGGTGACGAGCAGCACCACGATCGCCAACTGCAGAAGAAACACCTGCCCGGCGACCGTGTGCACGCCGAACAGGGAACGTGAGCGCCGTCCCGGCCGGGAGACCGACGACTGGGAGGCCGATGGCCGGATCCCTGCCGTATTTCGGCCAAAGGCACCCATGAACTCTTTCTACCACCGAAATCCGGACCGGGATCGGGCGGCCGTCGCACGGCTCCTCCTGCCCGAAGACGCGTCGTTCCTCCGCCGCCCGTGTCCTCGCTACCCTGGGACCACGGGGCGCCAGTGACAGGAGGCAGGTCATGGCAGGCGGCCGGCGTTTCCACCTCGATCAGGACGGCCACTCCGTCACGGTGCAGCTCCGGGGCGCACGCCCCGAGGTCGAGGTGCTGGTGGACGGCAAAGTGGTGGCCTGCCGAAGGGGACGGGTCAAGACCACCACGGCGCTCGAGGCCGAACTGCCCGGGGATCCGCCCCGGCCGTTCCGCATCCTGATCGCCCCTGGGGAAGGTCCCGAAGAGACGCCCCAGTGCATGATGGAGAGCGCCGGAGCGCGCTACCTGATGCCGCTCGTCCCCCTGCTCAGCCCTGGACGGCCCCCGCAGTCCGGCCCGTCGCCCACCCTGCTCGTGCGGCGCCGGCTCCGCAGACTGCTGCACCGGCGGGCGGGACGCCGCTAGCGCGTTCCCCGTGCGCGTGCAGGCGGACCGTGCTCGGACTTCCGCCGGACGCGAAGGGGCTGCTCAGGCTGGTGGAGACCGGCCCTGCGGGGCACGCTGGGAAGTGCACCGGATACGGGCACCACGCTCGCGTGAAGGGAACTCGGGATGATCCAGATCGCCGATATCCGTGAGTGGCGCAGCCACAACGTCGTCGACCCGGGCGGTCGCAGGATCGGCGCGCTGGAAGCGATCTACGTCGACACCAGCACGGACGAGCCCGCCATGGCCACCGTCCAGATCGGTCTGCCCACCCGGCAGCGCCTGGTCTTCGTCCCCCTGGACGGCGCGGTCGTGGGACCGGGATACGTCAAGGTCGGCTACGACAGGGCGCTGGTGAAGAAGTGCCCCGCCATCGGCACGGACGACGTGCTGCCCGCCGAGGACGAGCCCGCGGTGTTCGCGCACTACGGCCTCGCCTACCGGCCGGGCGCCAACGGTGAGCGCCAGCTCGCCCGCCGCTGAACGCCAGGGAGAGGGGTCTGCGTCATGACGCTCTTCCTGGCACTCGTCATCGCGGCGATCGTGCTGGGCATCATCGGTGCCGTAGCCGAAGGACTGTTGTACCTGCTCGTCATCGGGATCGTGGTGTTTGTGGGCGCTCTCGTCCACCTCGCCCTGCACTGGCGGCGCTCCGCCCGGCGCCCGACCCGCTGAGTCCGCGGGACGACCGCGCTCACATGGTGTCCTCCGGCGGTTCCTCGAGCAGTTGATCGGCCACTCTTCGTGCGTCCACCAGGAGCGACCCGTACAGGGCCATCCACTCGGGACCGCCGGCGCCTTTCGTCGCCAGCAGTTCGCGCAGACGCCGCTGTGCCGCGTGGACCTCGTCGACCGCCTGGCGCAGACGCAGCCGCGCCGACCTGTCGTCGCCGGTGACGAGTTCCCCGTAGACCTCGACCGCGGCCGCGACGTCGTGCAGGAACCGCGTGTACAGCGCCGTCACCCCTTCTTCCGGCCGCGGCCTGCCGGTGCGGTCGTCCGACGCCTCCATCAGGGTGCGCGTCAGGTCGCTGAGGTAGTCGCTGAGCTGTTCCAGCACGTGGACGGTATGGGTGAACGAGCCGTGCCGGCGCCGCAGTTCCGCGCGGTTGCGCCGGTCCGGGTTGAGCCAGGTGCTCTCCCTTCCGCGGTCGAGGGCGGATCGCGCCTGCCTGATGAGGGAGAAGAGACGGCGTGCCCGCTCGTCCCAGTCGCGGGCCTCCCGGTGGCCCCAGGAACCGTGCAGCCCGTCGGCGACAGCGGTCAGCGTCTGCGTCGCCTCGTCGATCACCGCCCCTACGGCCGCCTGGGTGCTCCGCAGATGCACCGGGGGCAGGACGAGCATGTTCACGCCCACGCCCACCGCCGCTCCGAGCAGCGACTCCAGCAGCCGCGCGGTCGCCGCGTCGACGCTCGGGTCGCCGGAGGTCAGCACGAACAGCGCCGCGGTGGCGCCGTAGATGCCCTGGTCGCCCAGTCTCGGCCAGTTGCCCAGCAGCAGGGTGACGGGCAGCACGACGGCCATGGCCGGCGTCGGGCTGCCCAGCGTCATCCCGCCGGCGGTGGCCAGGACCGTGCCCACCGCGATGGCACCCAGCTGTTGCAGGGCCTGGGCGACGGACTGGTACACCGTCGAGCGCACCAGGACGATCGCCACCCAGGGGGCGATGAACGGCAGCGGGGCCTGCAGCAGCCGGCCGGCGATCATCCAGGCGATGAGTGCGGCGAGGCCCGCCTTGAGCGACTGGAGCACCAGATCGCGCTCACGTCCCGGCCGGCCCCAGGCGAGGCGCACCGCGCGCCCCGCCGACCGGGCCTCCTGCCGCACCGCTTCCGCCACACGCAGTCGTCGCACCATGTCGGTGCATGTGCCACGGAACCCCGACCCCCACACCCGTGCCACGGGGCGGCGGGTCAGGCCAGGGAGACCAGGTCCCGGTACTCCTCGCTCCACAGGTCCTCGTCCGCGTCCGGCAGCAGCAGTACGCGGTCGGGCCGCAGAGCGTCGATGGCGCCCTCGTCGTGGGTGACCATCACGATGGCTCCGGGATAGGAGCCGACCGCGGCCACGACCTCGCCGCGGGAGGCCGGATCGAGGTTGTTGGTCGGCTCGTCGAGCAGCAGTACGTTCGCGCCGGAGTGGACGAGCCCGGCCAGGGCCAGGCGGGTCTTCTCGCCGCCGGACAGCACCGCGGCGGGCTTGTCGGCGTCGTCTCCGGAGAACAGGAACGCCCCCAGCACCCGCCGCAGTTCACCGTCGGTCAGATGGGCGGCGGCGCCGGCCAGGTTCTCCCGCACCGTGCGGTCCCGGGCGAGGGTGTCGTGCTCCTGGGCGAAGTAGCCGATCCGCAGACCGTGCCCGTGCACCACGCGGCCCGCGTCCGGTTCCTCCGCGCCGGCCAGGATGCGCAGGAGGGTGGTCTTGCCGGCGCCGTTGAGGCCGAGGACCACCAGGCGGCTGCCCCGGTCCACGGCCAGGTCCACACCGGTGAGGACCCGGTGGTCGCCGTACGACTTGGTCAGGCCGACGGCTCCCAGCGGCATCCGGCCGCACGGTTCCGGCTCCGGCAGCCGGATCCTCGCGACCTTCTCCGCCCGCCGGACCGGTTCGAGCCCGGCCAGCATGCGGTCGGCGCGCCGCGCCATGTTCTTCGCCACCACCGCGGTGGCCACCCGGGCCTTCATCCTGTCCGCCTGGGCGTGGAGGGCCACGGCCTTGCGCTCGGCGTTGGCCCGCTCGCGGGTGCGGCGCCGCTCGTCCGCCGCGCGCTGTGCGAGGTACGCGTTCCAGCCGGTGTTGTGGACGTCGATGGTGGCGCGGTCCGCGTCCAGGTGGAACACCCGGTTGACGACGTCGGCGAGCAGGGCGGTGTCGTGGCTGACGACCACGAGTCCGCCCTTGCGGCCCTGGAGGAAGGAGCGCAGCCAGCCGACGGAGTCGGCATCGAGATGGTTGGTCGGCTCGTCGAGGAGCAGGGTGCCGTCGTGGCCGGAGAACAGGATCCGCGCCAGTTCGACCCGGCGCCGCTGCCCGCCGGACAGCGTGCCCACCGGGTCGCCCATGACCCGGTCGGGCAGACCGAGCCCCGCCGCCACCCGGGCGGCCTCGGCCTCCGCGGCATACCCGCCGCCGGCCTGGAAAGCGGCCTCGGCACGGGCATAGGTGCGCATCGCCCGCTCCAGCTCGGCGGGTCCGCCTGCCCGGGCCATCGCGGCCTCGGCCGCGCGGAGCCGCCGCAGGGTCCGGTCGAGGCCACGGGCCGAGAGGATCCGGTCGGTGACGGTGACCGCCGGGTCGGCGGCGCGGGAGTCCTGTGCGAGGTAGCCGACCGGGCCGGTGACGGTGACCGTGCCGCCGGCGGGTTCGGTGTGCCCGGCGAGGGCGGTCATCAGGGTCGTCTTGCCGGCGCCGTTGCGGCCGACCAGGCCGATGCGGTCGCCGGGAGAGACGGTGAGGGAGATGTCGGAGAGGAGCAGGCGGGCGCCCGCACGCAGCTCGACACCACGAATGGTGATCATGAATGTACGCTCCGGAACAGCGAAAGGACACACTTCTGGCGCGGAAGCGGGTCCTCGGCTAGGAAATGCGGGGCGTAGACATGCGGCGACCGTAACCGGTGCCCTGTCGGCGGCGCATCCGGTTTTCCGCAGCAGCGGGATACGGCGGACCGCCGGAGGCGGCAGGGCAGGAGCCGGGGAACACGCGTGGCGGGGCTCCGTCCTCTCACCATGGCGCGTCGCGCCCGCCGGGACGGCTCCGCCGTGTGGGGCGAGGCATTTCACCCCCGTGCGTTCCGCCAGGCCGGCCGGGGTGGAACCGTTTCACCCCACCGTTGGGAGCCGTGACCGTTGCATCGTGCGGTGCCGCCGCAGATGCTGAGGGGACCGCTACGCCGGGTCGCCGCGGTGGCGGCAGCGCCCCGCATGTCCACCGGCTCCGGATCCCGACCGCATGTGCTCGCATGCCCGCACGTCTCACCGTGCTTCTCACACCATGGGGGGAACCATGAACGCCCGTATCCGTCCGTCCCGTACCACTGCGGCCGCGGTCGCGGCAGTCGCCGCCGTCGCCGGCCTCGTCGCCACCTCGGTGCCGGCCGCGGCGGCGTCCTCGGCAGCACCGCGGTTCCTCGCGCCCAAGAAGCTGCCGCCGCACCCGACTTCGGCCTGGTACGCCGGTCCGGTCACGGCCGGACAGCCCGATCCGCTCCCCATGTGCGTGGGTCCGGCCCTGCCCTCCATCTCCCAGCACCGGCAGTACTGGACCGAGTTCGACACCAACGCACTCCAGGTGACCGTCGTCGAGCGCAGCGCCACCCGCGCGAAGCAGCTCGCGGCGCTGTGGCGGAAGAACCTGACCGCATGCGCGGCCGAACTCATGGAACAGGACCCGGACGTCACCGCGACGGCGAGGGACTACGGCCGGCTCGACGTCGAGGAAGGTGCGCATGTCCTCGGCATCCACACCCGGCACACATGGGGTGCGTCCGACATCTCCCTCTTCTCGGTCGGCCGGGACGACAGGACGGTGACGTTCGTACGCTGGGCCCAGATGGGCACCTTCGAGCACGCCCAGGTCGCCGACTTCAAGAAGACCACGGTCACAGCCGTGAACAAGCTGCACTGAACCCGTTGTCGCCCGGACGCCCGTGCCGCAGCGTGGCACGACGGAAGGCCGGGCGACGGGTCCGCGCAGGTCAGGTCCTGGTCGCGAGGCACGGCTCGGCCTCTGCGGAGGCCGGTCGGTGGGCTCGCGGGAACGGGAACGTCCGGGTCCTTGAGTGAAGATGCGGTCGCCGCCCCGTCCGAGGCCGCGACCGCGAACCTGACCACGGCACAGACCGCCTCGCTGCAGGCGAAGGTGGACCGCTATGTGAAGAGGACCGGGGGGAAGCAGGTCGCGCTCAACAAGATCGACCTCAACGGCCGGGGCGAACTCCTGGTCACCGTACCCGGCGAGCGGCACCCGAGGGACTTCGCCTCGGGCGACGGCAGCCGGATCGCGGCCGACCCGTGTCTCGAGGGCTCCGTCTACAGCGGCTGGTTCTGCGCCTACAGCGGCCAGACCTACCAGGGCGACGCCCTGCGCTGGTACTACTGCGGCAAGCGGTTTATGCCGTGGGGCGGCTACGGATCGTGGATCAACACCAGACGCGCGGCACCCGGGCGACCTTCTACAACAGCAGCGGCGGCGTCCACTACGTCACGCCCGCACCGTTCAGCTACTCCCGCAGCTACTACTGGACGCCTGTCTGGCACATCAGGAACTGCTGAGGGCGTGACAGCGGCGTTGCACGGGTGAGGCGCCCCGGTGCGCGGACGCGGGCCGCTCCGACGTCCGAGCAGCGGTCCACCGCCCCGGGCCGCGGGTGAGCCCGGTGGGGCTCCGGCCACAACGGCCGGAGCCCCTTCCCGTACGCCCGGTCCCGTTCACAACGCCAAGGTCTCGGAGACGATCAGGTCCGTCACCGCCTTCAGGCCGCCTTCGGCCAGGGCCCGCCGCTGCCGGTCGGCCGGTGTGCCCTGCTGGAGCAACCGGTGGACGAGGGAGACGACCTCCCGGGTGTCGCCCGCGGCGTCCAGCGCGGGCGTGATGTGTTCCATCAGCAGTGCGACGAGGTCACCGGCGCTGCGGCGCTCGCCGGCCGCGGTGATCAGACTGCCGCCGAGGCCGTGACGGGCGGCCTGCCAGTTCGCCGCCTGCAGCACCTCGGGGGCGATGGAGGGCAGGGGCACGTCCGCTTCGGCGTCGCTGATCGCCGTGGTGACGAGGGCACGCACGATGCCCGCGAACATGACCGCTTCGTCGGCGCGCAACTGCACGTCGGGACACCGTACTTCGATGGTCGGGAAGCGGTCCGACAGGCGGGCCTGCCAGTACAACTGCCCGGTGTCGCGGATGATCCCGCTGTCGAGCAGCGTCTCGACGCGCGCCTCGTGGTCCGCGAGGTCCGTGAAGGCGGGCGGGGGCCCGCTGACCGGCCAGCGGCCGAAGACCACGGTGCGCCAGCTGGCGAATCCCGTGTCGTGACCGTCCCACAACGGCGAGTTCGCGGACATGGCGACGAGGACCGGCAACCAGCCGCGCAACCGGTTCAGGACGGCGACGCCGACCTCCGGGGACGGCACGGCGGTGTGGATGTGCAGCCCGTTGACGAGTTGCTCGGCGACGAGCTGCGGCGCCTGCACCTGCATGGCGCGGTATCGCGACTTCTCGGTCACCCGGGCCGGCTCGGCCCCCCTCAGGGGCGGTGTGCCGCAGGCGGCCAGCCGGCATCCGTTCGCCTCCGCGGCGGCCCCCAGCGCATGTCGCAGGCGCAGAAGGTGTCCCCCGGCCTCTTTCAGCTCGGTGCAGATCCTGGTCGCGACCTCGACCTGTACCTGCAGCAGCTCGGACTGCAGCTCCTTGGCGTCCACGAGCGGGGCGAGTCCGGCGGCCGACCTCACCTGCTCCGCCAGCGGCACGGGCAGGCCCGTGTCCGGGTCGAGCAGCAGGTACTCCTCTTCCAACCCCAGGGTGACCGGCTCCACACAGCCCTCGCAGCCTCGCATCGTCGGAAGCCAGGACGCTCGCGCCCTGACGCATGTGGCGCCCGGAGCACCGGCAGCCATGATCGAGTGTCACGGGGCGGAGCGTGCGAGCGGCGCAGGAGCACGGTGGCGTCGCCCGAAAGGCGGCGGTGCCACGGCTCGTCCGCCAGGCGCTGTCCACGTCGCGGACGCACCGGAAGCCCGTGTGGCCGCCGGAGCCGTCGACCTCGCACGCCGTGCGGGACGACCCGCGGGGGGCGCCGCCCGGCCGCTCGACGGCATGCAGCAGCGGGAGCGGCCTTCGGGCGGGTGCAAGGCGTCCTCCTGCACGACCGGAACGGGCGAACGAGGGCGTGCGGGTGCACCGTGTCGTCGCACCGGCCCCGGCCCGGCGGGGGCGTTCGCCGGGGCGGGCGCAGGACGGCGTGCCGTCGTGTCCGGGGCGGCGTAACGTCCCCAGTGATACGGGGCCGCTACCGCGGGGTGGGTGCGTCACACTCCTGGGCGGGTGAGCGCGCCGGTACGGTCCACAGCGCCCTGTGACGCCGGAGGTGCCTCGTGACCAGCACGGGTGGTCCGGCCACCGGCCCCGACCCCGTGGGAGCGGCGGTCGCGGAGACGGTGCGCAGAACCGGTGCCACCATTGGCGCACTGTACCTGCGCGCACCCGACGAGGACGTGCTGCGTCTGGAGGTGCTGTGCGGGGCGCCGAGCGAGCTCGCCGCCCCGTGGGCGAGAGTGCCGGTGGCGTCGCCGGCCCCGGTGGCCGACGCCCTCCGCAAGGACCGTCTGGTCTGGGTGGGCAACCAGGAGGAAATGGTCCGGTCCTATCCGCGTACGGCGATGGCGCTGCCCTACCCCTGCGCGCTCGCCGCCTCGCCGGTCACCGGTGTACGGCCCTGGGGGACGCTGCTGCTGATATGGCCGGCCGGGCGCCCGCCCCACATGACCCCACGGGAGCAGGGCAACATCGCCGCCAGCTGCCGGAGAGTGGCCCGGCTGCTGGAGGAGACCGCCGCGTCGGGGCAGGCACCGGCCCCGGGCGAACAGCCCCGTGTCCTGCCCGTGGAAACCGGCCGCCGGACCGCGGGCCCCGCCCTGGCCGCCGCCGACTTCGCCGAGCGCCTGCCCGGCGGCTCCTGCGCACTGGACCTGGAAGGGCGCATCACCTTTCTCAGTACCGGGGGCGCCGAGCTCCTGGGGCGCGACGCGGCCCACCTGCTGGGGACGCTGCCGTGGCAGTCGCTGCCGTGGCTCGACGACCCCACGTACGAGGACCGCTACCGGGCCG
This sequence comes from Streptomyces sp. NPDC002867, assembly GCF_053591895.1. NCBI lineage: Bacteria > Bacillati > Actinomycetota > Actinomycetes > Kitasatosporales > Streptomycetaceae > Streptomyces > Streptomyces sp. NPDC002867. Next base: position 234,031 of record NZ_JBSFUR010000003.1, on the reverse strand, counting down.
CGCTGATCAGCCGCGAACCCGTGTCCTTCACCGCCTGCCGTCCGCCGGACCGGTGGCTGGACTTCCACCTCTACCCGGATGCCAGCGGCATCAGCCTCCGTATCGTCCCCACCGGCTCGGCACCCCCGGCCTCCCCCGCGCCCCGGCGTTCGCCGCCCGCCGCGCCGCCGGCCCGCGCGGGGCAGCTCTACCAGCTCATGCACCTGGCCGCCGCCCTGACCGAGGTCGTCGGCGTCCAAGACGTCGTCGACCTCGTCGCCGACCAGATCATGCCCGCCTTCGGAGCCCAGGGTCTGGTGCTGTCCACCGCCGAGGCCGGCCGGCTGCGCATCTCCGGGCACCGCGGCTATCCCGGCCATGTCATCGAACGCCTCGACGGACTGCCGCTCGACACCAGCTTCACTCCGGCCGGGCAGGCGCTCAGCAGCGGCATTCCGTCGTTCTTCGCGAACCCGCAGGAGATGCAGCGGATCTATCCCGGGGCTCCGCTGGTCAGCGGCAAGCAGGCATGGGCCTTCCTGCCGCTGATCATCTCCGGTCGCCCCGTCGGCTGCTGCGTCCTGTCCTACGAGCGGCCCCGCACGTTCTCGGCCGAGGAACGCGCCGTCATGAACTCGCTCGCCGGACTCATCGCCCAGGCCCTGGACCGGGCCCACCTGTACGACACCAAGCACCAGCTCGCCCACGGCCTCCAGCAGGCGCTGCTGCCGCACACCCTGCCCCGCGTCGCCGGCCTGAACGTCGCGGCCCGCTATCTGCCCGCCACCCGCGGCATGGACATCGGCGGCGACTTCTACGACGTGATCCGGCTCGGCGACGCCGCCGCCGCGGCCGTCATCGGCGACGTCCAGGGCCACAACGTCGCCGCCGCCGCTCTGATGGGACAGGTGCGCACCGGCGTCCACGCCCACGCGCACGTCGGCGCCTCGCCCGACGACGTCCTGTCCCGTACCAACCAGCTGCTCGCCGATCTCGACCCCGGCCTGTTCACGAGCTGTCTCTACGTCCACCTCGACTTCGCCCGGCGGCGGGCACGGCTCGCCAGCGCGGGACATCCGCCGCCGCTGCTCCGCCTCCCCGACCGCCGCACGGCTCCGGTCGACGTCACGCCCGGCCCGCTCCTGGGCATCGACGCCGGCGCGAGCTACCCCGTCACCGAGATCCCGCTCGTCCCGGGACTGCTGCTCGCCCTCTACACCGACGGGCTGGTCGAGACACCAGGAGCCGACCTCGACGACTCCATTGCCGAACTCGCGCACCGTCTCGCCGACGCCGACGACCACGACCTGGACCTGCTGATCGACAGCCTGATCGGGCCGGCAGGCCCCACCCGGCAGCGCACGGACGACATCGCGCTCCTCGTCCTGCAGGCGGCGACCGCGGGGACCTGACCGCCGAGGCCGAGCGAGTCGGCAATGGAGTGACCGGCGCTGTCGTGGCGGGCGGGTTGGTGGGGCGGACCGTAGCGTGAGAAGGCAGGGACGTCGGGCAGGCCGGACGGAAGGGTGAGGAACAGGCAGTGGCCGTCGCGGGGATCGATTACGCGGCGTTGTTCGCCGCGACGCCGAGCCCGTATTTGGTACTGGGCCGGGACCTGGTGATCGTGGAGGTCAACCAGGCGTACCTCGACGCGACGAGACGGACCAGGGAAGACCTGGTCGGGAAGTACATCTTCGACGCCTTCCCCGACAACCCTTCCGACCCCGACGCCGACGGGGTGCGGAACCTCAGTGCCTCGCTGCACCGGGTCCTGACCACCGGGGAACCCGACACGATGGCGCTGCAGAAGTACGACATCCCCATCATGGGCCGGCCGGGAGCGTTCGAGGAGCGGTGGTGGTCCCCGATCAACACCCCCATCCTCGGACCGGACGACACGGTGGTGTGGATCATTCACCGGGTGGAGGACGTGACCGCGTTCGTCCAGGCCCGCGGCACCGGCGCCCGGCCGCTGGACGGGAAGCTCACCGAGCGGGAAGCCCTGGAGGCCGAGCTGTACGCGCGGGCCCGGGAGCTGCAGCGGCTGAACGAGGAGCTGCGGCAGGCCCACGCCCGCGAGCGGCAGGTGGCCGTCACGCTGCAGGAGGCCATGCTCCAGTCCCCGGATCTGGCCCGGCACGAGAACGTCGCCGTCCGCTATCTGCCCGCGGCAGGATCACTGAACGTGTGCGGCGACTGGTACGACCTTGCCGACCTGACCGACGGCCGCTTCTCGGTCGCGGTCGGCGACGTCGTCGGCCACGGCCTGGAAGCCGCTGCCGTCATGGGAATGCTTCGCAGCGCACTGAACGCCGCCATTCGCGCCCTGGAGCGGCCCGCCCAGGCGCTGGAGGTACTCGGGCTGTACGCCCGCTCGGTCGACGGCGCGCTGAACACCACCGCCGTCGAAGCACTGGTCGACCCCACGAGCTGCCTGATCATCTACAGCAACGCCGGCCACCCTCCCCCGGTCCTGGTGCACACCGACGGCACGTGCGAGCTCCTGGACCGGGCCACCGACCCGCCCCTGGGGGTTCGCCCTCTGCACGTCCCCCGCCCCCAGGCCACCGCCGCCTATACCCCCGGCGACAGCCTGGTCCTCTACACCGACGGCCTGATCGAACGTCGTGGGGAAGACATCTACGCCGGCCTGGCCCGGCTGACCGACACCCTCAGCCACATCTGCCACCTCCCCCCGGAACACATGGCCGACACCCTGCTGGCCCGCCTCGGCCTGGCCGGCGGCGGCCCCGACGACACCGCCCTGGTCATCATCCAGCTGTGAAGTCCTCGGAGTTCACCCAGCCTCCGCGGCTCCACGGGGACACCACGATCATCGGGACCCGGAAGCCCAGCTCGACGGGTTTGCCGTCAATGAGCAGCTCGTCGGCCGTTCCCCTGGGCGGGAGGGGCGGGGCACATGGCCGGAGAAGCCGTCGTTCTCGTCGTCATTGACGAACAGGACGGTGGAGTCGAACACGTCTGCATCGGCGTCGAGGGCCTGCAGCAGCATGTTGAAGGGGTTGCGCGCGCCCAGGCCGCCGATGACCTCTCCCTTACCCCTGCTCCACCACCGCGTACACGACGGACACCGGTGCCGGGGGCCCTTCGTCGACGCCGACGGGTCCGTGATCCCCGACCAGGCGGACACCGTCCACTGACCGGGCCGGGACCTGTTTCGGCCGGGTGCCCGTGGGCACCAGCGCTCAACAGAGAGGTACCCGATACGGACAAGGGGGTCCGGCCCGATGTCAACAGGCACACTTCTGGCGATCATCATTCCTGTCGTGGTTGTGGTCGCCCTGATCGCCCTGGCCGTGGCGATGACCATGCGGCGACGCCGTCGTCTGCGTGAGCGCTTCGGCCCCGAGTACGACCGCACCGTCGAGGACGCCGGGAGCCGGCGGGCCGCCGAGCACGAACTCAGCACCCGCGAGAAGCGCCACGCGTCGCTCGAGATCCAGCCCCTGCCCGACAGCGCCAGGGACCGCTACGCCCGGGAATGGGTCGACGTGCAGCAGGAGTTCGTGGACCGGCCGGTGGACGCCGTGCACGACGCCGACCGGCTCGTGACCTCTTTGATGCACGAGCGCGGCTACCCCACGGAGGGGTACGAACAGCAGATGCGAGACCTCTCCGTCGAGCACGGCCGCACGCTGGAGCACTACCGGGCCGCCCATGAGATCAACACGCTGAGCACGGCGCAGCGTGCCACCACCGAGCAGCTGCGGGGGGCCATGGTGCACTACCGGGCCCTGTTCGACGAGCTGCTCTCCGACGGACATCAGGCCGGGCCCTCCCGTGCCTGATCCGTACACAGTCGCGCGGGAGAGATCATGCGGGACAACGACACGACACAGCCCGCCGGGAGCGGGCTGACGACCGACGACATCGCCCGGGGCGCCGGCGGCGCGGCGGGCGAGGGACAGGACGCCGGGCCGCCGCCCGTCTTCCCCGGCGAGGAGACCGGCGGCATCGGCGAGAACGACACCCGCGCCGCCGAAGCCTCCGGCACCGCGGACACGGATACCGCGGCGGAGGCGGGCGCACCCGCCGGGGCCGAGGACGACACGGAGAAGACCTCCGCGGCGGAGGCGGGCGACACGGCGGCCGACGAACTGCTGGCACCCGACGACAAGGAGAGTTTCCGTACCCGCTGGCAGGCGATCCAGAACGATTTCGTCGACGACCCACGGGAGGCCGTGCACTCGGCGGACTCGCTGGTCGCGGACGTCATGCAGACGCTGGCCGCGACCTTCGCGGAACGCAGGGAGGGCCTCGAGCAGCAGTGGAACCGCGGCGAGCAGGCCGACACCGAGAGCCTGCGCGTGGCGCTGCGCGAGTACCGCTCGTTCTTCAACCGGCTGCTCGCCACCTGACAGGGGTGCGGGCAGGCGGATCTCGTCGTCCGGCGAGATCCGAAGGCTCCGGCCGGTCCTCCGGCCGGAGCCTCCTTCGTGGTCGGGGCCTGGCGAGGCGGGTCCTACCAGGCGCGCATCGGCTCCCCCGCGACGAGCTCGGAGACGAAGCCGGTCGGTCCCTTCGCCGGCCGGGCGGGTTGACGGCCTCGGTGAGGTCGCTGTGCCACCCGGCGAGCGGGGACACCCACTTGCGGCGGTAGTGCTCCTCGAAGTCGGCGCCGTAGCGCTCGGTGTCGGCCTTCGGGTCGACGGTGAGGATCTCCGGGTGGCCCTCGGAGTGGACGCCGTGCTTCCTGCCCGGACGGCGGGTGAGGGAGCCGAAGCGGCGGCCGAAGGCTATGTGCTGGGCATGGTCGATGTCCTGGCCGCGGAAGAAGACGACGCGGTGCGTGAGGACGGCCTGGCGGATCTCGGCCACCGTGACGTCGTCGAGTTCCTCGCGCAGGTCGACGCCGGAGATCTCGGCTCCGATGCGGCCTGCCACCTGCTGGACGGTGATTCGGGTGGGCTGCGCGGTCTGGGTCACGGTTCTGCCTTTCACGAGCGGTTTCACACGAGGTGTCACACGAACGGTTCACAACAACGGACGGTTCACGGTCGGTTCACCACGAACGGCCGGTCTCGGACCTGGGTCAGCCGGCGTGCGCCACCCACTGCATCCACAGCGGGAGCAGGAGGAGCGCGACGACCGAGCTCTTGACGACGAGGGCGGCGGACATGTCGACGCTCACGTCGTAGCGCTGGGCGAAGATGAACAGGTTCTGCGGGGCGGGCATCGCGGCGATCAGGACGAGGTAGTTCAGCCAGTCGCCCCGGACCCCGAAGCCGTAGCGGCACACGGCGAAGGCCAGCAGCGGAAAGACCACGCACTTGAAGGCGATGAGCCACATCTCCTCCACGGTGGTGCCGCGGATTTTCAGCCCCGTCCCGCCGAGGTGCAGCCCGAGGGCGAACAGCGCCACCGGCGAGGCGCTGTCCCCCACGAACGCGAAGCTGTCGAGGACCACCTGGGGCAGCCGCACCGGCAGCAGGTTGAGCACGATGCCCGCGTTGCAGGCGATCACGACCGGGGTCACCAGGGAGGCGACGACGGCGGCGCCGAGTCGTCTGCCGGGGCCTCCGGTGCGGTCCCGACGGCCCAGTTCCATGATCGAGATGATGATCAGGGAAAGGACGCAGACCTGGAACAGCAGCACCGGGAAGATCGGCGCCGCGTTCCCGAACAGCATGATGAACACCGGCACGGCGAAGTAGGCCGTGTTCACCTGGACGGCCGCCATGATGCGCAGGGCCACACCGCGGGGGTCGCGTACGCCGGACATCCGGGCCAGGGCGCCCGTCAGCACGACCGCGACGCCCGCCGCCGCCGCGTAGCCGGTGATCGCCCGCCAGTCGAACAGGGCGCCCAGGTCGCTCCGGTAGATGTTGCCGAACAGGAAGCACGGGACCGCGAAGAGGAAGGCGTAGTCGGCGAAGACCTTGGAGCTCTCGGCCGGCACCACCTTCCGTCTCGCGAGGAGGACCCCGCACCCGAAGGCCAGCACCACCGGTGCCAGTTTCTGCAGAGCCTCTACCGCTCCCATGCACGCGCCCTTGCTCTTGCGGCTCCCGTGAAGGGGCCTGTTCCTCTACCGCGCCGGTCGGCTACTGGGCCCACGCATTCGGCACTTCCACGTCGCTGCGGCCCTCAATCAGCCGTACTCGGAGGCGCTGGTGTAGAACTTGTGCGTCTCGGTCCGGTACTTGTACAGCACGAGGTCGCCGCCGGTGGCGTCGTCCTCGGTCAGGCGCATGTAGAACAGGCCGCCGAAGAGCTTGTACGGCTTGTCGACGTGCGGGCCCCGGTAGGCCGACGGCTTGCCGGTGACGGCCGAGTTGATGACGGCCGTGCAGTCCATCAGGATGTGGTGGGTCTCGAAGCTGTCCCGGTTGCGGCGGCCGACACGCAGGTCGCGCAGGGGGCCGGTCTTCTCCTCGGCCGTGGGCAGGTTGGCGAGGAGGTCCTCCTGGAAGAGGTCGAGGAACTCCTCGTAGAAGGCGGGCGAGGAGTGGTGGGTGACGAAGTCCTTCCAGACCTGTGCCATCGTCGGGTCTCCGAGGACCATTTCGGACATGTAGTTGTACCTCTCGTTCGAGTTGATCGGCTTGCCGATCCGCTCGCCTATGTACTCCGCGGTCGGCATGGACTTCGCCAGCGCGTCGTAGAGCTTCTGCGGCAGCGCGTCGCGGATGACGATGGGCGGGAACGGGTCCCGGCGGATGTCGTCCTTGGTCACATGGGCCAGGATCGAGGTGATGGCGGGCCGGCTCTCGGGTGACTGGGTCATTGCGGGATCTCTCCTAGGGCGTTCAGGGTGTGAGGTTGCGTGCGGAGAGCCAGGTCTCCAGCATCAGCAGCGACCAGAGGGGCTCGGCGGCGTGTGCCCCGGGGCTCTCGGTCTGCAGACGGAACAGGTCGCGGACGGTGTCCTGCCGGAAGTAGTCGCGGCAGCGGGCACCGGGGCCGAGGAGGATGTCGCCGAACATGTCGTACAGTGCCTCGCCCGGTTTGATCATCGCCACGATCGGCAGCGTGAACGGCTGTTTGGGCCGCTCCAAGTGAGCAGGATGGCGGCGATCATCCAGCGCGGCGCGTTCGTGTGGTGCAGGATCCACAGCGGCAGGACGACGTCGAGCAGCAGGTTGTGCATGGACAGCAGCCCGTCCAGCACGACGAAGGTCAGGTAAGGCCGGTCCCGCAGCACGATCAGCGCCGGCCACGGGCGGACGGGCTGCGGCTCGACGGCAGGGAGGAGCAGCGAGAGCAGGCCGGTGATCAGGTACGTGGAGGCGTTGAAGACCACGGCGGCCTTGTAGGCTGAGACCGAGTCGAAGGCGAGCAGCATGCCGGCGAGGGCGGCGCCGACGGAGACGCTGATGTTGCTGGTGGCCCGGAGGTGGGCCCGGACAACGACCCGGTCCTCGGGCGGGATCAGGCCGACGACCATGGCCATCCGCGCACTGCGGCTGGCGCTGTAGGCGACCGCCAACACCACGACGACGTACGTGCCGAAGCCCTGCACGGCGACGAGCGCGGCGGTGAGGGGCCCGAGGGCGACGAAGGACCAGATCTGCACGGCCCGCGGGCCGATCCGGTCGGCCAGGTGGCCGGTCGGGGTGCTCACCGCGAGGGCGACTGCGGCGGCGACGCCGACCCCGATGCCGAACTGGCCGGGCGTCAGGTGGAGGACGGTGGTGGCGTAGATGGCGTTGAGCGCCATCCACAGGCCTGCCCCATGGTGTGCACCAGCGTGATGCCGGTGAGGGTGCGCGCCGGTCCGCGCGCCGGAAGGAAGCGGCTCAGCATGGTCCTGCCGTACCGCGCCCCCGACAACCGGACGTCCGACCGGGGCTCCGGTGGTGACACCGGCCCCCTGATTTTGTGCACGTCAGGTCCCTGACACGCCCCCACCTCTCGTTCAGCACCATTGCCAACGACAAGATTCGGGAATTCACCCGTAATCCGGGGCCAAGATCGTCGGCCCCACGGGGTCTATCGAAACGGGGTGCGCACGGCCGTGTCCGGGAAAGCCCGCTGTGATGCCCGTCACAGTGAATAGCTATTCAGCCGGAAGCAAATTCCCAGAAGACATTGATGGAGATTGTCGCTGATAGCCCATTTACCGGCGAGTACGGTCACGGAAACGCGCCGACCGCTGCTCGCCATTGCCGTCGGCCCCCGCCGCCCAGGGGCAGGCCCACAAGAGTCCAACCGGCCTGCCCGTAAGTCCATGCCCTCACCGAGCCGCCGCTCCCATTCTGTGGTGTGTACGTGCCCCACCCTCCCCCACAGCTCCTCTCCTGGAGGCACTCGTGCACCGCATCAGATCCCTGTGCGTCGCCGCGGCCGTGGCCGTCGCGGCGCCTGCGGGGCTCGCCGCTCCTGCCGCCGCCGCGGGCGGCGAGACGCGCGGCACCTACACCGACTACGGCTTCCCCTCCGGCACCGGCGCGCTCTCGGACGTCACCTTCGGCACGACGGTCGAGGCCGACCCCGGCCGCGGAAACGTCTTCTGGGCCCACCAGTTCGGGTTCACCAACGGTGTCGGCGGATACACCGGACAGCAACGCCGGCGGACGGGCACCGGCATGTTCCTGTTCTCCCTGTGGGACGCGGCCGCCGCCAGAGCCGGGTCCGCGGGGGCACTTCGGCGTCCGGCACCGCCGTCACGGCCTCGGTCGGCGGCACCTCGACGAGCAGAACCTGCAGCGCCTACGCGAAGGTCACCAAGGTGCCGGGCGGCAGCGTGCAGGAGGACGCCATCGGCAACTCCGCGTCCGGTGCGATCACCGGGATCGGCGGCAAGTGTGCCGACATCGACGGCGGGAGCGGCGCGGACGGCACGCCGGTCCAGCTGTGGACCTGCAACGGCGCCAACCACCAGAACTGGGTGCTCGCCCACAACGGCACCGTACGCGCCCTGTACACGTGCATGACGGCGAGCAGCAGCGGCGTACAGCTGAGGACCTGCGACGGCTCGGCCGCGCAGCAGTGGACACGCAGCGGCAACACCGTGGTCCATCAGGGCAGGTGCCTGGACGCCATTGGCGGGAGCAGCGCGAACGGTACGCGGCTGATCCCCTATCCGTGCACCGGCGGCGCCAACCAGAACTGGAACACACCGGGCTGACCGCCCGGCACACCGCGTCAAGACCCCGTACAGCCACAGTTCACCGGAACAGCAGCCCGGGCCCCTTCCCTTCCCCTCGGCCCTCTTGGAGGATTCCGGTCGCTCCTGTTCCCCTACCCCCCAAGAGGCCTCGCCCATGCCTGACATCAACCGGCGCCGCTTTCTGCAGATCGCGGGCGCGACAGCGGGCTTCGCGGCGCTGTCGAGCAGCATCGACCGCGCCGCGGCCATCCCCGCAGCCCGCAGCACCGGCACCATCCAGGACGTCGAGCACATCGTGGTGCTGATGCAGGAGAACCGTTCGTTCGACCACTACTTCGGCGCGCTGAAGGGCGTACGGGGCTTCGGCGACCCGCGCCCCGTGACGCTGCCCAGCGGCAAGCCGGTCTGGCACCAGTCGGACGGCAAGAAGGTGACGCTCCCCTTCCACCCGACGGCCGACGATCTCGGGATGCAATTCCTCCAGGGCCTCAACCACGACTGGGCGGGCGGCCACAAGGCGTTCAACAACGGCAAGTACGACCAGTGGGTGCCCGCCAAGACGCCGACGACGATGGCGTACCTCGACCGGGACGACATCCCCTTCCACTACGCCCTCGCCGACAGGTTCACCGTCTGCGACGCGTACCACTGCTCGTTCATCGGGGCCACGGACCCCAACCGCTACTACATGTGGACGGGTTACACCGGAAACGACGGCGCGGGCGGCGGGCCTGTCCTCGGCAACGAGGAGGCGGGGTACGGCTGGAGGACGTATCCCGAGCGGCTGGAGCAGGCGGGGATCTCGTGGAAGATCTACCAGGACGCGGGCGACGGCCTGGACGCCGCCGGCCACTGGGGCTGGATCAGCGACGCCTACCGCGGCAACTACGGCGACAACTCCCTCCTCTACTTCAACCAGTACCGCAACGCCCAGCCGGGCAATCCGCTGTACGACAAGGCACGCACCGGCACCGACGTCAAGAACGGCGACGGGTACGTCGACGACCTCAAGGCCGACGTACAGGCCGGCACGCTCCCCGAGATCTCCTGGATCGCCGCCCCCGAGGCGTTCACCGAGCACTCCAACTTCCCCTCGAACTACGGTGCCTGGTACATCGCGCGCGTCCTCGACGCACTGACGGCCAACCCGGCGGTGTGGAGCAGGACGGCCCTGTTCATCACCTACGACGAGAACGACGGCTTCTTCGACCACATCGTGCCCCCGTACCCGCCGGCGTCGGCCGCGCAGGGCAGGTCCACCGCGGACACCTCCACCGAGTTCTACGCGGGCGGCACGTCGTACGCCGCGGGCCACTACGGCCTGGGCCCGCGTGTGCCGATGCTCGTCGTCTCCCCATGGAGCACCGGCGGCTACGTGTGCTCCGAGGTCTTCGACCACACCTCGATCATCCGCTTCATGGAGCGCCGCTTCGGTGTGACCGAACCCAACATCTCCCCCTGGCGCCGCGCGATCTGCGGCGACCTCACCTCGGCCTTCGACTTCGGCGCCACCGACACCACTCCGGTGACGCTGCCCGACACCTCGGCCTACGAGCCGCCGGACCGCGAGCGCCACCCCGACTACCGGCCCACCCCGCCCGCCGTCGGCAGCATGCCGGCGCAGGAGCCCGGGGCGCGCCCCACCCGGCCGCTGCCCTACGCGCCGTACGTCGACAGCGCCGTCAACACGGCGGACGGCCGCATCGCCCTCACCTTCGGTCCGGGCGCGGCGGCCGGAGCGCAGTTCTACGTGACGTCTCCGAACCGTACCGACGCCCCGTGGACGTACACGGCGGAGGCGGGCAAGACCGTCACCGACACCTGGAACTCCGCCTACTCCAAGGGCACGCACCACCTCACCGTGCACGGGCCGAACGGCTTCCTGCGCACCTTCAGGAGCCCGGGGAAGACCGTGACCGTCGAAGCGAGGGCCCGTCACGACGCCACCACGGGAAACCTCGACCTGACCCTGACCAACCCGGGCGCCACGGCCGCGAGCCTCACCGTCACCAACGCCTACGGCGGCGCGCCCCGGATCCTCGCCCTGCCCGCCGGGGCCACGGTGACGCACACGGTGGACCTGAGCGGCACCGGGCGCTGGTACGACGTGTCGGTGGTCTGCGACACGAACAGCGTGTTCCTGCGCCGCTTCGCCGGTCACGTGGAGACCGGCGCGCCGGGGGTGAGCGACCCGGCGATCCGGACCACCTGAGAGCCGTATGCTGCCGGGCGCGTATGCGACGCAGGTCTCCCGGCACATCAGGGCGCCGCGGTCCGTCGTCTACCGGGCGCTTGTCGATGCGGAGGCACTCGCCACCTGGCGGGTGCCCTCCGGCATGAGCAGCCAGGTGCACGAGTTCGACGCCCGCGAGGGCGACGCGTTCCGCATCTCTCTCACGTACGAGGGACCGGGCGGCGCGGGCAAGTCGGGCGCCCGTACGGACACGTACCACGGACGCTTCGCGCGGCTGGTGCCCGACGAGCTGGTCGTCGAGGTGTTCGAGTTCGAGACGGCCGATCGCTGCGCGGCGAGATGACGATGACGACGACGCTCACCGACGCGGACGGCGGCACCGATGTCCTCATCGTGCACGAGGGAATCCCCGACAGCGTGCCGCCCGCCGACAACGAGACCGGCACCTGCATGGCCCTGGACAACCTCGCGAGGCTGGTCGAGACGGACTAGGCGTGTCCGATGGGTCAGCGAGCCTGCCGTGCGTGGTCGGAACCTGCGGATCCCCCCGTCCGGGCCGGCGCAACAATCAGCCGGCCCTCACGGGCGCGCCCGTGAGCGCACGAGCCATCCGCTGCCTGTGGCAACACGATGAACGCCGTGCCCTTGGTGAGGTCAATGCTGGAGCGGGGCGGCGCACCGTCGCTCTCGTCGTCCCGCCGCAGCAGTTCCACCCTCCGCTGCTCCAGCTCCACCGTCTTGTTTCCGTTCACGACCGCCGTGAATTCATCGAAGGCGATGTTCGACAACGACCGCCCCGTGCGCCTGCGTAGCCACGGCATCAAACCCAGCCCGGTGGACCATCGCCACGCGCTCTCCACCAGGGCGAACAAGACCAGCAGAGACGCGAACGCCGGGAACGACATGAGCAAAATCGTCACAGATGGCCCCTCATCGTGCTCGCCACGGTCGACTGCCGGGAAACGGCGGAAGGGTCGGCGCCGTGCTCATGGGACGTGCGGACTGGGAGAACCCGGAACGCCGGCCACGGCTCATCTTGCTGGTTGGCATGGGCTCACTGTTCTGGATCCGCAGCGCGCGGGGATCAGGCCGGCGCATGATCCCATTCCCCCATGCGGCGGAGGCGCCCTCCGAGGGAGATCCACCGCATGGAGGAGTGCCTGGGAGCAGGCCGGCTTCGGGGCGCGCGCTCAGTCTTCCGGAACGTGAACCGCGCACGTACGGAAGGGATGCCGTTGCACGCACGCGAACAGGGCGCTCCACCGGCCGCTGCCCTCGGCGGCCTCGGCTACCGTCGTCGCGCAGGTCGACTCGGACAGGGCCCAGAGGGAGCCGATGTTCCAACCGATCTCACGCGTTCGGTTCCTGATCATGTCGACACAGACGGCGGGCCCCTTGTGACGCTTGACCTCGTCGAGAAGTTCCAGGAACTCGGGATTCCGTAGCGAGCCGGCCCACTGTTCCAGCCGTCTGTTCGCCGCCCTCCGCTCCTGCGGCGTAGCCGTGGGGTCCCGGGATGTCGCCAGCGCGTCGCTGATCTCCTTCACGGTCTGCTGGATCTTGAATCGATCCTTCGGATCCTTGGGCCTGGCGCTGGGTTCCTGGAGCATCCCCGGCAGGCCACTGGCCCGTCGCACGAGGTTCATGAAGGACGCCCGCTCCTGCGGCGGCAGGGTCGGGACGGCCTCCACCGCTTCGGTGAGCCCCTCCGCGATGCTCCTGAGTACGGCCCGCTCCCGGGCCGTGGTGTTCGGTTGCTCGGCCATATCCAGCGTGGTGATGACCCCGTTCACGATGCTCCCGTAGGCGGCCCGCTCCCTGGGCGTGGTCTTGGGGTCGCTCATGACGTCCAGCGTCTCGCTCAGGGCCTTGTTCAGCTTCGCCTTCATCTCCTTGGTCGCCGTCAGTTCCGTCAGGGCAGCCTGCAGTTCCGTCCTCAGTTCCGGGGGGTTCGCCGGTGGGCGCTCAGGCGGTGGCGGCGCCTCTGGCGGTTCCGGTGGAGGCGGCTCAGGGGTTGGCGGCTCGGGAGGTTCCGGTGGCGGCGGCTCCCGTGGCGGCGGCTTCGGTGGCGGCGGCTCAGGCGGCTCCGGTGGCAGGGGTGTGGGTTGGCCCGGTGCTGCCTTCATGGCCCGGGCGACGCCATCGACCGCCGTCGCATCAGCGACCAAGCCCGCAGGCAAAGCGAGCGCGACGGTCAGACAGGGCACGCCGAGAAGGCGGGAGAGGTGTCGCCGGGGGATTTCGGCCATGACGGTTCCAGGTGCGGTCGGGGAACTGGCCGTTGAGGCGGCCCAGGGTCACCGGAGATCCACAGGCGTTACACATCAACTCTTCGCCCGCTCACGTCGTCTCGCAACTCAGGGGCCACTCGTCAATGCATCAACAATGCCACCTCAGGCAGCCGGGGAATTCAGCAGTTCAACAAAAGACACAATCGCTTGCGCATCAACGGCACTGACACCGTACCTGCCCTTTTCTCTTTTGTTTTCCTTTTCGGCACCGATCGCCTCGTCCAAAGACTCCGGAATGAAATCCGGCGACGACGATATGAATGCCGCGGACCTTGAATCAAAGGGAGTGACACCCCAGAGCGAGGTCACATAGACCGGCCGACGCGTGACATTGATGATATTGTTGTTGTGGCGGAGCCTGGAGCGATAGGCAACGTACTGGCCGCACTTCTTGACGGGGCAATAAAAGGCTCCCTGCCGCGCATCCCAAGAAGGATGCGCCACCTTGAATTCCTCCAGATCCACCTTCCCGCGATCCTTTCTCATCAGTTCGACCGTGAGGTCGGCCTGTATCGCGTCGTACCTGGCGGATCTGGGCAGTTGGACCAACTTCTCCTCTGTGTACTCCTCGCCTGGCGCGAGCCACGAACCCGGCCCGTAGAACAATCCTGTGCTTATGGTGTACCTCTCGGGCAATCCAGTGAAAAGCGCCACGTCGTGCTCAGCCTTCATGGCACTCTCCCACCCCCTCAGCCCGCCGGCACCGTCGGAGAGGTCGGCCCTGAGGCCAACAACCGAATAGTTGTCGCTGATGATGTAGGCCGGGACCTTTCCGGCGTTTTTGACCTGGAGGGTCAGGGGGAGGTGGATGGTGTCGAGTTCGGCGTCGATCCGCGCCTTGCCGAATTTGACCTCCAGATCGAAAAGCACGGCGGCGGAGACCGGCTGATAGACCGCGGAATAGGACAGATTGACTGCAGCCAGTAGCGTGGTGGCAGCCACCCCGGCCGCAAATCGCTTCGGATGGGGAGTTCCTCTCCACGCTTCTTCATGAATGAGCACCCAGAGAGCCCACAAAGACCAGCACCAGAGCGGGGGGTACGCGAACAGATACCGCGTGTACTCCCTTTCCTGGAACCAGAGGAAAAGCAGGAGACCGTTGATGGCCAGTGCGATGAGCGCCCCGATCAGGACAACCGCTCCAGAGAATTTCAGCCGGCGCTTTCCCCAGTAGTCGAGCACTGCCAGTGCCGCCAGGCCCTCCACGCCGCCCAGGAGGATCAACAGGACGCCGGTGATTCTTCCCGCGAAAGTGAGTGCGCCGACGACATCGGGGCTTCCGACAACGAAGAGCAGCGTCATGGATCCGAGCAGTCCCGCCGTCATCAGCGCCATGGTCGTGCGCCTCCGCCACGCGCGGTCGGGCCACGTTCCGCTGTCCGCCTCGCGCCAGTGCACGGATGCCCGGTCCTCCACATCCATGTCCCTCGGACAACCATGGTGGGTGAGGACTTTCCGCAGATCGCGCAGCGACCACGCGCTCCCCACCTTCGTGCCGCCGATCGAGATGTCGCGTAGCCCACGGCTGTCCGGTGGCTCGACGACCACCACCTTGGGTCTGCTCCTCATGGCATCAGGCTCTGGTCCGCGCCGAGTGCGTGCAAAGAGGACTGCTCCATTCGCCGGGGCGGCTCAGGAGAGGGGTTCGCTGAGTTCGACGGCGTACAGCGCGGCGGCCAGTGCCTGTTCGTCGCCGACGTCCAGGGCGGTGTCGGTCAGCTTGATGACGTGCTCGTCGCCGTGTCCGAGGGCCCATTCGAGAACCTCTTCGGCGGTGATGCGCCCCGGGGGCGTGTACGGCACCGGTTCCGCCGGGGCGTACATCGCGGTCACCGCCGCGGAGGCGGTCCACGCCGCATGCAGGCTGGGCACCCACAGCGCGCTCGGGAGCGCGGGGAGGGCGCGCAGCACCGCGTTGGGTGCGGTGGCCGCGTGGACCAGCATCGTCTCCTCGCCTTGCCCGTGGGTGGCGTAGCGATGTGTCGCGGCGCGCACCAGCTCGGTGAGCCGCCGCCGGGCTTCCTCCGGGTCGGTCACTCCGGCCGACCAGGCCGGCAGCCGGTCGACGAGGGCGAGCCGGGCGGGGAAGCCGCCCTGGGGGGCGCGGACCGGGGGCACCGCGTCCAGGGCGTTCCGTGCGTCCGCCGCGGCGCTGAGCAGGTCGACACCCGTGAGCGGGCGGTGCCGGGCGGCCCAATAGCCCAGCCCGTGGGCGAGTTCGGTGAGCCGGGGCACGCTCTCACCGCCTTCCATGAGGGCGCGTACGGCGTGACCGACCCGGATCACCGGATGCGTCGACCCGGCGTACATCCCCGGCAGCAGACGCGGCCACCAGGTGGCGAGCACGCTCCGCCAGGGCTGTTCGGCACCGGCGCGGGTGAAGTACGCGATCCAGTCGGCGGCCCGTCGCGGATCGCCCAGGGCGGCCGGCCAGTTGTCGTCCGTGACGCGCGCGACGGGGGTGGGGAACTCCTCGAGCTTGTTCGCGTAGCGATCCCGCCACCGGTGCACGGCTCCGGCCCGCCCCTGCGCCACCAGCGCCTCGACCACCATGGGGGCGTGGTTGGTGAGTCGCCCGAGCCGCTCCGGGCCTGATGCGTGCGATGTGTGCTGCGCCGTATCGGGCCGGGGAACGAACATCCGGTGCGGCCGGTGTCCTACGACCGAAGTCGCAGCGGTGGCGCCGGACCGCCCGCGTCAGCCGTCCACCGGCAGGCCGGCGGGGTCCTTGATCCGCTTCATGATGATCTGCGAGTTGACCTCGGTGACACCGGACAGAGCTGTGAGCTTCTCGATCCACAGCTGCTCGTACGCCCGCAGGTCCGCCACCGCGATGCGCAGCAGACACCCCGGGCTGCCGAACAACCGGTACGCCTCGATGACGTCCGGGATGTCCTGGAGCGCCCCCTCGAACGCCTCGACCGCCTCGCGGTCACGCCGTACCTCGATGGAGACGAGCACCTCGAAGCTGCGCCCGACGGCCTCGGGGTCGATCACCGCGCGGTAGCC
The DNA here is from genome assembly GCF_053591895.1 of Streptomyces sp. NPDC002867. Taxonomy (NCBI): domain Bacteria; kingdom Bacillati; phylum Actinomycetota; class Actinomycetes; order Kitasatosporales; family Streptomycetaceae; genus Streptomyces; species Streptomyces sp. NPDC002867. The sequence goes on along the minus strand of NZ_JBSFUR010000003.1, from coordinate 217,485 downwards.
CTGGATCACGCCGTCCTGTTCCAGTTGCCGGACCCGGCGCATGCAGGGCGAGGGCGTCAGGCCCACGCGCTGCGCCAGGTCCTGGTTGCTGAGCCGTCCGTCCTGCTGCAGCTCACGCAAGATTGCACGATCGATGGCGTCCATTGCGCAATTATCCACCACACCCTCCCAACCGGGCGAGTCGAAGAGGCAATCATATTGCGGGATAATCCACCTATCATTGCGTCGCACTCGAACCACCGCCCCCACCGGGGCACCGACGAGGAGAACGCAGATGGGACGGATCGTCGTCATCAGCACCGGCGGAACCATAGCCAGCCGCTGGCAGGGATCCGGATTCGCCGCCGATGCCCATGGCCAGGAGGTCATGGCGACCGCGGCGGTCCCCGCGGACGTCACCATCGAGATCGTCGACCTGTTCAGCGTGAACAGCCCCCGGCTCACCACGGCCCACCAGCTCACCCTGCTGCGCACCGTCCACGAGGTCCTCGCCGACCCGGACGTGGACGGCATCGTCGTCACGCACGGCACCGACACCCTGGAGGAGTCGGCGTTCCTCGTCGACCTCCACCACGACGACCCGCGTCCGGTCGTCTTCACCGGCGCCCAGCTGCCGCTCGACGCCGCCGACGGCGACGGCCCCGGCAACCTCCACGACGCCCTGCTGACCGCCTCGACGACCCGCGGCCTCGGCGTGCTGGTCGCCTTCGACGGCAAGGTGCACGCCGCACGCGGCACCGTCAAGACCGAGACACTCGCGGCGGACGCCTTCGCCGACCCCTCCGGCGCCCGCATCGGCAACGTGGGCTTCGGGCGCGTCTCGGTCCTGCGCCACCCCCGGCGTCCTGCGGGCCTGCCGCTCCCGGCCATGCCCGACAGCCCGCCGCGCGTCGACATGGTGATGCACTACTGCGACGCCGACCCGTATCTGCTGAACGCGGCCGTCGACGCCGGCGCGCAGGGCATCGTCCTGGTGGCCACCGGCGCCGGCAACGCCACTCCCGAGACCGTCGAGGCCGTCGCCGCCGCGGTGTCCCGCGGCGTGCTCGTCGCCCTGACCACACGTGTCCAGGCCGGACCCGTCACCGAGATCTACACCCACGGCGGTGCGGTCGACCTCGTCGCCGCCGGGGCCGTGCCGGCGGGCACGCTGCGCGCCGGCCAGACCCGTATCGCCGTGCTCAGCGCGCTGCTCGCCACCACCGACCCGCGCGAGCGCGACGAGGTACTGCGCCACGCCCTCGCCGTCCCCGTGCCGGCCGACGCCGCGTCGCCGGCCGAACTCGCCCGGGCCTAGGCCCGCCGCCGCGCACCGCGCGGACCTGCGGCCGTCACCGCGAAAGCAGCGCCCGGCGCCACCACCCGTGCTCCGGGCCCCCTTCACCCGTCACCCACGCCCCGACCCCGCGTACCCACGCGACAGGAGAGTCCGAACCTCCATGGCCACGCACCAGGACCACGTCCGCCCCGGGACACGTACCGAGCACGACCTGCTCGGTGACCGCGACGTCCCCGCCGACGCGTACTACGGCATCCACACCCTGCGGGCGGTGGAGAACTTCCCCATCACCGGCACCCCCGTCTCGGCCTACCCGGACCTCGTCACCGCCCTCGCCTGCGTCAAGCAGGCCGCGGCCCTCGCCAACCGCGACCTCGGCCTGCTGGAGGGACGCAAGGCGGACGCGATCGTGGCGGCGTGCGAGGAGATCAGGGCCGGGCGGCTCCACGACGCGTTCGTCGTCGACGTGATCCAGGGCGGCGCCGGGACCTCGACCAACATGAACGCCAACGAGGTCGTGGCCAACCTCGCCCTGGAACTCCTCGGTCACCGCAAGGGCGAGTACGCGCACCTGCACCCGCTGGAAGACGTCAACGCGGGCCAGAGCACCAACGACGTCTACCCGACCGCCGTCAAGATCGCGCTCGACTTCACGGCCCAGCGGCTGCTGGACGCCATGGAGGTGCTGCGCTCGGCGTTCGCGTCGAAGGCCGAGGAGTTCGCGGACGTCCTGAAGATGGGCCGCACCCAGCTCCAGGACGCGGTACCCATGACGCTGGGTCAGGAGTTCGCCACCTACGCCGTCATGCTGGCCGAGGACCACAAACGGCTCACCGAGGCACGGGAGCTGATCCGCGAGATCAATCTCGGCGGCACCGCCATCGGCACCGGGCTCAACGCCCACCCCCAGTACGCGGCGCTGGCCTGCCGTCACCTGCGCACCGTCACCGGACTGCCGCTGACGGTCGCCGACGACCTCGTCGAGGCCACCCAGGACGCGGGCGCGTTCGTCCAGCTGTCGGGTGTGCTGAAGCGGATCGCCGTCAAGCTCTCCAAGGTCTGCAACGACCTGCGGCTGCTGTCCTGCGGACCCCGCGCGGGCTTCGCCGAGATCAACCTGCCCGCGGTGCAGGCGGGATCCAGCATCATGCCCGGCAAGGTGAACCCCGTCGTCCCCGAGGTCGTCAACCAGATCGCCTTCGAGGTCATCGGCAACGACATGGCCGTGACCATGGCCGCCGAAGCGGGTCAGCTCCAGCTGAACGCCTTCGAACCGGTCATCGCCCACAGCCTGCTCAAGAGCCTGTCGCACCTGCGCGCCGGCTGCCTGACCCTCGCCGAGCGCTGCGTCGCCGGCATCACCGCGAACCGCGAGCACCTCGCCCACCTCGTCACCCACTCCATCGGTCTGGCGACCGCGCTCAACCCGCACATCGGGTACGAGCAGGCCACCGCCGTCGCCCAGGAAGCTCTGGTGACCGGCCGGAGTGTGCGTGAACTCGTCCTGGCCAAGGGACTGCTGACCGAGAGCGAGCTCCAGCTCGTCCTGCACCCTGACAATCTCGCCCGCCCGCACGTGCTGACCGAGGCCGCGAGCCCGGCCCTCGGCTGAGCCGCCCGACGGCGCGCCCAGGCGGGTGGCCCCGTTCACGAGAACGGACCCTGCGGCGATGTCCCCGTGCCGCCCCAGGGCAGCCCGGCATAGGGTCCGGTCCGCGGCCCCGCGCTGTCGGCCCCCGTCGCGCGGTTCCCGCGGCCGCCTCGCGGCGAAGGGGTGCGCACGTGCAGGTACTGGAGTTCATCGAGGCGCCGTCCGTGCTCGGTCTGCGGCCGTCCGGTGTCCAGGACCTTCCGCGCGCGCTGCTGGACGCCGGTCTGACGGGTCTTCCCGGGGCCGTGCGGGCGGGCCGGGTCGAAGCGCCGGCGTACGACCCGAGGCGTGACGAGGAGACCGGGGTCCTCAACCCCGCGGGTATCGCGCGGTACTCGATCGAACTGGCCGACGCCGTCGGCGGCGTGCTCGGCCGCGGCCACTTTCCCGTCGTGCTCGGCGGCGACTGCAGCATCCTGCTCGGCAGCCTGCTCGCCCTGCACCGCCGCGGACGCCACGGCCTGCTGTTCCTCGACGGCCACACGGACTTCTACCAGCCGTCCGCGGAGCCGGCCGGCGAGGCGGCGTCGATGGAACTGGCCCTGGCGACGGGCCGCGGCCCCCGGATCCTGACCGACCTGGAGGGGCGCGGGCCGCTGCTGCGGGACGAGGACGTCGTCGCCTTCGGCTTCCGCGACGCGGCCGAGTCGGCGCGGGCGGGGATGCAGCCGCTGCCGCCGCGCCTGCACGCGATGGGGCTCGACCGCGTCCGGGCGTCGGAGGCCGCCGCGGCCGCACGCCAGGCGGTCGACCACCTCACCCGCGGGGAGACGGCCGGCTTCTGGGTGCACCTCGACGTCGACGTCCTCGACGACGCGATCATGCCTGCCGTCGACTACCGGATCCCGGACGGACTGTCGTGGACGGAGCTGGAGACGGTGCTGGCGACGGCGCTGGCCGACGAGCGGGCCCGGGGACTGGACGTCACCATTTTCAACCCCCGGCTCGATCCCGGGGGAACGATGGCGGCCCGTCTCGTGGAATGCCTGCGTCAGGGGCTGTCGGCGCGAACGGACCGGCGTGTCTGACAACTGAGGGGGCGACCGGGCCACCGTGCGCCACGGGCCGTCCCGGCCACCGGCGACCGTCCACGCCGGCGGATCACCGCCTCGCCGCCACCGGCGATTCGTCCACGCCGGCGGATCGCCGCCGTGTCCGCCGCGGCGCGGATCGCTGCGCCCCGGGGCGCAGCCCAGGAGGGCGAAAAGTACATTGATGCTAGAAGGGTCATGATCGGGCCGTCGTCACGGCCCCCGGCCTTCGGCCGCCCGCCGCCTCACCGGAGGTCCGCCCGCAACGGACGCCCAGGTCCCCGGGAGTGGAACGCTATGAACCGGCACAGGCTCGACAGGTTCGACGCCTTGCGGCGCGCCCTGCGCGGCCCGATGTCCCTCCTGAGTTCCCGCAGCGTCGCCGGACAGGTCCTCTTCCTCCAGACCGTGGTCGCGGTGCTGCTCATCGTGGCCGCCGTGATCGCCCTCGTACTGCAGGCGCAGCACAACAGCGAGCAGGATGCGCAGAACCGGTCGATGGCTACCGCCGCCGCCTTCGCCCACGCCCCGGGGACCGCGGCCGCCCTGCGCTCGTCCGATCCCAGCGCCGTGCTCCAGCCGCTCGTGACGGCCGCCGCCCGCGAGTCGGGGGTCGACTTCATCACCGTGATGGCCCCCGACGGCATGCGCTACGCCGACACCTACCCCGACCTCGTCGGCCGGGTCGCCGTGGGGGTGGAGCGGGCCGGAGCCGGGGAGGCGTTCGCGGAGATCTTCGAAGGAGCTCCGAGCGACGCGGCCCGCGCGATCGTTCCGGTGATGACGCCCGACGGAACCGTCATCGGTCTGGTCGGCGCCGGCGTCCAGATCGCGAACGTCGGCAACGCCGTGGACCGGCAGCTCCCGGTGCTCCTGGCCTCCGCCGCCGCAGCCCTCGCCCTGGCCACGGCCAGCGCCGCCCTGGTGAGCCGGCGCCTGCGACGCCAGACGCACGGCATCGGCCCCGAAGAGATGACCCGGATGTACGAGCACCACGACGCGGTCCTGCACGCGGTGCGCGAAGGCGTCCTGATCGTCGGCGGCGACGACCGCCTGATGCTGGCCAACGACGAGGCCCGCCGCCTCCTGGAGCTGCCGCCGGACGCCGACGGGCAGCCGGTCGCCGATCTGGGCCTGGACCTCGACATCACCGGGCTGCTGGTCTCCGACCGTGCCGTCACCGACGAGGTGCACCTGGCGGGGGACCGGCTGCTGGCCGTCAGCACCCGGCCGACCGCGCCCTACGGCGGGAACTCGGGCAACGTGGCGACGCTCCGCGACACCACGGAGCTACGGGCCCTGGCGGGCACGGCGGAGGTGGCCCGGGAGCGCCTGAAGATCCTCTACGAGGCCGGGGTGCGGATCGGGACCACGCTGGACGTGGTGCGGACCGCGGAGGAGCTGTCGCGCGTGGCGGTCCCCCGCTTCGCGGACTTCGTCACGGTCGAACTGCCCGACGCGGTGCTGCACGGCGACGAGCCCTCGGGCGCGCCGTCGGCGATGCGCCGGGCGGCGCTGTGCGGTATCCGGGCCGACCACCCCTTCCAGCCGGTGGGAGACGTGATCCACTTCGTCGCGCACGCCACGCCGATGGCGGCGGCCATGGCCAGCGGTCACGCCGCCCTGGAGGCCGATCTGAAGGTCGCGGACGCCTGGCGGGCACAGGACCGCCACGGCGCGGACGTCGCCCTGGCCTACGGGGTCCACTCGCTCATCACGGCGCCGCTGCAGGGCAGCGGCGTGCTGCTGGGCATGGTGAACTTCTGGCGTTCGGAACGGCCCGAGCCGTTCGAGCAGGAGGACCTGACCTTCGCCGAGGAACTGGCCGCCCGTGCCGCCGTCGCCGTCGACAACGCCCGGCGCTTCACGCGCGAGCACCGGATGGCCGAAACGCTCCAGCGCAGCCTGCTGCCCCACGTGCTGCCCAGCCAGAACGCCCTCGACATCGCGTACCGCTACCTGCCCGCGCAGGCGCGGGTGGGCGGCGACTGGTTCGACGTGATCCCGCTGCCCGGGGCGCGGGTCGCGCTCGTCGTCGGCGACGTGGTCGGCCACGGACTGCACGCCGCGGCGACCATGGGCCGCCTGCGGACCGCGGTGCACAACTTCTCCACGCTGGACCTGCCTCCGGACGAGCTGATGACGCGGCTCGACGAACTGGTCAGCCGTATCGACCAGGACGAGCCGGGCGGCGACGGCGAGGGCACGACCGGAGCGACGTGCCTGTACGCGATCTACGATCCCGTCTCCGGCCTGTGCTGCATGTCGACGGCCGGACACCTGGCGCCCGCCCTGGTGCACCCGGACGGGACGGTGGGGTTCGCGGACGTACCCGTCTCACCCCCGCTGGGCCTGGGCGGCCTGCCGATGGAGGCCACGGAGGTGCGCCTGCCCGAGGACAGCAGGCTCGTCCTGTACACCGACGGGCTCGTCGAACACCGCGGCCGCGACATCGACGCCGGACTGGACGCGCTGCGCGGGGTGCTGTCCGAGCATGCCGACGGCGCCCCCGAGGAGATCTGCGAGGCGGTGATGGACACCATGCTGCCCACGCCGCGCCGCGACGACATCGCCCTGCTGGTGGCGCGTACCCGGCTGCTGGATCCGGGGCGGGTCGCCACGTGGGACGTGCCCCGCGACCCCGCCGCCGTCGCCCCGGTCCGCAACGCCTGCAGCCGCCAGCTGGAGGAGTGGGGGCTGGACGAGGTGGGATTCACCACGGAACTCGTACTGAGCGAGCTGATCACCAACGCGATCCGCTACGGCTCCGAGCCGATCCACGTACGGCTTCTGTACGAGCGTGCTCTCGTGTGCGAGGTCTCCGACGGCAGCAGCACCTCGCCCCATCTGCGCCGCGCGGCCCTCACCGACGAGGGAGGCCGCGGCCTGTTCCTCGTGGCCCAGCTCGCCACGCGGTGGGGAACGAGGTACACACCGACGGGCAAGGTGATCTGGACGGAGCAGTCCCTGACGGACAGTCACATCCCTCTGGAGGCCCTGCTCGGTACGTGACGCTCCCGCCCGAAGCGGGGCGAAGGGTGTGCCTGGTGTGCGCGGTGGTGACGACAGATGTCAGGATGCAGTCATGAGCAACAACGTGTACTTCGACATCACCATCGACGACCAGCCCGCCGGCCGGATCGTCTTCACCCTGTTCGACGACGTGGTCCCCAAGACCGCCAAGAACTTCCGCGAGCTGGCCACGGGCGAGCACGGCTACGGCTACGAGGGCTCGTCCTTCCACCGCGTCATCCCGGACTTCATGCTCCAGGGCGGAGACTTCACCCGCGGCGACGGCACGGGCGGCCGGAGCATCTACGGCGAGAAGTTCGCCGACGAGAACTTCCAGATCAAGCACACCAAGCCGGGCCAGCTCTCCATGGCCAACGCGGGCCCCAACACCAACGGCTCGCAGTTCTTCATCACCACGATCGTCACCGACTGGCTGGACAACAAGCACGTCGTCTTCGGCGAGGTCGTCGAGGGCATGGACGTCGTGAAGCAGATCGAGTCGCTGGGCTCGCGCAGCGGCGCGGTCAAGTCCAAGGTCACGATCGCCAAGTCGGGCGTTCTCGAGGGCTGATCACGGTCGGGGGGCGGAGTGCCGGCGGTCCGGGCAGGACCACCGGCACTTCCCCCGGCCTCGGCCGGCCTCGCGCCTCAGCGGCGGGCGCAGGTCCAGGCGCCCATGCCCTGGATGCGGGCGAGTCTCTTCGCCGTCGCGATCTGTTCCGACCTCGTCGCCAGATCCGCCCGCGGCGCGTACCTCAGGCCGCCCGCCGCCCGCCAGCTCGACTGGGTGAACTGCAGGCCGCCGTAGTGCCCGTTGCCCGTGTTGGCCTGCCAGTCGCCGCTGGACTCGCATTGGGCGATGGCGTTCCAGTCGACCCGTGGGCCCGTCGGGGCCGTGCCGCGCGCGGGGTCCGCATGGGCGCCCGGAGCTGCGCACAGCAGGACAAGTGAGGCGGAGACAGCGGCGCACAGACCCGCTCCGACGCGGATTCCCGCGGCGCGGCCGTTGTGGTGACGATGCATCAGACGCCCTTCTCTCGGCGGACCTGCCACGACGGTGGGCAGGCTGTCCATGACAATAGGTTCATGTGAGAAAGGCGGCATCCGCTGTTGCGCCCATCGGGTGCGGAGGCGATCTCCGCCTTCACCGAGGCCGTGTCGGAGGGCCGCGCGGTGGCGGGCCGTCACATCGCGGAGGCACCCCGCTGAACAGGCCCGTGTCCCCGCCTGTCCCCCGGGGCCGAACCGGACGCACCTGCGAGCGTGTCGCACCTGGTCAGAGGGTGTACGACGGCTGTAGCCGCAATGGGTTCCGCGTGCGACGGTAGGGCGTATGGCGGGGACAGAGCACACACACGACGACCACACGCACCGGCACGACCACCCTCACGGGCACGGGCCGGACGCCCGGTGGTCCCGTCTGCGTCACCGGGTGGCGCACCTGCTCCGCCCGCACTCCCACGAGTCGGCCGCCAAGGTCGACCGGGCACTGGAGACGTCCGCCCAGGGCATGCGGGCGCTGTGGATCTCCCTGGCCGTCCTCGGCGCCACGGCGGCGGCTCAGACCGTCGTGGTGGTGCTGTCGGGCTCGGTGGCGCTGCTGGGAGACACCGTGCACAACGCGGCCGACGCGCTGACCGCGGTGCCGCTGGCCGTCGCGTTCGTCCTCGGCCGGCGGGCGGCCACCCGGCGGTTCACCTACGGCTACGGGCGGGCCGAGGACCTGGCCGGCATGGTGATCGTGCTGACCATCGCCGCATCGGCCGCCTTCGCCGCGTGGTCGGCGGTGGACCGGCTGCTGAACCCGCGGGAGGTGAGCCACCTCCCGGCCGTCGCCGCCGCGGCCGTGATCGGCTTCGCGGGCAACGAGTGGGTCGCGCGCTACCGCATCCGCACCGGCCGCAGGATCGGCTCGGCGGCGCTGGTCGCCGATGGGCTGCACGCCCGCACCGACGGCTTCACGTCGCTTGCGGTTCTGCTCGGCGCGGGCGGTGCGGCGGTGGGCTGGCGCCTGGCCGACCCGATCGTCGGCCTCGCCATCACGGCCGCGATCCTGCTGGTGCTGCGCGACGCCGCCCGGGAGGTCTTCCACCGGGTGATGGACGCGGTCGACCCCGCCCTGGTGGACGCGGCGGAGCAGTCGCTGCGTGGCGTGCGGGGCGTGCGCGCGGTGGGCGAGCTGCGGCTGCGATGGATCGGGCACCGCCTGCGGGCGGAGGTCGCCGTCGTCGTCGACGGCCGGCTGACCGTGTTCGAGGCACACCGGGTGGCCGTGGACGCCGAGCACGCGCTGCTCCACGCGCTGCCCCGGCTGACGGCCGCCCTGGTCCATGCCGACCCGGCGCCCCTGCCCGGGACGGCCGATCCGCACGCCGCGCTCGCGCACCACGCGGCGTGACCCGCGGGCGCCTCAGAGGCCGTCGGCGCCGTCGGGGAACTCCTGCTCCGTCCAGATGATCTTGCCCGAGCTCGTGTATCGCGTGCCCCACCGCTGCACGAGCTGGGCGACGATGAACAGTCCGCGGCCGCCTTCGTCCTCGACCGTGCTGTGGCGCAGGTGCGGTGACGTGTGCCCGGCGTCGGCGACCTCGCACAGCAGGGCCCGGTCCCGGATGAGGCGCAGGTGCAGTGGTCCCCCGGCGTACCGGACGGCGTTCGTGACCAGTTCGCTGACGACGAGCTCGGTCGCGAACGCCAGCTCGTCCAGGCCCCATTCGCCCAGCTGTCCGGTCACGAGCTCGCGCGCGCGGCCGACCACGACCGGTTCCGCCGGGAGCTCCCAGACACAGACCTGGGCGGCGCCCAGTTGACGCGTACGGACGAGGAGCAGTGCGGTGTCGTCCGTCGCGGCCCCACCGGGGCGCAGTTCGGCCACCGCCCGGTCGCACAGTTCCTCCAGCGGCCTGCCGTGGCCGTCGGAGAGCAGGCGGCTCAGTGTGTCGAGTCCGTCGTCGATGTCACGCTCGCGCGCCTCGACGAGGCCGTTGGTGAACAGGGCGATCAGGCTGCCCTCGGGCAGCTCCGCCTCCACCGCCTCGAACGGCATGCCGCCCAGTCCCAGCGGCGGCCCGGCCGGCAGCTCGGGGAAGGCGCACGAGCCGTCGGGCTTCACGATCGCGGGCGGCAGGTGGCCGGCTCTGGCCATCGCGCAGCGGCGGGAGACCGGGTCGTAGACGGCGTAGAGGCAGGTCGCGCCGATGGCCACGTCGGGGTGCAGGCCGCCGGCTCCGGGCGGCCCGCCGTCCGCGGTGGACTCCAGGAGACCGGGATGTCGTTCCGGCGACCGGCCGACCAAGTCGTCCAGGCGGGTCAGCAGTTCGTCGGGGGCCATGTCCAGCCTGGCGAGCGCCTCCACGGTCGTGCGCAGCCGTCCCATGGTGGCCGCCGCCTGCAGCCCGTGACCGACGACATCCCCGACGACGAGGCCGACCCGTGCGCCGGAGAGCGGGATGACGTCCGCCCAGTCGCCGCCGACCCCGGTCACGTCGTCCGTGGGGAGGTAGCGGTGGGCTACGTCCACGGCGGGCTGCTGCGGCAGATGCTGGGGCAGCAACTGGCGCTGAAGGGTGCGGGAGGCGACGCGTTCGCGGGTGAAGCGGCGGGCATTGTCGATGGACACGGCGGCGCGAGCGGTCAACTCGTCCGCGAGCGCGACCTCGCCGTTGTCGAAGACGGCGGGGCGGCCGATGCGCACGAAGGTGACGAGGCCCATCGTGCCGCCCCGGGTCCGCAACGGCACGACCAGAGTGTTCTCGTCGAGCACCCGGCCGCCCGACGCCAGGCTCCGCAGCTGGGGCGAACCCCGCGGGTACCGCACACGGCGGACCGGCTCGCCCTCGTGCCCGGGCAGCGGTTCGCCCTCGTCCGGGTACGGCACGGGCAGCACGGTCTCCGCTGCGGTCCGCGGGTCGCACCGGGCGGCGACACGGACGTACACCGAGTCCGCCGCCCCCTCGGTGCCGGGCTCGCCGCCCTCCAGCACGGCGCGCTCCAGGTCGACCGTGACCGCGCTCGCGAAGTCCGGGACGGCGACGTCCGCGATCTCCTGCGCCGTGACGGACATGTCCAGCGTGGTGCCGATACGGCGGCCCGCCTCGACGAGCAGGGCGAGGCGGTTCTGGGCCTCGTAACGGTCCGTGATGTCGAACGCGTCCTCGCAGACGCCCAGCACGCGCCCGTCGGCGTCCAGCAGCCGGTAGTACGAACACGACCAGACGTGGTCCTTCTCCGGATCGCTCGGGAGCTTTCCGCGGAAGTGCAGGTCGATCACGGGCTCGCCGGTGTCGATCACCTGGTGCATGACCTCGTTGAGCGTCCGGCCGTCGAGGGGCAGCAGGGCGCCGTCGGGGTACAACTCGTCGGCCGTCCGGCCGCGGTACTCGGCCAGCGGGCGGCCCACCTCGTGGTCGTGCGCGGTGTTGGCCCACGTCAGTCTCAGATCGGTGTCGTAGACGGCCAGTCCGATCGCCGACTGGGTGGTCAGCCCGTGCAGCATGGCCCGCCGGGTCTCGGACAGATGCAGGCTCTCCAACTCGGCGATCAGCAGGATGCGTGCCGCCGGGCCGCCGCCGGTGAGCGGGCACACAACGACGACCACCTGCACGGCGTGGCCGTCGTGGTGCCGTGCCATGCGGGTGTCGCTGCCGCTGGACGGGAGATCGTGCGCCGTGCCCCGCCCGGAGTCGGCCGGATGGGAGCCGAGGATCACGTCGACGGGTTGGCCGATGACCTCTTCGCCCGGGTGGCCGAGCAGTGACTCGGCCGCGGGGCTCCACCCGATGACCGTGTTCCGGGCATCGAGAACCACCGTGGCCGCCTTGGCGAGGTCGAGAGGGCCACGCGGATCAGCGCTCTCCGGCACGCTCCATGCGGTCCATGTGTTCGCCGCGTTCCACGGACTCATGGCGGCTGAACCGGCACCGTTCATCTCCTCCAGAATCCACCCCGGCCCATACGCGCACAAGCCGCGCCGGCACGCCGCCGCGGCCCCGTCCGCCGGGCGGTCATCGGGCGAGTTCGGCGGCGGGGCCCATGACGATCACGGGCTGCTTCGCGGGGTCCAGGGCGCGCAGCAGCTCCCGCATGGCGTTCCGGGGAAGCGAGATGCATGCCTGGGTGGGGCCGTGGTGGTCGACGTGGATCCACACGCCGCCGCCCCTGTCGGAGCCGAGCGGCCGTGCCTTGTCCAGCGGAGTCGTTCCCCGGACGCGGTTGTAGTCGATGGCGACCACGTAGTCGAAGGAGCCGTCGAGGGATTCGCCAAGGAAGCCGGTGCCCGTGGCGACGAACTCGTCGTCCTGGTCGTACGGAAGCCGGGCCCCGGGATCCGGCAGCAGTCCGCCGGCATCGCCGAGCCCGAAGACTCCGATCGGTGTGCGCAGATCGCCCTCGCGGTGGTCGAGCGTCCAGCCGCGCAGGGCGTTGTGTGCGGGCCACGGCCCGGCGGCGCGCCTCCACTGCCGTGTCACGTCCTGTTCGTAGAGCACCGCGGTGGCGTCGCTGGTGTCCAGCGTCTCGCCGACGACCACCAGGGCCTGGCGCGTGCCGGCCGGGACATCGGCTCGGGTGGCCGGTCCTACCCCGGGAAGGTGAGCAGGGGACGGCGGCCGGAACCGGGCGCCAGGGCGGGCGTCCTGCCCCGCGGCGTCGTGCCGGCCGAACGGCCCGTCGACGGTTGCGGACGCCGATCGGGTTCCCGCAGAGGAGGGCGCCGAGGGGGGTGCGGACGGTGTCTGCGTGCACGCGGCGAGCAGCGGGGCAGCACACAGGGCTCCGACCAGCCACCTTGCGGCGCCGTTGCTGAGACTGAGGGGCATGGGGACAGCATCCTCCGGCGCTCGGGAAAACAACGCCGCATGGGTACCCCGTCCGCTGCCGCCTCTGTCACCCAGCCCGCGTACTCACTCCACCGGGGCACGGCCGCATGGCCTCACGTCCGCTGCGGGCGGGTAGGGCGGTATCTCCCGGGCGGTACGCGCGGGACACGCGGGCCCGGCCGCTGTGAAGGCCGGGCTCCGCGCCTCTGTCAGCTTCCGGGCTCGCGCGGTGGCGCCGCGGAACCGGCCTTCGCCGCCGCCTCGGCCTTGGCGAGCTCCGACTTCCGGTACGAGTAGGCGAAGTAGACGACCAGTCCGATGAGGAACCAGACCGCGAACCGCGCCCACGTCTGCCACTGGAGGAAGGTGATCAGCCAGATCGAGAAGACCACGCCGAGGGCGGGCACCACGGGCATGCCCGGGCACCGGAACGTGCGCGGCAGCTCGGGACGCCGGTAGCGCAGCACGATCACGGCGATGCACACCACGACGAAGGCCAGCAGGATGCCGATGTTGGTCAGTTCGGCCGCCTCGCCGATCGGCAGGAATCCGGCGATGGCCGCCGAGGCGAAGCCGACGATCCACGTCACCCGGGTCGGCACGTGCCGGGTCTCGTGCGTCTGCGCGAACCACTTCGGCAGCAGTCCGTCGCGGCTCATCGAGAACCAGACCCGTGTCACGCCCAGCATGAACGTGAACATCACGGTGAGGATGCCGATGATGGCGCCGACCGCGATCACGTCGGCGAGCCCCGCGAGCCCCACCGACTTGAAGGCCGTGGAGAAGCCGCTCTCCTTGTCGATGTCACGGTAGTTCTGCATGCCCGTCAGAACGAGGCAGGCCAGCACGTAGAGCACCATGGAGATGGCCAGCGAGTACACGATCGCCTTCGGCATGTGGCGCTGGGCGTCCTTGGACTCCTCGGCGGCCGTCGACATCGCGTCGTAGCCGAAGACGGCGAAGAACACCGTCGCCGCTCCCGTGAACGCCCCGCCCACCCCGTAGGGGAAGAACGGATCGTAGTTGGCGGTGTCGACGTGCAGCACGCCGACGGCGATGACGAGCAGGACGACGAGCACCTTCAGGACCACGACGCCCGTCTCGAAGCGGGCCGCGTTCTTGATGCCGAGGGTGAGGAGGTAGGCGATGAGCAGGCAGAGCAGCACGGCGAACAGGTCGACCCTGTGTCCGTCCCCGGTGCCCGGCGCGCCCAGCATCCAGGCCGGCAGCTCGGCGCCCGTCTCCTCGACGAGGAAGTTGAAGTACCCGGAGATGCCGATCGCCACGACGGCCACGATGGCGGTGTACTCCAGCAGGAGGTCCCAGCCGATGAACCAGCCCGCCAGTTCGCCGAGGACCGCGTAGCCGTAGGTGTAGGCCGACCCAGCCTTCGGGATCATTCCCGCGAACTCGGCGTACGAGAAGGCGGCCGCCGCGCTGGCGACGCCCGCGATCAGGAACGAGACCAGCACGGCCGGGCCCGCGGTGCCGTTGGCGACGGCGCCCGCAAGGCTGAAGATGCCCGCGCCGATGATGCCGCCGACACCGATCGCGGTGAGCTGCCACAGCCCGAGGGTGCGGGTCAGCCGTTGGTGGATGTCGGCTTCCTCGATCTGCTCGATGGGTTTGCGGCGCAGAACTCCGTGCCCCATCCGGAACCCGGCCATGAGCGTCACCTCTTCGCTGAAGGGATCTCTGACGCCCGATCATGATGGCCGAGGCACCGCATCGGCGGAAGGGGCCGCGCTGGTGTCGCGCGCGGATCCCGTGTTGGCCGGCGCAAAGAAGCGCGGCTGGTACGGCGAGGTGCACACCGGCGTCGTCCGCGCCCACCGCCCCGGCACCGGGGCCGTGTTCGACCGGCTCCGACGGTCAGGGGCGCGCAACCGGCCGCCGACGACGCCGAGTTGCCCCCGCGCCCCCACCCCCGTCCGTCGGGCGCACGGCCCACCGTGCCCCGGCGGCATGACCCCCCGGGCCGTGCCGCGTACCCTCCCCCACCGCCTCCTCCGCGCACCGGCCCGCCACGGCCGGTCCGGACCGCACCCTGAGGACCCTCGCCCGTGGTGTCACTTTCGGTACCGGGCCCGCCGGCCGCAGTGGCGCCGGCCACCGCCGCCACCGCCGTCGCCGGTCTGTCCCCGGCGACGGTCGAGGTCAGCGGGCTGCTCCAGGCCGCCCGGCTTCGACGACCTCGCACAGCTCGGCAGCACGGCGGTCGTCGGCACGGTGCTCGCGTTCGCCCCCATCGCCTCGGCCGAGAGCCTGTTCAGCACCGCGGCGGTGGACCGCATCCGCAACGGGCCGCGCACCGCCTACGACAAGGAGCTGGTGGCCCAGGGCGTGGGCAACACGCTGTGCGGAGCGCTCGGCGCGCTGCCGATGACGGCCGTGATCGTGCGCAGCGCGGCCGACGTCCAGGCCGGCGCCCGAACCGACGGGTGCCCTGCTGCCCTGACGGGCCCCTGCCCCGCCGCCCGGCCTGCCCGGGCGGCGGGTACGTCACGGGAAGGTGAGCGTCTGCGCGAACAGGGTGACGACCACGAGGACGACGGGGAAGCAGACCAGGAACATCGCGAAGGTGTAGCCCATGATGTCCCGGGCCTTCAGGCCCAGGATCGCCAGGGTCGGGAGCATCCAGAAGGGCTGGAGCAGGTTGGCGCTCGCCTCGCCCAGGTCGTACACCACCACCATCCAGCCCTGGTGCACCTCGAGCTGGTTGGCCGCGTCCATCACGTACGGAGCCTCGATCACCCACTTGCTGCCGCCGCTCGGCACGAAGATGCCGAGGACG
Organism: Streptomyces sp. NPDC002867; assembly: GCF_053591895.1. Taxonomy (NCBI): domain Bacteria; kingdom Bacillati; phylum Actinomycetota; class Actinomycetes; order Kitasatosporales; family Streptomycetaceae; genus Streptomyces; species Streptomyces sp. NPDC002867. Next base: position 201,902 of record NZ_JBSFUR010000003.1, on the reverse strand, counting down.
CAGGAGTAGACCGCGATGAGGGCCGGATAGAAGAAGGCGTTGGAGATGTCCGTCAGCCAGCCGGCGATGGTGGAGGACAGGCCGGTGAAGGCGATCATGCCGAAGATGCCGCCGTACAGCGGAAACTGGATCAGCACACCGGACGCGGCGGACACTCCCTCGCGTACGGCCGCCACGAGCCGCGCCGGCCTCCAGTGCAGGATCAGGGCGAGCAGGATGAGGATCAGGTTGACCGTGTTCAGGTCCAGGGCGTTCAGGGGATGGCCCGTCGCCGAGGCGAAGTAGCGGTACAGGTACCACACGCCGAGCAGGAAGATCAGGACGGCGAACGCAGGGCTGTGCTCCAGCCAGTCGCCGGGCCGGCGCGGCTCGCCGGCGCCGGTGTCCTCGCGCTTCTCCTCCAGCAGTGGCCGCAGGCGGATGCCCAGGTCCTCGGCCGTCCTGGCGGCCTCGGGCGAAGGGGCGAGGAACCAGGCGAGGACCACCGCGACGAGGAACACGACGGCGGTGGCGGCCATGCCCTGCCACAGGAAGATGGTCTCGGTGAGCGGGATCAGGCCCGAGCCGCGGCCTTCCTCGATGACCTTCTGCACCGCCTCGGGGCTCGCCCCGGCGCTGGCGACCTGGAGGGCGGCCGAGCCGGAGAGGCCCTGCGCCCAGACGGTACCGAGTCCGAGGAACGCCATCGCGCCGATCGCCCGGTAGTCGACACCGCGCACCAGCCGGGAGATCTCCTTGGCGAGGATCGCGGTGAAGATCAGGCTGAACGCCCAGTTGAGGTACGACGACGCCATCGACACGGCGGCGGTGAACGCGACGGCGGCACGCGGGCTCCGGGGCACTCTGGCGAGGCGGGAGATCAGCCGGGCGACGGGCCGGGACACCGCGACCGCGTAGCCCCCGATGATGATCATCGCCATCTGGAGCGTGAACTGGATGAGCGACCAGAAGCCCTTGCCCCAGGCGTCCACGAGCCCGTATCCGGTGGTCGCCGTGGGATCGTCGGGCGCCCCCGTGACCGGCGCACCGGTCAGCAGGCCGAGTGCGAGGACCACGAAGGTGCCGACGAGGACGAAGCCGAAGGCGTCCGGCAGCCAGCGCTCCGTGGCGGCGGTGAATCGCAGGGCGATACGGGCGAGGACGTTCTCGCGCGTGTCGTCCGTGGTCCGCCCTGTCCTCGTCACAGCCATCCGACATCTCCTCACACCGCACAGCCCAGGCGCCTCACGCGCACCGCGGACCAGGAAGGTAGAGCAGGACGGCGACGATCACTATGGGCCCGGAGCCCATAGACCGCGCGGTGGTCATGGTGGACGGCCCCTTGAGTGCCCGGCGGGTGGCCGGGAACGGCGCTTGCGCGGGAGGTCCGGGGACATGGCCCGACGGCATCGGTAAATATCAAGGAATGGGGCGATAATGCTGCAACCATTCATATACGAGGCGTGTCTCCATCAGTGACACCGCAGTCCCCGCACAGGAAGAAACGGGGGACACCATGCACCACCAGTCACGGCTCGCGGCCGCCGCCGCGGCCATCCTCCTCACCGCCGGGATCGGATCGACGATCCCCGCGTCCGCCTCGCAGTCCGCCGCACCCTCCCAGGCTCCGGCGACCGCCCTCGTCACCAACGCACGCTGGGGCGGCCACAGCTCCTTCGACCGGATCGTCATCGACATCCGCGGCAAGGTGCCGCCCGTCACCGTTCAGGCGGTGAAGAAGCTGCACTACGACGGCCTCGGGACCGAGGTCCCGCTCGCCGGAAAGCACTTCCTGGAGATCAGGCTCTCGCCGGCCGCCGCACACGACGACAACGGCAGGTCCGTCTACAAGGGCCCCAAGCTCACCAAGATCTGGCTTCCCTCCCTGAAGGGCCTCGCCCTCACCGGCGACTTCGAAGGAGTGGTCACCTTGGGAGCCGCGTTCACGACCAAGCCCACCTACACGACCCGCGTCCTCCACTCGCCGGAGCGCTTCGTGCTCGACATCCGGCACGCGCCACCGGTCTGCGGCCGGTGACAGCACGGGGTCCCGGTCTCCGCACCGGGACCCCCTCCGCTCGGCGGGCCGTGCGGTCCCGCGGCTCTGGTCCGCCCGGTGCATTCCACCCATGTCGTCTGGGGATTGCCCCGCTCGCCAAGGGCCGGCCCCCTATCGTGCCGGCATGAGTGCACACTTCGATGTCGTGGTCCTCGGGGCCGGCCCCGGCGGCTACACCGCTGCCGTCCGATGCGCCCAGCTCGGCATGTCGGTGGCGGTGGTCGAGGAGCGGTACTGGGGAGGCGTGTGCCTGAACGTGGGGTGCATCCCCTCCAAGGCGCTGCTGCGCAATGCCGAGTTGGCCCATCTGTTCACGCACGAGGCGAAGACCTTCGGGATCCGTGTCGAGGGTCATGTCGGCTTCGACTACCGGGAGGCGTTCCTGCGCAGCCGGAAGGTGGCCGAGGGACGCGTCCGCGGCGTGCACTACCTCATGAAGAAGAACGCCGTCACCGAGTACGACGGGACGGGCGTCTTCACCGACGCGCACACCCTGCTGGTCCGGGCCGCCGACGGCACGGAACAGAGCATCGACTTCGACCACTGCGTCCTCGCCACCGGGGCCACGACGCGCCTGCTGCCGGGCACGAGCCCGAGCGAACGCGTCGTGACGTACGAGGAGCAGATCCTCAGCGACCGGCTGCCCGGCAGCGTCATCATCGCCGGAGCCGGTGCGATCGGCGTCGAGTTCGCGTACGTGCTCCACAACTACGGCGTGCAGGTGACGCTCGTGGAGTTCCTCGACCGGGTGGTCCCGCTGGAGGACGAGGAGGTCTCGGCGGAACTGGCCCGCCGGTACCGCAAGCTGGGAGTCAACGTCCTGACGTCGACGCGGGTCGAGGCGATCGACGATTCGGGGCCGCAGGTGCGGGTGCATGTGACGACGGGCGGGCAGCGCCAGGTGCTCGAGGCCGACAAGGTGCTGCAGGCCATCGGGTTCCAGCCGCGGGTGACCGGTTACGGCCTGGAGAACACCGGTGTGCGGCTGACCGATCGCGGGGCGGTCGATGTGGACGGCCGCTGCCGCACGAGCGTTCCCCACATCTTCGCGATCGGTGACGTCACGGCGAAGCTGATGCTCGCGCACGCCGCCGAGGCCATGGGCATCGTCGCCGCCGAGACCATCGCGGACGTGGAGACCATGGAACTCGACTACACGATGATCCCCCGCGCCACCTACTGCCAGCCGCAGATCGCCAGCTTCGGCTGGACCGAGACGCAGGCGCGCGAACGCGGCTTCGACGTGCGGGTGCAGAAGTTCCCCTTCACCGCCAACGGCAAGGCCCACGGCCTCGGCGACCCCGCCGGTTTCGTGAAGATCCTCAGCGACGGCCGGCACGGCGAACTGCTGGGGGCCCACCTCATCGGCCCCGAGGTCACCGAACTGCTGCCGGAACTGACCCTGGCGCAGCAGTGGGACCTGACGGTGCATGAAGTGGCCCGTAACGTGCATGCCCACCCGACCCTGGGCGAGGCGGTGAAGGAAGCGGTCCACGGCCTGGCCGGCCACATGATCAACATGTAGCGGACCGCTCCGCGCCGCCCTCACGGACCGGACAGCGGCTGCTGGGTCCAGATGGTCTTCCCGTGGCGTGTGTACCGGCTCCCCCAGCGCTCGGTGAGCTGCGCGATCAGGAAGAGGCCGCGTCCGCCTTCCTCGGTGGCCCGTGCCCGCCGCATCCTGGGCTGGGTGCTGCTCGCGTCGGAGACCTCGCAGATCAGTGCCCCGGCCCGGATGAGCCGGAGCTCGACGGAGCCGCCGCCCGCGTAGCGGATGGCGTTGGTGACCAGTTCGCTCGCCACGAGTTCGGTGGTGAAGGAGAGTTCGTCCAGGCCCCAGTGGGACAGCTGCCGCACCACCAGGGTGCGCGCGTGCGCGACCACCGCGGGATCGGCTTCCAGCCGCCATGTCGCACAGTCGTCCGGGGCGATCACGCGCGTACGGGCCAGCAGCAGCGTCACGTCGTCCGACAGGGGGCGCGGGGCGAGTCCGGACACGATCTGCCGGCCGGCTTCCTGGAGCGGGCGGCCGGGGGCGCCGGCGCGCGTCAGCAGGGAGGCGAGGGTCGCCATCCCCTCGTCGAGGTCGGCCCGGCCCCGCTCGACCAGGCCGTCGGTGTACAGGGCGAGGACGCTGTTCTCCTCGACCTCTGTCTCCAGGGGCTCGAACGGCAGGCCGCCGACTCCCAGGGGCGGTCCCGGGCTGACGTCCAGATAGCCGACGCTCCCGTCGGGGCGCAGCAGGGCGGGCGGGGGGTGCCCGGCGCTGGCCGCGACGCAGTGCCGGGTCACGGGGTCGTACGTCATGTACAGGCAGGTCGCGCCGTACGAATCGTAAGCCGTGCGCGGACCGTGGTCGTGCGCGCCGGCGGCGTCGGCGGTCTCGTCCGTGAGCTGGGAGACGAGGTCGTCGAGGTGGGCGAGCAGTTCGTCGGGTTCGAGATCGAGGTCGGCCAGCGTGCGTACGGCGGTGCGCAGGCGTCCCATCGTGGCCGTGGCCTGCAGACCGTGGCCGACCACGTCGCCGACGACGAGGGCGACCCGTGCCGAGGACAGCGGGATGACGTCGAACCAGTCGCCGCTGACGCCGGTGGCGGTGTCCGTGGGCAGGTAGACGCTGGCGCTCTGGACGGCGACCGTGTCGGCTGTCGTCGGTGGCAGCAGGCTGCGCTGGAGGCTCACGGCCGCGTGACGCTCGCGCGCGTAGCGGCGTGCGTTGTCCACGACGAGTGCGGCACGGGAGGCGATCTCCTCGAGCAGGGCCAGGTCGTCCTTCTCGAAGGGAATGCGCGGGCCGGTGCGCCACACCGTGACCTGCCCCAGGAGCCGCCCTCTGGCCCTGAGCAGTGCGCTCATCCCGGAGTGGGCGCCCGCGGGGCCGGGCTGCGGCGCGTCGGCCGCGGTCCCGGTCCGCGCCCCCGCGGCGGCTCCCCGGGCGGCCGGCCGGGGCCTGTCGGCGGACCACATCCGGCGGGCGGGCCGGCCGGTGGCGTCGACGGACACGGGGGCGCCGACCCGCAGGGGATCTCCCCCCGGCCCGGCCACGGCCGCCCGGCGTAGCATGTGCCGCCCGTCCTCGTGCGCCTCCGGTTCCTCGTGCGCGAACACCGACTCGGCGATGTCGACGGCCGCCGCGTCGGCCAGGGCGGGAACGAGGACGTCCACCAGGTCGCCGGTCGTCTCCGCGAGCGAGAGGGAGTTTCCGACGACGGCGGTGGCCCGGTGCAGCAGGTCGAGCCGTTCGCGTGCCCGCCGCTGCTCCGTCACGTCGACGAACAGGGCCGTGACGCCCATGACCCGGCCCTGCGGGTCCTGGAGGCGGAACGCGGACAGGGCCACGATGCGGCCCGCCCCCGGGTCCACGCGGGTCCGGACGAGGATCTCCGTCCCGACCTGCGGGGTCCCGGTGGTGAGCACCTGCCGCAGCACGCCGTCGATGCTCCGTGCGTCCTCGTCCTGGAGGAAGGCGGCGAGCCGCAGTCCGCCCAGGTCGTCGGGCACGCCCGTGTACGGGAGGAGGTGCGTGTTCGTCCTCTCCAGCCGCAGATCCGTGTCGAACATCGCGAGCCCGACGCGGTCCTGGAGGAACAGCTCCTCCAGGAAGGCGTGGGCCTGGCGCCATTTCGCCAGCATGGATCTGGGCGCGCCGAGGACGAGGAGGCGGGCGTCGCGCCTGCCGGTCCGTCCCGGGTCGAGGGGAAGCACGCGGAACAGCACCTCCGCCTCCTCTCCCCCGCCCTTCCGCACCACGGCGCTGCCTTCCCAGACCGGGCCGTCGCGCTGGGCGAGGACGTCCGGCCAGCAGGCGGGGTCGGCCAGCAGCTCGCGGACCCGACGGCCCGACAGGTCATCGGCCGGGCGGTTCAGGAGGGTTTCGGCCGCCGGTGTGCAGCCGAGGACGGTTCCGGTGCCGTCCACCACGAGTCCGGCCGTGTTCCCCGCGTCGAGTGGATCGTCGTTGCCGCGAGCCGTGCGCATCAGCCCAGGGCCCGGTCGAGGTTGAACGCGGCGCTGATGAGCGCCAGATGAGTGAACGCCTGCGGGAAGTTGCCGGTCTGCTCGCCGGTGCGGCCGATCTCCTCGGCGTACAGGCCGAGGTGGTTGGCGTAGGTGAGCATCTTCTCGAAGGCGAGCCGGGCCTCGTCCAGGCGCCCGGCGCGGGCGAGCGCCTCGACGTACCAGAAGGAGCAGATCGAGAACGTGCCTTCCTCGCCCCGCAGTCCGTCCGGGCTGGCCTGCGGGTCGTAGCGGTAGACCAGGGAGTCGGACACCAGGTCCTCGCCGAGCGCGTCGAGGGTGGCCAGCCACTTGGGGTCCGTCGGGGAGATGAACTTGGCCAGCGGCATCATCAGGACGGCCGCGTCGAGGACGGCCTCGTCCTCGTGCTGGACGAACGCCTTGCGCTCGGCGGACCAGCCGCGCTGCATGATCCGTCGGTAGATCGTATCGCGTACGCCGCCCCAGCGGATCATGTCGGCCGGCAGGCCGCGGCGCCTGGCGACCCTCATCGCGCGTTCGATCGCGACCCAGCACATCAGCTGCGAGTACAGGAACCTCTTGCGGCCGCCGCGGGTCTCCCACACCCCCTCGTCGGGCTGGTCCCAGTTCTCGCAGACCCAGTCGACCAGCTCCACGACGGTGTCCCAGTGTCCGCTGGAGAGCGGCTGTCCCCACTTGTCGTAGAGGTACAGGCAGTCGATGAGCGCGCCGTAGATGTCCAGTTGGAGCTGGCCGACGGCGCCGTTGCCGATACGGACCGGGGCGGAGCCCAAGTGGCCCTCGAGGTGCGGGAGTTCCTCCTCGGGGAGCTCGCGGCGGCCGTCGATGCCGTACATGATCTGCAGTCGGCAGTCCGCCCCGGCCGGGGCCAGGGCCTTCTCCGAGAGGAAGTTGACGAACGCTTCGGCCTCGTCGGTGAAGCCCAGTCTGAGGAGGGCGTAGATGCAGAAGGCGGCGTCGCGGACCCACACGTACCGGTAGTCCCAGTTGCGCTCGCCGCCGATCTGTTCCGGCAGGCTGGTCGTCGGCGCGGCCACGATGGCGCCGGTCGGCGCGTAGGTGAGCAGCTTGAGGGTGAGCGCGGAGCGGTGCACCATCTCCCGCCAGCGGCCGCGGTAGAGGGACCGGGACAGCCAGCGGCGCCAGTACCGGACGGTGGCGTCGAACAGGTCCTCCGCCTCGGTGAGGGCGCAGGACCGCGGCTCGACCGTGCCGCCGATCCGGTCGAGCGCGAAGACCGCGGACTCGCCTTCGAGGAGTTTGAACGAGGAGCGGACGTCCGGGCCGTCGATCTCGACCGGCACGGTGGACGTCAGGGCGAGCGAGAGATCCGCGCAGTCGAAGACCGTCTGGCCCTGCCGGGTGGTGACCGAGTGGCTCTGCCGGCCGTAGTCGAACCGGGGCGCCACCCGCGCGGTGAAGGGCAGCGATCCGCGGACGACGAGCACGCGGCGGATCAGGCGGTGCCGGTCGGCCTCGCGCGAGTCGTCGACGACGGGCATGAAGTCCTGGATCTCGCCGACGCCGTCGTCCGCGTAGAAGCGGGTGATGAGGATGTTGGTGTCGGGGAAGTAGAACTGCTTCGTGCGGACCGGCACGTCCGGGGCGAGGGCGAACGAGCCGCCGCGGTCGGCGTCCAGGATCGACGCGAAGACACTGGGCGCGTCGAAGCGTCCACAGCAGTACCAGTCGATGGTGCCGTTCGTGCCGATGAGCGCCGCGCTGCGCAGGTCGCCGATGAGCCCGTGCTCGGCGATCGGGAGGTACCGCGGCGCGCCCGCCTTGCTGGGGCGCGCACTCGTGGCTCCGGCAGTCACGCGAGCCTCCCATGACGTCGCAGGACACCCGCGTTTCAGTCTAGGACCGCCTCTTGGCGGCGGCGACCCGCGCCGGTCCGGGCGGGCAGGGCCCGGTCAGCCCCGGTCCTCCTCCCCCGCCGGCCTCGCGACGCCCTTGCCCGGCTCCACGGCGTCGCGGCGGCCGCGTGAGCGGGCTTCGTCGAGCTGCGCGAGCCCGGGGTGGTGCAGGTCGAAGGCGGGCGATTCCGAGCGGATCTTCGGCAGCGTGGTGAAGTTGTGGCGGGGCGGAGGGCAGGAGGTGGCCCATTCGAGAGAGCGCCCGTAGCCCCAGGGGTCGTCGACGTCCACGCGCTCGTTCGCCTTCGCGGTCTTCCACACGTTGTAGAAGAACGGCAGTGTCGAGATGCCCAGCAGAAAGGCGCCGATGGAGGAGACGGTGTTGAGCGCGGTGAAGCCGTCGGCCGCGAGGTAGTCGGCGTAGCGGCGAGGCATACCCTCGGCGCCGAGCCAGTGCTGCACGAGAAACGTGGTGTGGAAGCCGACGAACAGCGTCCAGAAATGGATCTTCCCGAGGCGTTCGTCGAGCAGGGTGCCGGTCATCTTGGGCCACCAGAAGTAGAAGCCGGCGAACATCGCGAAGACGACCGTGCCGAAGACGACGTAGTGGAAGTGGGCCACGACGAAATAGGTGTCGGTGACATGGAAGTCCATCGGCGGCGACGCGAGGACGATGCCCGTCAGGCCGCCGAAGAGGAAGGTCACGAGAAAGCCCATCGACCACAGCATCGGCGTCTCGAAGGACAGCGACCCGGTCCACATCGTGCCGATCCAGTTGAAGAACTTCACACCGGTCGGCACGGCGATGAGGAACGTCATGAAGGAGAAGAACGGCAGCAGCACGGCACCGGTCGCGAACATGTGGTGCGCCCACACCACCACGGACAGACCGGTGATGGCGATGGTGGCGCCGACGAGCCCGACGTAGCCGAAGATCGGTTTGCGCGAGAACACCGGGATGATCTCGGTGATGATGCCGAAGAACGGCAGCGCGATGATGTAGACCTCGGGATGGCCGAAGAACCAGAACAGGTGCTGCCACAGCAGTGCCCCGCCGTTCCCCGGGTTGAACACCTGGGCGCCGAAGCGGCGGTCCGCCTCCAGGACCAGCAGAGCGGCCGCGAGGACCGGGAACGCCATCAGGACCAGCACCGAGGTGAACAGCACGTTCCAGGTGAAGATCGGCATCCGGAACATCGTCATGCCCGGGCCCCGCAGGCAGATGATCGTGGTGACGAAGTTGACCGCGCCGAGGATCGTGCCGAACCCGGCCAGCGCGAGCCCCATGATCCACAGGTCCCCGCCGACGAACGGGGTGCGCTCGCCGCCGCTGAGCGGCGTGTAGGCGGTCCAGCCGAAATCCGCCGCCCCCTGCGGTGTCAGCAGGCTGCTCACCACGATGAGACCGCCGAAGAGGAACAGCCAGAAGGACAGCATGTTCAGCCGGGGGAACGCGACGTCGGGCGAGCCGATCTGCAGCGGCATGACGGCGTTGGCGAATCCCGCGAACGTGGGGGTGGCGAAGAGCAGCAGCATGATCGTGCCGTGCAGGGTGAACGTCTGGTTGTACTGCTCGCTGCTGACGATCTGGAGGCCCGGCCGTGCCAGCTCCGCACGGAGCAGCAGCGCCATCACACCGCCGATGACGAAGAAGAGGAACGACGCGATCAGGTACAGGTGCCCGATCCTCTTGTGGTCGGTGGTGGTGATCCACGAGATCACCGCCTGGCCTCGTCCGCGGTGGGGAACCGGAACCGGTGTGACGGTCTGCTCGGTCGGCGTCGCCATGGAAACCCTTCCGTGTCGGGCGGGGCGGAGCACGGCGCACCGGACGGTCGGCCGGACACGGCGTGCCGGTCTCCTGACTACCCCGAGTCCACGAGGTGACGCCCGCCGAAACGGCGGCGCGTAAGAGTGACCCTGCGTGCCGAAGCCCTCCTCGGCAGGGCGGTCCCGCTCACCCCGGTCGCCGCCGGGGCGGGCGTACCGGGTGGTGCGCCGTGATCTCGGCGATGCGCCGGGCGGCTTCCTCGGGGGACGCACCGGGCTGCACCATATGACTGGCCGTCAGCCGGGCGATGACCTCGATCGCGAGGCCGCGCGACTCCGCGCCCACGTCGGGCCAGGCCTCGGCGGCGTACGCGCCGAGCATGGCGGTCGCGGTGTCGAAGACCGGCTCGGGGCGCGTGGCCGGACCCACGACAGGGAGTGCCGAGGACGGCTCCGGCGGAGCGGCGCCGTGCGGCGCATATCCTCACCCGAGGCATGCCGAGTGGAGGGCCGTAGAGGTGGCGGAGAGCAGGAAGACCGTTTCGGGCGGCACGGAAGGCGGCTCGCATCCCTCCGCCTCGCTCAGCGCGCAGGCGCGTGAGGCCGTCCGGCAGCGCATCGTCGACCGGCGTTAGCCGCAGGGTGCGCGCCTGGTCGAGCGCGAGGTCGCCGAGGAACTCGGCATGTCGCGCGTCCCGGTCCGCGAGGCCCTGCGGGCGCTGGTCGCCGAGGGCCTGCTGGAGCTGCTGCCGCACAGCGGGGTGCGGGTGCGCCGCCTGGAACGGGCCGATGTGGAGCACCTGTACGAGGTGTGGGAGCCGCTCGCGGTCCAGGCGTCGCGGCTCGCGGCGCGAGAGGCGGCCGGTGACCCCGAGGGGCTCGCCGCCCTGGAGGCGACGCTCCGGCAGGCCGAGCAGGCGGCCGCGGACGACGCCGGGGAACGCGAGGTGGCCGCGCACACGGCGTTCCACGAGGGCGTGGTGACGCTGTCGGGCAACCCCCTCCTGGCCCGCACGATGGAGCAGTTGAGCTGGCAGCTCCAACTGCTGTTCGGCATGCGCGAGGAGCCCGCGCACATGCGTGCCCAGCACGCCGACATGTTCCGCCACATCGCGCTGGGCGACGCGGAGGCCGCCGCGGCGAGCACGCTGCTGCATGTGCGCGACAGGCAGGAGGGTGGCCCTGCGCTCCCTCTTCGGCGACACCTCTCAGTGAGCCACTTGTATACCAACACAGAAATCACTGCCACGCGAGACCGGCCCGTACTTGCTCGCGCCTGGCTTTCAGGCATCACCCTTGCTCTTCGAGATGCGCTTGGTATACAAACTGGAGCGGCTGGCCACGTCGCCGGACCCGGTGCTCGCCGAGCGCGGCCGCACCTTCCTGCCGGTGCTGAAGCGCGCGGTCCTGGCCGCGCACGAGCTCGGTGTGCCGCTGGCCGCGGGCACCGACTCGGCGGGCGGGACCGTCGACCCCGTGGGCCGTGAGGTCGAGTTGATGCGGGAGGCGGGACTGCCGGCGCTCGACGCGATCCGTACGGCCACGACCGGCGCTGCCCGTCTGCTGGGCCTGGAGCGCACGGCGGGCCGGCTCGTACGGGGGTTCGCCGGCGACGTGATCGTCGTGGACGGTGACCCGCTGGCGGACGTGTCGGTGCTGAAGAAGCCCGTACGGGTGGTCCGGGCGGGCATCGCGCTCTGAGCCCGGTCCGGCCCGTGAACCGCCGGGGCGGGCAGGGCCGTTGGGTCCCTGCCCGCCTCTGGCCACCGCTTCCGCATGTACCGCCGACCGCCGACGCCGTCCGTTCCCCCGGCACCCGCTCCGCCACTACCGACGCCTGCACCGGCGTTCCGCCGCACCTGGACCGCCGCGATCCACCCACCGCCGAAGCCGAAGCCGAAGCCGAAGCCGAAGCCGAAGGAGTCTGTATGACACCGTCCTCGCAATCCGCCGGCGGTCTGAGCCGTCGCACGGTGATCGCCGGCGCCGCCGCCATGGCCGGCACCACCGCGGCGCTGTCCGCCACCGCCTCGCTGTCCCGGGCCCAGGCCGCCCACGCCCCCGCCGCGCAGCCACAGGGCGGCCGCCCCTCCAGGGCCGTGGTCTTCCGGGACGTGCGCCCGTTCGGCGCGCAGACCGCCGTGGACCTGACGGTCGTCGACGGCCGGATCTCCGACCGGCCCGGGCCGCCCGGTGCCGAAGTGGTCGACGGCGACGGCCGCATCGCGCTCCCCTCGCTCGTGGACGCGCACATCCACCCCGACAAGACGACCTGGGGCGGCTCCTGGGTGTCGCGCAAGCCGGCGAACGGCCTCGCCGACTACGTCGCCCAGGACGTGGAGCTGTTCCGCAGCCAGCGCCGGCCCGTCGCGGAACGCGCGTACGGCCTGATGACCCACGCCGTGACCCGGGGCACCCGTGCGATGCGTGCGCACGCGGACGTGGCCCCGGCGTACGACCTGGCCGGTGTCGAAGGCGTGGGCACGGCCCGCGAGCGTCTGCGGCACGCGCTCGACGTCCAGATCGTCGCCTTCCCGCAGCACGGCGTGATCCGCACTCCCGGTACGGCGGAGCTGCTCGAGGAGGCGGCTCGTACCGGAGCCGTCGACCTGATCGGCGGCATCGATCCGATCGGCTTCGACCAGGCGCTCGACGAGCAGCTCGATCTGGTCTTCGGCATCGCGGACCGGCACGGGGTCGGCGTCGACATCCACCTGCACGACCGCGGCGAGAAGGGGCTCACGGCGCTGCGCGGCATCATCGACCGGACGCGGGCGCTGTCCCTGTGGGGCAAGGTGACCGTCAGCCACGTGTTCTGCCTGCCAGGGCTGGGCGACCGTGAACTGGGCGCGGTGGCCTCGGACATGGGGGACCTCGGCATTTCGCTGACCACGGTGGCGCCGTCCGACTCTCTGGTCCTGCCCGTCGCGCGGCTTCGGGAGCACGGCGTGGACGTCGGGCTGGGATCCGACGGCGTGCGCGACTCGTGGAGCCCGTTCGGCAACGCGGACATGCTCCACCGCACGCATCTGCTCGGCTGGGTCACGGACGTACGCCTCGACGAGGAGCTGACGGACTGCTACCGCGTGGCCGCCCACGGCGGCGCGGACATTCTGGGACTCGCCCACGCGGACTTCGCACCCGGGGCTCCGGCCGACTTCGTCCTCGTACGCGGCGAGTGCCTGCCGCAGGTGGTGGTGGACACACCGCGGCGCGACATGGTCGTCCACGGCGGACGCGTCGTGGCGCGCGACGGGAATCCGGTCGGCTAGGCCCGGCTCCGGCTCCGCCGGGCGTCGCCGCCCGCGATGGCTTGTCCTGAACGGTTCCGTGCGACACGGCTGCTAGAAACGCCTCGTCGGACACCGAGGACGAGGCACACGGGCGGCGGCTGCGGTGCCGCTCGGCGGAGGGACGGACCATGGCGGAATTCGAGATCCGGAACGCGAGCGCTCTCGACATCGCGCTGATGAGGGACTGGGCCGATGAGGAGGGCTGGAATCCGGGCGACTCCGATCTCTGGGCGTTCACCGTCGCCGATCCGCACGGATTCCTGGTCGGGCACCTCGACGGTGAGCCGGTGGGGTGTATCTCGGCCGTGCGCTACGGCTCCGGGTTCGGGTTCATCGGCTTCTACATCGCCCGGCCCCCGGTACGCGGTCAGGGTTACGGCATCCAGCTCTGGCGCGCCGGGACGGAACGTCTGGCCGAACGGGTCGTCGGGCTCGACGGGGTCGTCGACCAGCAGGACAACTACCGCCGGTCCGGGTTCCGCCACGCCTGGAACAACGTCCGCTTCGAAGGTGTACCGCCCCAGGGCGACGCGGCGACGCGGGCGAAGGCGGAACTGGTCGACGCCCGTTCCCTTCCCTTCGGCCGGCTCGCCGCGTACGACCGCCGGTTCTTCCCCGAGGCGCGGCACGCGTTCCTGGCGGCCTGGGTCGGTCTGCCCGGGCGCACGGCGGTGGCCGCGCTGCGGGACGGCGCGTTGCAGGGGCTCGGCGTCATCCGCCCCTGCAGCGGCGCCTCGCGCATCGGCCCGCTCTACGCGGCCGACGCGGACGTGGCGGCCGCCCTGGTCCACGCGCTCGCGGCGACCGCTCCCGGCGCGGCCGTGGCCGTCGACGTCCCCGACCACAACACCGCGGCCCTGGACCTGATGCCGCAGCTCGGGCTCGCGCCGGGCTTCGAGACGGCCCGCATGTACACCGGTCCGGCCCCCGAGAGCGACCGGTCAGGAATGTTCGGCGTCACCAGCCTCGAACTCGGCTGACCGCCGCGTGCGCGGTCGGGCCCGCGGCGACGGCCGCCTCGGCCCACTGCCTCATCACGACGCCGGCCGTCCGGGACTCCCACGCCACGCAGCCCCTCTGTGCCCCCAGCGCCTTCCGTCTCCCGGCAGCAGCGCCCCGCGCCGGACGCGTACGGTGCCCGGGGTACGGTGTTCGGCCGGGTCTGTCGTCGGCGGAGCGCCGACGACACCCCTGCGCCGCGTTCCGCGCGGCGCGTGATCAATGGATCTTCACAACTGCGCGACGGCTTCGACGCCTTCCCACAGCCTCGGCCGGGCAGCATAGTGGCCCCATCGCCCGGCCGTCGCCGGGCGATGAACCCGACGGCGCGCACCATCAGTTCCACCAGGCCCCAAGGAAGAGGACGACCCCCCGTGACACCTCACAGCGGCACTTTCGGATCCGCCGGCGAGCGTCTGCTGCAGAACCACCTGGGCAGCGCGGAACGGGCCGCGGGATTCTACGGCCGCCAGGTACAACCCCAGCTCACTCCCCAGATGCGGGAATTCATACGCCAGCAGAACATGGTCTTCATCTCCACGGCCGACGCCGGCGGAGAGTGCGACGCGAGCTTCCGGGCCGGCCCGCCGGGTTTCGTCGTCGATCTGGACCAACGCACCCTGACGTATCCCGAGTACCGCGGCAACGGTGTCCTCGCCAGCGCCGGGAACGTCACGGAAAATCCGCACATGGGGCTGCTGTTCATCGACTTCACCCACCATCACATCGGGCTGCACGTCAACGGCAGGGCGCTGCTGCGCACCGACGAGGAGCAGCGGCGGACGTATCCGTGGCTCCCCGTCGACACGGCGCCCGGGCGCCGCCCCGACCTGTGGGTGCACCTCGTCGTCGAAGAGGCGTACGTGCACTGCTCCAAGCACATCCCGCACCTGGAACCCGCCCAGCGGCCGCGGCTCTCCCCGGACAGCCGACCCAAGGACGCCGAGTACTTCGTCGCCCCGCGCCCGCCCGCTCCGCCGTCCCAGGCGCCCGTCCCGGTCCCGGCCCGGCACTACGGCCACGGGGGTTAGGCGGTCCGCCGGACGGCGAGCAGGGCGACGTCGTCGATGCGGCCCGGGTCGTCCTGGCCGGTGAGGAACTCCGCCAGGGCCGCGAGGTCCATGTCGCCGCCGCGGGCCGTCGTCCGCAGCCAGCCCCGGATGTCGTCCGCCATGCGGCGCACGCACGTGTCGATGTCGGCGTCCCGGCGCTCGACGAGTCCGTCGGTGAACAGCACCAGGGCCTCGTCGGCGCCGAGCGTCGCCGCCGTCGTCGGGTAGTGGGCCCGCGGGTCCACACCGAGGGGCGGACCCCCCGCGAGACGGATCTCGTCGACGGCGCCCGGGCGCACACGCATCGGATGGGGGTGTCCGGCCCGGGCGCCTTTCAGCGTGCCGTCGACGGGGTCGAGGACGAGGTAGGCGCAGGTCGCGAACCGATCGGTTTCCAGGTCGCACAGCACGCGGTTGACCCGGGACAGGATCGTTCCGGGTGCGAGGCCCGCTTCGGCGCAGGTCCGCAGAGCGACGCGCAACTGCCCCATGACGGCGGAGGCATGGGCGTCGTGGCCCTGGACGTCACCGATCACCAGGGCCGCCGATCCGTCGCTGAGGGGCAGGACGTCGTACCAGTCCCCGCCGATGTGCATGCCGCGGGTTCCGGGAAGGTAGCGGGACTGCACGCTGAGCGCGGAGAGCGTGGGCAGGTGGCGCGGGAGCATGGCCTCCTGCAGGTCGGTGGCGCGCTGATGCTCGTCGTCGAACAGCTGCGCGCGCTCCAGGCTCTGGCTGAGGATGACGGCGACCGCCGTGTAGAAGGTGCGTTCGCCGGCGTCGAAGCGGCGAGGTCCGGCGAAGGCGATGAGGCACGCCCCGGTGACATGGTCGGCCGACCCGAGGGACAGCACCACCCAGGACCTCGGCGGCAGCGGACCGGCGACGGCGAGGCCGGGGATGGGCGGCAGGGAGTGCTGCGTGAGGTCCTCGATGAACAGCGGCTCGTCCTGGGTGGCCGCGAAGGCCATCATCGCGTGGGCCGGTCCGCGCAGGTGCTCCAGTGCGGGAGCGACACGGGTCTCCCCCACGATGTCCAGGCGGCCGTCCTCCGCGATGCCGAGGACCAGGTTCTCGGCGCCGAGGGCGGGGCGCGCCAGATCCGTCATGACCTGGGTGACGTCGCGCACCGTGACCGCCTTGGACAGAGCACGGGTGAGCGTGAACAGGAAGGCGTCGCGGGAGGTGTCCGGCGAGACGTGGGCGGCGGACGCCGCGGCGGAGCCGGCCCCGGTCTCGTAGACGAACCCGAGCGCCCGGGACGGGCGGCCCGTGTGGTCGACCAGGACGCGGCCGCATTCGGCCAGATGGTGCACGCTGCCGTCACGGTGGACGACCCGGTAGGCCAGGTGGTACCGGTCGGAACCGGCCAGGTCACCGGACTCGGCCGCGGCGACGGCGGCCTCGGTGACCTGGGCGATCGCGGCCTGCAGCACCGGCACGTCCTCGGGATGCAGCAGGGCGAAGAACGTCTCGCCCCTGCCGTCGAACTCGGCCGGGTCGACGCCGTAGATGGCGCACGCGCGGTCGTCCCAGTAGACGTCGTCCGCGGCGAAGTCCCAGGCGAAGACGCCCGCCTCCGCCGCGTCCATCGCCGAGGCGAGGAGCCCCGCCTCGGCGCGGGCCCTGAGCGCGAGGGCGCACCCCTCGGCGAGCAGGGACCACAGGCCGGGGTCCGGCCGGTCGCCGTCCCGGCCGGCGCCGTCCTCCGTGCCCACGGCGAGCGCTCCGAGCACCTGCCCGTCCGTCGCCAGCGGGAGAACCGACGTCGGGCCGGCCGCACCGTGGACCGTCCTGGGCCGTCCGGTGTGCACCACCTCGCGCGCGGCCTTTTCGACTGCTTCGTCGCCGGGCGGGTCGGGGAACACGTCGAGGACGGCCCCCCGTCCGACGTACAGCCGTGTGTGTCCGGCCGGGAGACTCCAGAGCCCTTCGCCCGCGGCGGTCAGGGCGTCGACCATGGCCTGTGGTTCACGGCAGCGCAGGACGCGCAGCACGTGGCGCACGAGCTCTGAGGGATCGGCTCTGCCCATGCCACAACCTTTCCGACGGCAGCCCGCATGCCCATTCTGCGCACTGCTCGGGCGACGGGCATGTTCTCGGGCGGCGCGCCGGCACGGTGGCCGTCATACGTCCGGCAGGGTCTGCTCGGCCCGGATCGTCTTGCCCATGGGGCCACCACTTCGTCCTGCGCCGCTCGGCCCCGCTGACCCACGGGCCGTTCGCGGCTCTGGTCCCAGCATGCTCCCGCGTGCCGTGACTCCCAAGAGACCGACCGGCAGCCGACCGCGGGCACCTGCGTACCTGCCGCGGGCGCCGAGCGAGTGGTGGCGCGCCGGGCGGGGTGCCGCGCGGCTACCGGGCCTCTCCCGGCGTACGCCGGGACAGGGCGGTGCGGACACCGCCGGGTACGGGCGGCTCGGCAGCCCGGCCGTGACGGAGGAGCAGTGCCGTGATGTCGTCGTGGGCGCCCGCGTCGAGGGCGCGGCGGACCAGGAAGCGCGCGTCCTCCAGGAGTTCGTCGCCGGAGTCCGACGCGCGCGGGCGGCGGGCCAGCGCCGCCCGCAGGTCCCCCGCTCCGGGCAGGCAGCGCCACAGGCCGTCGGTGCAGAGCAGAAGGCGGCCCGGTCCCGGGGGCCGATGGCTGCGGACGTACGGTGACGGTTCGTCGGCGCCGGCCCCCAACCAGGCGGAGAGCGCCTCGTGTTCGCCGGTGTCGTCCTCGGTCAGCGCCATGCCCGGCCCCTCGTCGGGCAGCCAGTAGGCGCGGCTGTCGCCGACGCCGGTGCTCCAGATGCCCTCGGGGCCGGCGGCTCCCGCGACGAACGTGCAGGCGGGCGCGCTGTCCGGCGACTTCGCCAGCGCGGTGACGGCGTGAAAGGCGCGGCGGGCGGCGTCCGCGAGGGCGGTTTCCGGCAGAGCGCCCGCCCGCAGCAGCGCGGCCAGCGCTGCCACGCCCGCCTCGGCGGCCACGCGGGCGGCGCGCTCCGCGCGCGGCGCCATCGAGACACCGTCGGCCACGGCGGCGACGGTCCAGACGCCCGTCGTCGCCAGCGCCATCGCGTCCGCGTTGACGCCGCGACGTCTGCCCCGGTCGCTGACCCCGGCCGCGACACCCGCCACCGTGATCTCCACATGGGCGCGGAACGCAGGCTGCTGCGCGCCGCAGTCCCAGCACCATCCGTCGGGGGCGACCGTTCCGCCGCATCGCACGCAGTGCGTCGTGTCCGTCATCGGACCGGCATCCTGTCACGCCGCGGGCGGAATGGCGCTCAGGGTTTCCGGTGCACGCGACCGGATACGCGCACAGCAACGGGTTCACACGGCGGCAACGCGGCCGTAGCCGCCCTGTGTGGCGCCGCGTCTACGCTCGGGACAGCACGCCGTCGGCCGACGCCGCCCCACGGGCCCCTCCCGCACCTTCGAACGAGGCCCATGCTGCTCGACACTCCTCCCTGGCTCGCCCATCTCTTCCAGCGGCAGCGGCTGCCCATACCGTGGGCCGCCGTCGTGCGCGGCGCGATCGCCTGCGGACCGCTGCTCGCCGCGGGTCTCGCCACGGGACGTGCGCACCTGGCCGTCCCCGCCGCCCTCGGCGCGATGCTCGCCGGGGTCAACGACCGCCCGGGAACGCGGCGCAGGGGCGTGGTCCACATCGGTCTGCCCGCGCTGGCCGGGGCGTTCGGGATGCTCCTCGGCTCGGGGCTCGCACCACTCGGTTCCGGCTGGTGGGCCGTGCCCGTGGTCTGCGCGGTCGCGCTGGTCTCGGGCGCGGTCAGCGCGGCCGGCCCCGTCAGTTCGGCCGCGGGGATGCAGATGCTGGTCGCCGTGGTCGTCGGTCTTGGCATGCCTCTGCCGGGAACACCGTGGGCCAAGGCCCTGTGCTTCCTCGGCGGCGCGGGCTGGCTGCTGTTGCTGCGTCTCCTGCTGTCGTCACGCGGGCGCTCGGCCGCCGGGCCGCTGAGCGGCGAGCGCGAGGCGGTGGCAGCCGTGTTCGACGCGCTGGCCGACGCGCTCGCCGAAGTGGGGCGCCCGGGGGCGGAGGCAGCGCGGCGGCAGCTGACCGCCGCGCTCGACCGTGCCGACGAGGAGGTGCTCCTGCTGCGGCGGCTGCGTGTGGGACGCCGCCGCGACGGGGCCGCGCTTCTCGAAGGGTTCGGCGCGGCCACCGCGCTCTGCGAGGCCGCCGTGGCCCTGCTGTGGGAGCGCCGGCCGCTGCCCGTGCGGATCTGCGAAGGCCCCCGGCGGCTGGCGCGGGCCGTGCGCACGGGCAGCCCGCCGGGCAGCGTCCGGTGCTGCGGCGCGCCGCGTACACGGCGCTGGCCGAGGCCCGCTCCGCCGCCGGCACCGCGTCAGCCGAACTCCTGCCGCGCGGGGTCCCCGGCTGCGACTGGCAGCCACTGCTCACCACCACGGAACGCATCGTGGACGCGACCACCGCGTACGCGGTCCACCTGGCCTACGGATCGCGGCCGCCGGCCGCCGCCGTCCACCGGCTGGCCCGTGCCCTGGCGGCCGCGGCCGACACCCTGGACCAGGCGCGCGATCTCGAAGAGACCGTCGGACGGTCGGCACAGGTGCTGACCGCACACCTGCGCCACAGCGGTCTGGAGGCGCTGGCTCAGGACGGCACGGCCGGTCCGTGCCCGGACACCGGCGGGCACCACCGGCGTGCGCCCGTATGGGCTCGCTGAGCGGAGCGCGGGTCCGTCCGCGGGTACTGGACGTGCACAACGAGGTACTCCGGTGAAGCATGGAGACGTCAGCCTGCAAGCCGCCCGGCGACGGGCACCGAAAGCGGTGACGCGTGCAATTCACACCCGCCGACGGCACCGGCAGGGCGATGAACAGCCCGGACCGGCTCCCGGCGCCCTCGTTCCTCAAGGCGGTGTTCGACGCCCTGGGCGCGGGGATCTACGTCACGGACGCCGAGGGCCGCATCACGGCGGCCAACCCCTGGGCGGAGCGGATCGTGGGGCGCTCCGAGGAGGAGACGGTCGGGCGCGACCTGCACGACCTGCTCCACCGCGACGCCGAGGGAAGGCCGACCCCCCGCGACACGTGCCGGATCCTCGACGTGCTGGCCGACGGCCGGCCGGCCGAGGGGAGCGACGACCACTACCTCCGCGCGGACGGCACGGTGACACCGATCATCTGGGCGGCGACCGCCCTGATGCAGGAGGACCGGGTGGACGGTGCCGTGATCGTCTTCCACGACTTCACCCTCCACCGGGAGGCGGCCGAACGGACCGCGGCGCATCTGGCCGCGCTGGAGGAGCTGACAGGCCGGCTGAGCACCGTGGCAGGCATCTCGACCGTGCTCATCTCCACGCTGGACTTCGACGAGATGCTGCACCGGCTCGTACGACTGATCGTGCCCGAACTCGGCGACTGGGCCGCGGCCGACCTGCTCACCGGCGAGGAGACCCAGGCGGCGCGGCGCCTCGCCGTCCACAGCCGGCACGACCCCGAGAGCGCGCGCTCCCTGGAGGGCCCCCTGCCGCCGCTGCCGCAGACGTCGGCCGGGGCGCTGTCGCGGGTGCTGCGCCACGCGGAGCACGTTCTCCTCGACGCCGACGATCTGAGCGCCGAACCGGATTCCGCCTTCGGTCGGGCCCACCGCGAGCTGTTCCACCGCCTCGGCGGCCACTCGGCCGCCGTCGTGCCGCTGTACTCGCGCCGCAAGGTCTACGGTGCGCTCACCGTCGCCCGGACCGCCGGCTCACCGGCGTACACGGAAGCGGATCTGATGGTGCTGGCCGACATCGGCCGCAGGGCCGGGCTGGTCATGGACAACGCCCTCCTGTTCGACCAGCAGCGCCATGTCGCCGAGACCATGCAGCGTCAACTGCTCACCCCGCTGCCGCAGATCAACCGCCTGCGGATGGCGGCCCGCTACTGGCCGGCGCAGAGCGCCGCGGAGATCGGCGGCGACTGGTACGACTCGTTCCTCCTCGCCGACGGCGTGACCACGATGGTCATCGGCGACGTCGCCGGGCACGACCTCAAGGCGGCCGCGCACATGGCCGAGGTCCGCAACATGCTGCGCGCTCTGGCCTGGGACCGGCAGGAGCCGCCCAGCCTCATCATGCGCCGGCTGGACGAGGCCATGACCCACACCAGTGACGCCCCGATGGCCACGGCGATCTTCGCCCGCATCGAGGGGTCGTCGGGCGGGCCGTGGCGGATGCACTGGGTCAACGCGGGGCATCCGCCGCCGTTGCTGGTGACCGCCGACGGCCTGGCCCGTTTCCTCGAGGAGGGCCACGGGCCGCTGCTGGGGATGAGTTCCGCGCTGCACCTCGGCCTCGGCTGGCCCGACGCGCGCGTGGAGCTCCCGCCGCTGTCCACCCTGTTGCTCTACACCGACGGGCTGGTCGAGAGCCGCTCGCGGCCCATCGACACCGGACTCGCGCTGCTGCGGCGGCACGCCTCCACGCTCGCGCGCCTCGATGTGGAGGACTTCTGCGACGAGTTGCTCGACCGTATCGAGCCGAGCGGCGACGACGTCGCCCTGCTCGCCCTGCGCCTGCCGGCCGCGGGAGAGGGGGCGGACGACGAGGAGCCGTTGCCGGCACGCCCCGCGCACAGCCCCGCCGCCGACAACCGGGCGGCGCCGGGTTCCCGTGTCGAGCACACGCCGGTGCGCAACGCCTCCGACGAGGTGCGGGACACCTGACGCTCCGGCGCGGCGCACACGGCCTCGTGTACCGGACGGGTTCAGGGGCGCCGCCAGTCGTCCTCGCGCAGGTGGGAGCCGGCCATCGGGCCCATGCGCAGCATCCCGCCGTCGACCGACCACGACGCACCGGTGACGTAGGACGCGTCCGGGCCGGCCAGGAACGCGATGACCGCCGCCACCTCGCGGGCGTCGCCCGGGCGGCGCAGGGGGATGCCCGGCCGCTCGACCCGCCGCACGTCCGCGTCCTCCTGGCCGGTCATGGGGGTCGCGATCTCGCCGGGGGCCACGGCGTTCACCGTGATGCCGTGCTCGGCGAGTTCGAGCGCCATGACCTGTGTCAGCAGGCCGAGACCGCCCTTGGCGGCGCAGTAGGGGGCGGCCCCGACGCGCGGCTGGTGCTCGTGGACGGAGGTGACGTTCACGATCCGGCCGCCGTCGCCCTGCGCGATCATCCGGCGTGCGGCGCGCTGGCCGCACAGGAACGGTCCGAGGAGGTCGACGTCGACGACCTGGCGCACGGTTTCCAGGTCGAGTTCCAGGAAGGGGGTGGCGGTTCCCGTTCCGGCGTTGTTGACGAGGACGTCCACGCGGCCGAGTTCGTCGGCCAGGTCGTCCACCACCCCTGCGGCGTCGGGCAGTCGGGTCAGGTCCATGCGGGCCACGGCCGCCTTGCGGCCGTGTGCGCGCACCTCGTCCGCGGTCGACTCGCCGCCTTCGCGGTCGGTGTGGAAGGTGATGCCGATGTCCATGCCGGCCGTGGCGAGACGGACGGCGGTGGCACGGCCGATGCCGGAGTCGGCGCCCGTCACGATGGCGACCGGGGCGGGGCGTTGTTCCTGGTGGGTGCTCATGGCACTCTCCGTCGCTGGGTGCGTACCCTCGCGGGCACGGGCGGCCGTCGTACGCGGCACCGGGCCGGTCAGGTCGCGCGCCGTCGGTCCTCGTCGCTCCACTTGCGGGTGTCGCGCGGCTCGACGTACGGCTCGTCGGCGGGCGGATGGCCGCCCGCGATGGCCCGTTGCCTGCTCATCTCCGCGTCGAACTCCAGGCCCAGCAGAATCGCGAGGTTGGTGATCCACAGCCACACCAGGAAGACGATCACGCCGGCGACGGTGCCGTAGGTCTTGTTGTAGGAGCCGAAGTTGGCGACGTAGACGGCGAAGCCCGCGGAGGCGAGCATCCAGATCACCACGGCGAGGAAGCTGCCGGGGGTCACCCAGGAGAAGCCGCGGCCCCGCGCGTTCGGCGCGGCCCAGTACAGCAGGGCGATCATCAGGGAGACGAGCACGACCAGGACCGGCCATTTCGCGATCGACCACACCGTCATGGCGGTGTCACCGATCCCGAACGCCGCCCCCACCTGGCGGGCGATGCCTCCGCTGAGGATCACGATCAGCGCGCTCACGCACGCAAGGATCATCAGGGCGACCGTCACCCCCAGGCGCACGGGAAGGATCTTCCAGGCCGGGCGGCCCTCGGGCATGTCGTAGACCGCGTTGGAGGAGCGGATGAAGGCGGCCACGTAACCGGAGGCGGACCAGAGGGCTCCCAGCAGACCGACGACAGCCAGGACCGACCCGGTGCCGCCGCTGCCCTGCAGTTGTGTGACCGCGTTGGTGATCACGTCGCGGGCCGCACCCGGAGCGAGCTGTTGCAGGTTGTCCAGGACCGTCCGGGTGGCGCTCGCTCCGGCGATCCCGAGCAGGGAGACGAGAACGAGAAGGGCCGGGAAGAGGGCGAGCACCCCGTAATAGGTCAGTGCGGCCGCGCGGTCCGCGAGTTCGTCGTCCTTGAACTCCTTCAGCGTCCGGCGCAGCACCTGCCCCCAGGAGCGCTTCGACAGCTGGGTGGGCTTGTCGGGAGTGCTCGGACCGGCCTCCTGCGTCCGCTCGGCGCCGGGGCGCGTGCTGTCGTCGGCCGGCCGGTCGGGCTGGTCGCGCCGGTCGGCCCGGTCGGGCTGGTCGGGCCGGGCTGCCGCGGCCGTGGGGTCCCCACCGCCGCGCGGTGCGGCGGTGGGAGGCGGGTGCGCGTGGCCGCGTCGGCGGTGGGTCAGGCGCGACATCACCGATGCCACCTCCGCCGTGCCAGCATCAGCAGCACCAGAATCGCGGCCGCGCCGGCGGCGAGCGACGCCGCCTTGCCACGCGGCGTTCCGACGGTGGCGGCGACCTGCTCCTTGGCGTGCCCGGTCTTCGCCGCCATGTGCTGCTTCGCCTCGACCGCGGATCTGCGGGCCCGAGCCTTCACGTCCGTCCTGGCGGCCAGTTCCTCCACGGTCCGGCCGAGTTCCTCACGGGAGTGTTCCACCTGGGCCCGCAGTTCCTGCAGGCCGGGCCTGCCCCCGTCGTGGGAGGCTCGTGTGCCGCTCATCGGTGTGCCCTTCCCTTGATCTCCTCCATGTCGGCCCGCACGCTGTCGATCGTCTGCCGCGGTGCCGGCGGAGTCGCCTGCTTGATGTTCTTCCTGCCCGCGGCCGCGAGGACCGCCGCGACGAGGAAGAGGACGGCGGCCACGATCAGCGCGGACGCCCACCAGGGCAGCACGAGCGCAAGCGCGATGATCGCTGCCGCGACCAGGGCCTGCAGGCCGAGCACGGCGACGAGTCCGGCGCCGCCGAACAGCCCGCCGCCCCTCCCGAGGCGCTTGCCCTTCTGTGTCATCTCCGCCTGTGCGAGACGCATCTCCGCGCGCACCAGCTGCGAGATCTGCTGCGACGCGTCGGAGACCAGTGCGCCTATCGGTTCTTCGGCCCTGGTCCGATAGGTCTGGCTCACGGATCCTCACCGCCTTCCGGGTCGTGGCCCGTGCACTTCGTGGGCACAACCCCGGGTACCCAGGTCGGATGCCGCCACGCACGCGTGCCCGACCGGGACCGGCACACCGGCGTGGTCAGTCGGGCAGTGTGCTGTGGTCGGGGTGATGAGGAGTCCTGCGGCGTTGCCTCATCTCCGCCTCGTACAGATGGTCGCGGCCCTCCGCGAGGCGGTTGCGCACCTGGAGTTCGACCTCGGCGAAGGGGCGGTAGTACGTGGCGTTGTACGCCTCGACGATCTGGTACGTCCAGTGGCCGGGGATCACGTTGCGGCCCAGGATCTCCCGCTCGACCAGGTCGGCCTCGCGGTGGTGCCCGGCTTCGCGGAGCAGCCGTACGGCGTCGTCGAGGCCGAGGTCCGCCCGGCCGGTCAGCTGGTGGAACGCGTAGAGGTGGCCCCGGGCCCGTTCCGTGGTCTCCAGCGACTTCGACAGGGCCCCGAGGGCCGCCACCGTCGTGTCGCCGACACCTGGCGGGCGCAGGTGCTGCGGGTCCCGTCCGTCGTGGTCCGCGCTGCCTCGGCCTGTGCTCATGGTCGCCGCTCCCCACGCTCGCTGCTGTTCTCCGCGGTGTGCTCCGTCTCGTGACTCGGAGGTGTTTCATACGATATGCGACGAAAAGTCACGGAGAGTGCGCTTGCCGCGCGCCGCCTGATCTTTCGCGGTGCGCCGGCCGGGGCAGTCATGGCCGGCGCTGCGGGGAGCGGGCGCCGCGCAGCGCGGAGGGGCTGGTGCCGAACCAGCGTGCCACCGCGCGGCGCAGCGTCCGGGCGTCGCTGAAGCCGAGCAGGCCCGCGATGTTGTGCATCGGGAGGTCGCTCCCCATGATCAACTCTTCGGCACGGACGAGGCGTACGGAGTCGACGAGCGCCTCGTACGACGTGCCGTGCTCGGCGAGGCGGCGCCGCAGGGTCCGCTCGCTCATCCCCCGGGCGAGCGCCTGCTGCGCGAGAGGCGGCACATGGGGCAGGCCGCGGGCCACGGAGACCTCGAGGCCCTGCACCAGGTCCTGGCGGTCGCGGCCCTGCGCACGGGCCGCGTCGAGGAGGGCGAGTACCTGGGCGAGGGTGTAGGCGTCGGCGCCCGGCAGCGGCGTGCGCAGCCAGTCGTCGCCGAAGACGATCCGGTCGTCGGGGGCGTCGAAGACGACGGGGCAGCGGAAGCAGTCCTCGTACGCGTCGCCGTACGGCGGGCGGGGGTGGCGTACGGCGACGGTGTGCGGGGCGAAGGTCTCGTCCAGACAGTCCCGGACGAGGGCGACGATGCCGGCGAAGGCCTCCTCCAGCAGGAACGCCCGCAGTTCGGAGTCCGTGTAGCGGGCCGTGGCCAGGATCGCGGCGCCCTCGGGCACGGTCTGCGTGCGGTGGTCGAGCATGGACCCGGTGACGCCGTGGTGGCGGACGCCCAGTTCGAGGGCGTCGTGGAGGGTGGGGCTGGCCTGCAGCCCGAGACCGACGAGACCCCAGGCGGTGGCGCGCCGGCGGCGGCCGACGGCGAGGCCCAGAGCGGGGTCGTCGAGGTCGCGCATGGCCTCGCGTATGACCGAGCTGGCCTGCCGGTAGGAGATGCGCTGGCCGACGACGCTCAGGGCGGCCTCGCTGAGGCCGGCGCGGCGCAGGGCCGGGCCGAGGTCGTGGCCGCGTTCGGCGGCGACGAGGGTGAGGTAGCGCAGCAGGTGCGGCGTGATCGTCGCCGATCCGTACCGCGGGTCGGTCAGGGGCGGGGCCTGCGCTGCCTGGCGCTTCATGCGGTCGCACCTCCGGGCCGTCACTGTAGGGACCGCGGCGGCCCGGCCGACAGGGTCCGTGGCCGCCGAAGTCCCGTTACTGGCCGGTCGGGTCCTGTCCCCCGGGCCGCCGCGCACCTTACCGTCGGTCACACCCGTGATCGAACGCACCCGTTACCCGTCTGCGAGGGAGAAGGCATGCGGTTCCCCACGACGCGCTCCAGGGCGGTGTCCCTGCTGGTCGCCGGATCACTCGGCGCCCTGGCCCTGGCGGCAGTGCCGGGTGCGGTGCCCGCCGGTGCGGCCCAGGGGCCGTACAGGACGGCCCAGGACGGCGGCGACTACCTCGTCGGCCGCGGGATCGCCGATGTGACCGGCGAGGCCGCCGAAGTGGGCATGATGGGCTACTCCAGCTTCGAGCAGAAGGCGACCGGGATCCATCAGCGGCAGCGCTCACGGGCGTTCGTCGTCGCCGACCCGGCGAGCGGCAGCCGGATCGTCTACGTCAACGCCGATCTCGGCATGATCTTCCAGTCGGTGCATCAAGGGGTGCTCGCGCGCCTGAAGCAGCGGTACGGCTCCCTCTACACCGAGCGCAATGTGCTGTTGTCGGCCACGCACACCCACGCCGGTTCCGGCGGGCACTCCCACCACGTCGCGTACAACCTGGCGTCGCTCGGCTTCCAGAAGGACACGTACCAGGCGATCGTGGACGGCATCGTCGAGTCGGTGGCCGAGGCCCACGAGGACCTGCGGCCGGGGTCGATCACGCTCGGCCGGGGTGAGCTGACGAACGCGAGCGTCAACCGCTCCAAGGTGGCGTTCGACAGGAATCCCGCGGCCGACAGGGCGGCGTTCCCCGGCGCGATCGACCCGGCGATGACGGTGCTGCGGTTCCGGCAGGGCGGCGGCGACATCGGCGCGATCAGCTGGTTCGCCACCCACAACACCTCGCTGACCAACAGGAACACCCTGCTCAGCCCGGACAACAAGGGCTACGCGTCCTACGAGTGGGAGCACGACGAGAAGGGCGTGCGTTACCTGGAGGAGGCGAAGGGGTTCGTCGCCGCGTTCCCCAACACCAATGCCGGTGACATGTCGCCCAATCTGCATCTGAAACCCGGATCGGGCCCCACGGAGGACGAGTTCGAGAACACCCGGATCATCGGAGACCGCCAGTTCACCCGGGCACGGCAGATATACGACGCCGCCCGCACCCCGCTGACCGGCAGCGTGGACGCGCGGATGCGGTACGTGGACATGGAGGAGGTGACCGTCTCCGGCAGGTACACCCCGGACGGCAGGGAGCACCGCACCTGCCCGGCGATGGTCGGCGCCTCGACCCTGGCGGGAAGTGTGGAGGACGGCCCCGCGATCCCCGGGTTCACCGAGGGCATGAACAGTCCCGTCGCCACGCTGCTGGAGCCGTTCCGCATCGACCCGCCCGAGTGGCTGGTGGGCTGCCAGTACCCGAAGGCCGACCTGGTGCCCACGGGGCTGATCTCCGCGGCGGTACCGGCGACTCCGAAGGTCCTGCCCGTGCAGATCGTCAAGATCGGGCAGCTCTACCTGGTGGCCGGACCGGCGGAGTACACGATCGTGTCCGGGCTGCGCATCCGCCGGTCGGTCGCCGCGGAGCTCGGCGTACCGGTGGAGAACGTCCTGATGCAGGGCTACGCGAACGCCTACAGCCAGTACGTGACGACGCCGGAGGAGTACGACCTCCAGCAGTACGAGGGGGGTTCGACGCTCTACGGCCGCCACACGCTGCCCGCCTACCAGCAGGAGTTCAGCAGGCTCGCGGCGTCGCTGAGGGACGGCACAGACACCGGGCGCGGACCGACGCCGCCTGATCTGTCGGACCGGCAGATCACCCTGCAGACCGGCGTGGTGATGGACAACCCTCCGTCGGGCAGGGCGTTCGGGGACGTGCTGGGCGAGCCCGCGGCTTCGTACGCGCCGGGGGCCACGGTGACGGCGGAGTTCGTGACCGGGCATCCCAAGAACAATCTGCGCCGGGGCGGGACGTTCCTGGAGGTGCAGCGGCTGGTGGACGGGCAGTGGGACCGCGTGCGGGACGACGGCGACTGGGACACCACGTACCGCTGGGTGCGGATCAACGGGGTGACCGGCACCTCGAAGGCCGTGATCACCTGGAAGCCACCGGCCGGGACCGCGGCCGGGACGTACCGGATCGTGCACCACGGCGACTGGAAGAGCCTGTTCGGCAAGGTCACGGCGTTCACCGGGGCGACGAGGCCATTCAGGGTCGGCTGACGCGGGAGGCTCACCCGCGGGGCGGACCGGGCGGCCTGTCGTGGGGCCGGGCGGGGGCCGTAGGCTGGTGCCATGACGGAGCGCAAGCCGCCGGGCGTGAGTTTCGAGTCTTTCGTCGACAAGCAGATCCGCGACGCCGCCGAGCGCGGGGAGTTCACGGAGCTGCCCGGCTTCGGGAAGCCCCTGCCGGACGGGGACGCCGGCTACGACGAGCTGTGGTGGATCAAGCGCAAGATGCACCGCGAGGGCCTGTCCGTCCTCCCGCCCTCCCTGGCCCTGCGCAAGGAGGCCGAGGACGCGCTGGAGAAGGCCTCGCGGGCGCCGTCGGAGGCGGCGGTGCGCCGTGTCGTCGCCGAGATCAACGAGAAGATCAGGGCGATGCTGTTGCGTCCACCGCCGGGACCGCCGCTCGGCCTGAAGCCGTACGACACGGACGCGGTCGTGGCGGAGTGGCGACGGGGCCGCTCCTGAGGGCATGCCGTCCCGAGGGCGCGGGCCCTGACGGCCGCGCGAGCGGGCCGTCCCGCGCCTGTGGTCAGACCGGCTCGGCACCCAGCCACGAGGCGACGGCGCGGGCTATCGGCTGCCCTGTCTCCAGCTCGACGAAGCCGAACTGACCGCCCTGGTTGCATTCCAGGAACCACCAGGTGCCGTCCGCGTCCTCCGCGAAGTCGAAGGCCCCGTAGGCGAGTTCCGCGTGCTTCTTGTACGTCTCGACGGCCCGGGCGATCTGTACGGGGACCTCCACGGGCTCCCAGGTGTGGCCCGTGTCGCCGAACCGGCCGTCGACCTGGCCGGCGTCGGCGACCTTGCGCGCGGCGAAGTGCGTCTCCCCCACGCTGGTCAGTCGGATGTCGGCACGTTTGGGGATGTAACGCTGCAGCAGGGTGGGGGCGGCGGCGACACCGGAGAAGTCGGCGTCCGGCGGCACCAGCGTCGTGGGCAGCGCCATGGGCGGATCGCCCGGTGACTTGCCGGAGACGGACTTCACCACCACCTGCCGGTACTGTTCGGCGAACCGCCTGGCCATGGAGGGGTAGGTGGTCACGAGGGTCGCGGGCACCGGGAAGCCGCACCGGTGGGCGACGCGCATCTGCCACGGCTTGCGCCGGGCCCTGGCAGCCGCGCTCGGGTGGTTCATCCAGCGCGCGGCCGTGGAGTCGAGCATGCCGTACAGCGCGTGGCCGCTCTCCTCGGAGAGCCAGGCCGAGGGCTCACCCGCGTGCGCGGCAGGTTCGCCCGGCCTGCGGACCCACACGGACCGCAGCCCGTCGACGCTGGCCACACGACCCCCGGTGGACAGGTAACCGCGGAACTCCCCCCGTACGTACTCCGCGGACAGGGCGACGTCACCGGGCAGGTCTCCCGGGTCGAACCGCACGAGCGGCACGCCCTGTTCGTGAAGTTCCGCCACCACCAGGTCCGCGGTGACGTCCTGCTCGCACGTCAGCACCAACACCGTCACGGCGCGCAGTCCGGCTCAGTCGTCGAAGTGGGTCGCGGAGCCCGCCTTGGACGTCGTCGTCCCGGCGGCGGCGAGCAGGGCCCGGTCCGAGATGGCCGGACGCCCGTCGGGCAGGACGTTCAGCTGCAGTGCGGAGTCGTACGAGTACGCGGCCAGGGCCGGGGCCGGTTCGGCGGGGCGTGCGTAGTTCCACGCGAACGGTTTCATGTGCTGCTTCCTCCCCTGCCCGCGCGGTCCCGCCGGGCTGCTCATGTGACAGTACGTGGCGAAGCCGTGCATAGTTTCAACACATAGAGTCACATTGTGAATGTTGTTCACCGAAAAACCTTCGGATCCGAACGCGACCCGGCGGCGACATACCCCCGCCGAAGCCATTCAGACAGACGCGCCACTCGCCTCAAGGGTTTCAAGTCTTGGCCATGACGTGACGCAGATGACACGGCAATAGGCCCAAAGTACCGTAAGGGCCCCGCGGTTGAGAGAGGCGCGACGCAGCCTTCCGTCAACGGCGGGACTCCTGACCATTTGTCAACCCTCCATGGCCGAACCGCTATTTGTCGTGCCGTGGATGCGTGCTGTACGAACGCGCACGTCGCCCCGAGATCCGCCGGCGCCTCCGCGACCGCGCCGGGGCGGGTTCGCCTCCGCCGCGATGTCGCGCCCGGACCAGCCCTGGTCACGGGGCAGGCGTCCACCTTGATCGTCACCGGTGCGGGAACATGTCGGACGTCCGGCCGGGCCCCACGATGGACAGAGGGGCAGTCGACCGGAGGAGACAGACGATGAGAACCGCCGACCTGCTGGCAGACGCGTTCGGGCGCGTGCGCGAGGCGGTCCACGAGGCCGTGGAGGGACTCGTGGCCGAGGACCTGGCCGCCCGGCTGGACGAGGGGGGCAACTCCGTCGCCTGGCTCGTGTGGCACCTGACGCGCATCCAGGACGACCACGTGGCCGACGCCGCGGACCGGGAGCAGGTGTGGACGTCGCAGGACTGGGCGAGCAGATTCGCCCTGCCGTTCCCCGATGCCGCCACGGGCTACGGGCACACGGTGAAGGACGTCGCCGCCGTATGCCCCGACTCCGCCCGCCTGCTGCTGGGTTACTACGACGCGGTCCACGAGGAGACCCTGCGTTTCGTGCGCACCCTCGACGACGCGGCGCTCGACCGGGTCGTCGACACCTCATGGAACCCGCCCGTCACGCTGGGCGTGCGCCTCGTCAGTGTGATCTCCGACGACCTCCAGCACGCCGGGCAGGCGGCATTCGTCCGCGGCAGCCTCGGCCGGCGGCACACCTGACGGGCCGCACGGTGCGGCGTAAGGTGCGATGAGCTGTTGGCCCCTGACACTGTGAGAGGTGCACCTTGTCCGACTGGCACGTGGCACGGACCTTCGACAGCTCGGCGGGCGAGGTCCGCTGGGACCGGCTCGGCGACCTCGCGGCCCCGCCCGTGGTGCTGCTGCACGGCACGCCCTTCTCGTCCTTCGTCTGGCGCGCCGTGGCGCGTGCGCTCGCCGCGGCGGGCCGTCAGGTCCTCGTGTGGGACATGCCGGGCTACGGCGCGTCGGCGAAGTTCAGCGGGCAGGACGTCTCGCTCGCCGCCCAGGGGCGGGTCCTCACCGAGCTGCTCGACCACTGGGAACTCGACGAACCGCAGGTCGTGGCGCACGATGTCGGCGGCGCGGTCGCGCTGCGCGCGCTTCTCCTGCACGGCAGGCGTTTCCGCCGCCTCGCCCTCGTCGACCCGGTGGCCCTGGCGCCCTGGGGATCGCCGTTCTTCCGCCTGGTCGGCGAGCACGCCGGTGTCTTCGAGCGGCTGCCGCCCGCGCTGCACCGGGCCCTGGTCCGCGAGTACGTGGCGTCCGCCAGCTCCCCGGGGCTGCATCCGGCCCCCCTCGACCGGCTGGTCGAGCCGTGGACCGGCGAGGCGGGCCAAGCCGCGTTCTACCGCCAGATCGCCCAGGCCGATCAGCGCTGGACCGACGAGATCGAGCGCCGATACGGCTCCGTCGACGTCCCGGTCCTCGTGTGCTGGGGCGAGGACGACGCCTGGATCCCTGCGACCAGGGGCAAGGAGCTGGCCGACCGCATCCCCGGCGCGCGGCTGCAGCCGATCGCCGGAGCGGGGCACTTGGTGCAGGAGGACGCCCCGGCCGAGCTCACGGCGGCGCTGCTGGGCTTCCTGGACTGACGCGGCCGGCCCCGGCCGGTCACGCTCCGTCCCACCCTCGTCATGTCCGCCGTGGGCGGCGGCCGCCTCACTGGTCGCCGCCGCCCACAGGTGTCACGCTGGGACGGTGGTCTGTGCCCGACGATCCCGGGAGGGCCGATGGGGCGTGACGTCCCGGCGCTGGTCTTCACCCGTGAGGACCGCCGCCGCTACCGGAACAAGATGCAGGCGTGTCTGGACACGTTCGCGCAGATGCTGCGCGCGGCGAAGTTCGAGTTCGAGCGGCCGCAGGTGGGTCTGGAGATCGAGCTGAACCTGGTCGACGAGACCGGGGAACCCGCGATGCGCAGCACCGACGTCCTGGAGGCCATCGCGGATCCGGCGTGGTCGAGCGAGCTGGGCCGCTTCAATCTGGAGATCAACATCTCGCCCCGCAGGCTGACGGCCGGCGGGCCGGACTCCTGGGAGCAGGAGATCCGGGGTGCTCTGAACCACGCCGAGGAGCGCGCCTCGGAGGTCGGGGCGCACCTGGCCATGATCGGCATCCTGCCGACGCTGCGCCGCAAGGACGTCGGCGAGGCGGCCCTGTCCGAGAACCCCCGCTACCGGCTGCTCAACGAGCAGGTCTTCGCCGCGCGCGGCGAGGACCTGCGCATCGAGGTGGACGGCATCGACCGGCTGCGCACCTACGCGGACACGATCACTCCCGAGGCGGCGTGCACGAGCACCCAGTTCCACCTGCAGGTCGCCCCTGAGGAGTTCCCGGCCTACTGGAACGCGGCGCAGGCCATCGCCGGTGTGCAGGTGGGGCTGGCCGCGAACTCCCCGTTCCTGTTCGGCAAGGAGCTCTGGCGCGAGACCCGCATCCCGCTGTTCGAGCAGGCGACGGACACCCGCCCGGAGGAGATCAAGGTGCAGGGCGTACGGCCCCGGGTGTGGTTCGGCGAGCGCTGGATCAACAGCGTCTTCGACCTCTTCGAGGAGAACGTGCGCTACTTCCCCGCCCTGCTGCCGGTGTGCGACGAGGAGGATCCGCGGGAGACGCTCGAGGGCGGCGACACACCGGAGCTGTCCGAGCTGACCCTGCACAACGGCACGATCTACCGGTGGAACCGCCCGATCTACGCCGTCGACCACGGCAAGCCGCACCTGCGGATCGAGAACCGGGTGCTGCCCGCGGGGCCGACGGTGGCCGACATCCTCGCCAACGGCGCCTTCTACTACGGGCTGACGCGCGCACTCGTGGACGAGGAGCGGCCGGTGTGGTCGCGGATGTCGTTCCAGGCCGCGGAGGACAATCTGCACACGGCGGCCCGGCACGGGATCGACGCCCGGCTGTACTGGCCGGGCATGGGTGAAGTGCCGGTCGCCGAACTGGTGTTGCGGAGGCTGCTGCCGCTCGCGCACCGCGGTCTGGAGGCTTCGGGGATGGACGCGCCGTGGCGGGAGCCGCTGCTCGGCATCATCGAGCAGCGCTGCGTGACCGGCCGCAACGGTGCCGTGTGGCAAGCGGAGACGTTCCACCACATCGACCGGACCAGCAGGGTCGACCACCACGAGGCGCTGCGGCTGATGACGCGGCAGTACATCGACTACATGCACCTCAACGCCCCCGTCCACACCTGGCCGGTCGACTGACCGGCAGGCGGTGCCCGGGTGGGCGCGCTCGTTCTGCCCCGCCTTCGGCGGTGACGGCGCCGTACGGCTGGGCGGGCGGGCGCGCGGAGGGGCCGGGGCGCTCTCGGCGCCCCGGCCCCTCGTACGACGGGTGCCGCCGCGGCATGCGGCGCTGTCCGTCACACGTCGGGGTATATGTCCCCGGTGCTCATGCCGGACTCCTGCTCCGACTGGGCCTGCAGCCGCTGGGCCTTCTCCTTCAGCCGCTCACGCTCCTTGGGATCGCTGCTGCGCTCCGCGGCCGCGTTCAGTTCCTTCGCCTTCTCCCGCATCTGCCGGATCCGGCCGCGGGACTCGTCCGAAACGCTCATGATCACTCCTCGTGTTCCGATTGAGCGGGTGTCCTCAGCGAATCAGTGCTCGTGACCGAGCGCATCTCGGAGCCGTCCGGAACGGCCGTTCTCCGGTGGCGCCGGCCTCTTGCCGCGGCGCCCCGGGGCACGCTTCACTGTCGATCACCCCACAGGAGAATCCCCGTTCACCCACACCGAAGGGTCCGACTTGACTGCCCTGCCCCTACGTCCGATGGCCGTCACCGCTGCGGCCTGCGCCGTCGTGCTCGCCGCGGCCCTGCCGTCGTCGGCGATCAACTCGTACAACGCGACGCCCGCGCCCGAGCGCACCGAGGTCGGTGCGCTGGTCGCCACCTGGGACGCCGACGACGATCCGGCGACCCCGGACCGCGTCGACTGGGTCTGCTCCGGCACCATGATCGACAAGGACACGTTCCTGACCGCCGCCCACTGCACCACCGACTGGCCGGAGAACGTGAAGTTCTACGTCTCCCTCGACCAGGACGTACAGGCCGGCCTCGACAGGGCCGCCGCCCAGCACCCGGGCGACCCCGCCGCCGTGGCGCGTGCCGTCGGAGTCCAGGGCACTGCCCACAACCACCCCGAGTACCCGGGGCCGGCCTCCGACACACGTGACATATCGGTGATCCAGCTGTCCGCTGCCCAGGTCAAGGCGCGCTGGTCGTTCACTCCGGCCACGCTGCCCGCGGCCGGTGCGCTCGACGCGGCCGGCCCGCAGGGGTTGAACGACACCCCGTTCGTCGTCGCCGGTTACGGCACCGAGGAGTCCCGACGCGGTCCCGGCGGCCACACCCACCCGGGCGGCGGCGTCCGGATGAAGGCCCCGGTCACCTTCGACGCGCTGAACGACGCCTGGGTGCGCCTGGCCATGACCGCGCCGCAGGGCAACGGCGGTGCGTGCTACGGCGATTCGGGCGGACCGAACTTCGCCACGCTGGGCGGGAAGTGGACCCTCGTCTCCACGACGATCACGGGCGACTCGCCGTGCTACGCGACGAACGTGACGTACCGTCTGGACACCCCGGGAGCCCGGGCCTTCCTGGCCCCGTTCACCCAGCTCCCGTAGCGTCACAGGGCCCCGGGGACGGGGCGTGACCGTGGTGGGGCGCCCTTGCGGCGCCCCACCGCACGTGTTCCCGGAGGCAGTGATCAGGAGCTGCGGGCCAGCGCGTCGCGGGCCGCGTCCTGCGCGGCGTTCCGGTCGTCGGTCACCAGGCCGATGCGGGTCCGGCGGTCGAGGAGATCGGATGCGTCGAGGGCCCCTTCGTGGCGGACCGCCCAGACGAGTTCGGCGCCGGTGACGGGGTGGCCGGGGATCACGGGCCGCGCGAGGGACGGGTCCTCCAGGCCGAGAGCGTGGACGGCCGGCGCCTCGGAGCCGTACCGGCGGACGAGGCGGCGGGGCGCGTCCAGCTGCGCGAGGGCGCGGGGGTGGTCGGCTCCGACGAGCGGGACGGCGGTGGTGCGGCAGGGGCCGCATCCCAGCCCGCGCGCGAGGACGGCCGCGTCGACGGCGTCCTGCGCCATGCGCCGGTACGTGGTGAGTTTGCCGCCGACGACGGTGACGACGCCGTCGGGCGAGGTGAGGACCGCGTGCTTGCGGGAGATGTCGGCGGTCCGGCCCGGGCCGCCGTCCGTGTCGAGCAGGGGGCGCAGGCCGGCGAACGCGCCCACGACGTCGTCGCGGCCGACGGTGACGTCGAGGGCGGAGCCGAGGACGTCGAGGAGGAAACCGATGTCCGTCTCGGGCACCTCCGGCACGTCGGGGACGCTGCCTTCCACCGGTTCGTCGGTGAGGCCCACGTACACCCGGCCGTCGCCCTGCGGCAGGACGAGGACGAAGCGGTTGGTCTCGCCGGGGATCGGGATGTGCATGCCGGCGGCGAGGCCGCCCAGGTCGTCCGAGCGCAGCACGAGGTGGGTGCCGCGGGAGGGGCGCAGCCGGATGTCGTCGACGAGTCCCCCTGCCCAGACCCCGGCCGCGTTGATCACGGTGCGCGCGCGGATGCGCAGGTCCTCGCCGGTGGTCTCGTCGCGGACGAGCGCGCCGCTGCCGGTGAGCGCGAGCGCGCGGACGCGGGTCAGGACACGGGCGCCGTGGGCGGCGGCGGTACGGGCGATCGCGGTCACCAGGCGGGCGTCGTCGGTGAGTTGACCGTCCCAGGACAGCAGTCCGCCGCGCAGGCCGGTGGCGCGCAGGGCGGGCGCCATGTGCCGGGTCTCCACCGCCGACAGGACGCGCGGTGCGGGCAGGGTGGCGCGTGAGGTGCGGGCGGAGGCGCGGAGCAGGTCGCCGGCCCGGAAGCCGGCCCAGGCGAGCGCGGCCTGGCCGCGGCTGACCAGGGGGGTGAGCGGCAGGACGAACGGCTGGGCGCGGACCAGGTGGGGGGCGGTGCGTTCCATGAGAACGCCGCGTTCGACGGCGCTCTCGTGCGCGACGTCGAGCTGACCGGTGGCGAGGTACCGCAGCCCGCCGTGGATGAGCTTGGAACTCCAGCGCGACGTGCCGAAGGCGAGGTCGTGCGCGTCGACGGCGGCCACGGTGAGGCCGCGCGAGGCGGCGTCGAGGGCGGCTCCGGCTCCGGTGGCGCCGAGGCCGACGACGAGGACGTCGACCTCGGCGCCGTCGGCGAGTTCCGCGAGCTCCCTGTGCCGCCGTGCGGCGTTGAGGGACGAGGCGGGCAGGGCGGGGCTGCTCGGGCGGGTCATGGGGCGAGGGTCCTCTCCAGTACGGTCCGCAGCTCGCCGAGGAAGGCGGTGTCGCTCAGTTCGGGGTCGCCCTCCTCGGTCATCGTGCGCAGTGAGAGCACGAAGGACTGGACGACGAGCAGCAGTGAGCGGGCCTGCAGGTCGGTGTGCACGCGGCGGACGGATCCCTCCTCGTGGCCCTCGGCGAGCGCCGTCGTGATGAGGCCGAGCAGGGCGTCCTGGCTGGCTCCGCGGCGGTCGATGACGTAGGGCAGCAGCAGCTCCGGGTCCACGTCGATGATCTTGTGGAACAGGGGGTGCGCGCGGAACGCGGCGACCCCCGCCACGAGCCCGTCGACGATACGCGCCCGCACGGGCGTGCCCGCCGCGGGGTCGGGCATGGCGCCGACGGCGAGGGCGATCCACTCACGGGTCATCAGGTCGCCGACGAGCGTGCGCACGTCCGGCCAGCGGCGGTACAGCGTCATCCGGGACACCCCGGCGCGCCGGGCCACGTCGGTCAGGGTCGTGCGGCGTACGCCGACGGCGAGGACACAGTCGCGTGCGGCGTCCAGCACGGCGTCCGCGTCCGCATGGTTGTGACGAATGGGCGTCATCTGTCACAGTGTAATGCAGTGCCGGCCGCGCGGCAGTGCACCCCTGCGAAACCGACGGTGAGGAAGACCGAAGTGGACATGTTGTGGAGCGGCTGGGGCGACCCGGCCAAGGCGGCCCCGCTGCCCGGCACGGTGATCGGACTGCTGCGCGATCTGCTCGGCGTCACGCCCCGCGAGACCGGCCCCGCGTCGCTCGACGCCATCGAGGTGCCGGCCTCCCCGCTCCCGGACGGCGCCCGCGAGGCGCTGGCCGCCTGCGTCGGCGGCGACGCGTACGTGCGCCAGGACGCCGAGAGCCGTATCCGGCACACCCGGGGCAAGTCCACCCCCGACCTCCTGCGCATCCGCGCCGGCGAGGCCGGCGACACACCGGCCGCGGTCCTGCTGCCGGGGAGCCACGACGAGGTGCTGGCCGTGCTGCGCGCTTGCGCCGAACACGGGCTGTCCGCCGTGCCGTTCGGCGGCGGCACCTCCGTCGTCGGCGGACTCGCACCCGAGGCCAAGCGGCCGTTCGTCGCGCTCGACCTGCGCCGGCTCGACGGGCTCGTGGCCCTCGACGACGTATCCCGCACCGCCACCGTCCAGCCGGGCCTGCGCGGCCCGCAGTGCGAGGCGCTGCTCAACGAGCGGGGCTGGACCCTCGGCCACTTCCCGCAGTCGTTCGAGTGGGCCACCGTCGGCGGCTTCGCCGCGGCGCGCTCCAGCGGCCAGGCGTCGGCCGGATACGGCCGCTTCGACGAGATGGTCCTCGGCCTGACGCTCGCCACTCCGGAGGGCACGCTGGAGACAGGCCGTGCGCCCCGCTCGGCGGCCGGCCCGGACCTGCGGCAGCTGGTCCTCGGCTCCGAGGGCGCGTTCGGCGTGATCACCGCGGTGACGGTCCGCATCCGGCCCCTGCCGCAGAAGCGCGTCTACGAGGGCTGGCGCTTCGCCACGTTCGAGGCGGGAGCGGCCGCCCTGCGCCGGCTCGCGCAGGACGGACCGCGGCCCACCGTGCTGCGCCTTTCGGACGAGACCGAGACGTTCATCGGCCTGGCCCAGCCGGACGCCATCGGCACCGCCGAGGCCCCGCAGGGGGCGGGCTGCATGGCGATCGCCGGCTACGAGGGCACCGAGGAGGACACCGCGGCGCGGCGCGCGGCGGCCCGGGAGGTCCTGCTCGCCTGCGGCGGCGAGTTCGCCGGCGAGGAGCCGGGCGAGCGCTGGGAGCACGGCCGGTACAACGCCCCGTACCTGCGCGACGCGCTGCTGGACGCCGGGGCGTTCGCCGAGACGCTGGAGACGGCCGCGTTCTGGTCCGCCGTGCCCGGGCTGTACGCGGCGGTGCGCCAGGCCCTCACCGGCACGTTGACCGAGGCGGGCACACCGCCGCTGGTCATGTGCCACATCTCGCACGTGTACGAGAACGGCGCCTCGCTCTACTTCACCGTCGTCTCGGCACAGGGTGACGATCCGGTCGCCCACTGGGAGCGGGCGAAGCGGGCGGCCAACGACGCGATCCTGGCGGCGGGCGGCACCATCAGCCACCACCACGGAGTGGGCACCGACCACCGCGACTGGTACACCTCGGAGATCGGGCCGGTGGGCGTCCGCATGCTCCAGGCCGTCAAGGCCGAGATCGACCCGGCCGGAGTCCTCAGCCCCGGCGTCCTCATCCCCGTCCGCTGACCCGTTCCCGCCGTCCGGAGGCGCCATCCATGCGACAGTTCACCGCCGTCGTCAACCCGACCGCAGGCGGTTCCAGCGGTACGGCCGCCCTGCTTCCCCTGGCCCGGCTCCTGCGGGAGGCGGGCGCGCGGCTCGACACCCTGTACAGCCGCAGCCTCGACCACGCCCGGGAACTCGCCCGGCAGGCCGGTGCGCAGGGCCACGTGGTCCTCGCCGTCGGCGGTGACGGGATGGCGGGCTGCGTCGGAGGGGCGCTCAGCGGCACGGACACCGTGTTCGGTCTGGTCCCGGCCGGCCGCGGCAACGACTTCGCCCGCGCCCTGGGCCTGCCCACCGACGCCCCGCGGCTCGCGGAGGTGCTGCTGCGGGGCGAGGTCCGGGCCGTGGACACCATCGAGGTCGAATCGGCCGTGCACGCCGGGATCTCCGTCCTGGGCAGCGTGTACGCCGGGGTCGACGCCGTCGCCAACCGGCACGCCAACACCTCCCGGCTGCTGCGCGGAGCGGCGTCGTACTACGCGGGCGGGCTGCGGGCGGTCATGGCCTGGCGGCCCGCCTCGTACCGGATCACGATCGACGGAGTCGTGCACGAGCGCCGCGGCTACACGGTGGTGGCGGCCAACTCCGGCTTCTACGGCTTCGGAAGAGAGATCGCGCCGGGTGCTCGGCTGGACGACGGCGTGCTGGACGTGGTGGTGGTCCAGGACGCCCCGAAGCGGTTGTTCTTCACGATGATGAACGAGCTGAGGACCGGGGCGCACGTGGCGCGGCCCCAGGTGGAGATCCTGCGGGGCAAGGAGATTCGCATCGAGGCGGACCG
Source organism: Streptomyces sp. NPDC002867 (assembly GCF_053591895.1). Classification (NCBI taxonomy): domain Bacteria; kingdom Bacillati; phylum Actinomycetota; class Actinomycetes; order Kitasatosporales; family Streptomycetaceae; genus Streptomyces; species Streptomyces sp. NPDC002867. Next base: position 161,980 of record NZ_JBSFUR010000003.1, on the reverse strand, counting down.
CCCGGTCCCGTACGGCGCGGACGGGGAGGTCGACGCGGTGCTGCCGGTGACGGCGAGGGTGCAGCCGGGAGCGCTCCGCATCCTGTGCTGAAACCAGGCCTGCCGCGCCAGTAGCGATCAAGCGGGAACAGTGTGACGTTGGATGCATGAGCTGGGCATCCTGGACTACTCCTGGCGTGTACTCGGGCCGTGGCGGCGTGCTCACCGAGGAGGTCGGTGTCGTCTCGGGCGACCTCACCGTGCACACCACCTGGGTCGACGGCGAGGCGTCCGTGACCGTGCAGTACACCGGCGCGGCCGACTGGTTCACGGTGTCGGGAAGTCCGGCGCCGTGCCCGTCGGAGGCCGCGAGCCGCGACCTGCACGACGCGGTGATCGCGGCGGTGCGCGGTCCCACGACCGCGACGGTGCCCGCCGTGCCGCAGGCGTCGCCCGGGGTCGGCGGCTGACGCGGCCGGTGGTGGGGTGACGCGGTGTCCGGTCGGGCACCGTGGAGGACGGCGCGGACGCGGCAGGGCAGCGCACGCCGTCACCGGTGATCGTCGCGGGCTCCGGTGCGGCGCACCACGCGCAGGAGGTACTTGCGGCGGTCCAGCGGGTCGTGGTCGGAGCGGGGCCGGCGGGGAGGCGGGCCCTGGAGCGGGCGGTAGCGGGCGAAAGAGCTCTCCAGCACGCCCTCGCCGCTGGTCAGCCGCGGCAGTTGGCGCTCCACGCCGTGCACGGACGCGGCGGGCAGTTCGCCCTCGATCACGTACGAGGAGCCCTTGAGGGCCGACGTCCGCGGGACGGCGCGCAGCCGCGTCAGCACGGGCAGCACGGCGCCGAACACGTCCGCGGGGATCTCCAGGCGGAAGTCGTGCATCGGCTCGTGGACCTCGGTGCCCGCCTGCCGGAGCGCGCTCATCAGGACCAGCGGCGTGAGGTTGCGGAAGTCACCGGCCGTGCTGGACATGCTCTTGTCGAAGACGGCGTGGGCATGGCTCTGGCGCGGCGCGTAGCCCGAGTGCGTCAGGGTCAGGACGCAGTCCGGGATCTCCCAGCCGTAAAGCCCCTGGCGCAGGGTCTGCCTGGCCGTCTCCTCGACAGCCTTGACGAACGCGTACGGCATCGAGCCCAGTTCGACCTCCAGCCTGAACTCCACGCCCGAGCCCGCGGGCGCCGGTTCGGCCCGCAGACCGACCGTGGCGAGGAAGGGATTCGGGTCGACGTCCAGGAACTCCGCGGCGGCGCCCGTCCCGACGAGGCGTTCCACATGGATCGTCGTCGTCTCGCGGAAGTCGACGTCGATGCCGAAGTCGTCGGCCAGGGTGGCCTGGACGACCTCCTTCTGCACCTCGCCGTAGAGCGACAACGAGATCTCCTGGCGCAGTTCGTCCCGGCGCAGGCCGATCAGCGGATCCTGCTCGGCGAGCTGGGTGAGGGCGGCGTGCAGAGCGCCCCGGTCGCCGGGCCGGCGGGCGACGACGATCGTCTCCAGGATGGGAGGGGCGAAATGGCGGCCGGCGGCCCGCGCCGGTGCCTCCGCGCCGACGCTGTCACCGACGCGGATCGCCCCGAGCCCTCGCAGCCTGCCGATCTGTCCGGCCGAGACGGCCTCGCGGTTCACGGCCGCACCGTGCTCGAACACGCTGATCCCGGTGACCTTCCCGGCGTGCGAGCCGCTGCCGAAGGGCAGCTTGTCCCGGACGCGTACGGTGCCGGAGAACATGCGGACGTACGCCGTCTTCTCCCCGGCCGGGCCGCGCTCGACCTTGAACACGGTGCCGCAGACGGGGCCTTCGGCGTCCGCGGGCGCGGTCGGCAGCAGTTCGGTGAGCGCGCCGATCAGGGCGTCGGTCCCGGCGCCGGTGATCGCCGATCCGAAGAGGACGGGATGCACGAGCCCGCGGCGGGTCTGCGTGGCGAGTTCCCCGCGGAGCCGGGCCTCGGGCAGTTCCTCGGCGGCGCCGTCGACGTAGGCGGCGAGGAGGGCGTCGTCGTGCTCGGCGAGCAGGGCGGTCAGCTCGGAGCGGAAGGCGGGGCCGGTACGCGGCCGGCTGACCGCGCCGGGGGTGCCGAGCGCCTCGGTGGCGCTGATCGCGATGTGGGCCGGCGTCAGCTTCTCGCCGATCGCGCGCAGCAGACTCCCGTAGCGGGCGCCGCGGCGGTCGATCTTGTTGACGAAGAGGAGCGTCGGGATGCGCAGACGCTGGAGTGTGCGCATCAGGACGCGGGTCTGCGCCTGGACGCCTTCGACGGCGGAGACCACGAGCACCGCGCCGTCGAGGACGCCGAGGGCCCGCTCGACCTCGGCGATGAAGTCGGGGTGACCGGGGGTGTCGATCAGGTTGACCGTGACGTCGTCGACGTCGAAGGAGGCGACGGCGGCCTTGATGGTGATGCCGCGCAGCCGCTCCAGATCCAGTGAGTCGGTCCGCGTGCTTCCGTCGTCGACGCTGCCGAGTTCGTCGATGACGTGCGTGGCGTGGAGCAGCCGTTCGGTCAGGCTTGTCTTGCCGGCGTCAACATGCGCCAGGATTCCCAGGTTCAGCGTGTGCACGAAGTGTCATGTCCTTGAGATGGGGGGCGTTTCCTTCCGAGAGGGACATGAGAGTTCCGCGCATGAGTCAGTGCTCCTGGGTGAGTCGGTCGTCGGGCCCTTCGCTCGGGCCCTTCGCTCGGGCCCGTGCAGTGCAGCAGACGCGTGTCGGAGCGGACAACCGAATAAATACCGGAGCGTCACCTGCCCGGCGCACACGGGGAACCGTTCCACCCCGGCTGACGTGGGGCTTCCGTAGTGGGGGAAACGCCTGCCGGGCGGACCGACTGGAGGACCGAGGGTGACGGACACACCGAGAGGAGCGTCGACCGAGGCTTTCGCACGGCGGCTGCACGAGCTGCGCGGAGGGTCGGGGCGCACGTACGGGGCGTTGGCACGGCGCGTGGGTGTCGGCACGGCGACGCTGCACCGCTACTGCTCGGGGCAGACGGTCCCGTTGGACTTCGCACCGGTGGAACGGCTGGCGCGGCTGTGCGGTTGCGGACGTGACGAACTGGCGGAGCTGCACCGGCTGTGGGTCCTGGCGGACGCGGACCGCGGGGTACGCCGGGAGGCCGGCGCAACAGAGCCGGAGGCCACCGCCGTCCCCGCTGCGTCCACGGCCGGCGCCGCTCCCGGCGAGCAGGAGGCCCCGGAGGTGCCACGGCCCGCCGGGCCGGCGCGAGTGCCACGGCGCTCCCGTCGCCCCGTCCTCGTCGTCGCGTCCGCCGCAGCGCTCTTCCTGCTCGCCGTGCTCACCGTGCTGGTCGGCTTCCGCGACCTCAGCCCCGGCTCCGGCGGTGACGCCCCGACGGCCCACCGCGGGCCGGGCGGGGAACCGGCCGTCTCCCCGCCGTCGGCCCGCCCCCGTACCTCCCCGCCCGGTCCGCCGTCGGCCACGGAGTCCGGGACCGCAGGTCCGCGTCCTCGCTCCGGCGACGCGAGCGGTCGGCCCGGCGCGGCGGCTCCCGGGCGCACCGGGGGTGCGCCCACCACCGGGACGCCGTTCGCCTGGACCGTCGACGACCATGTCTGGCGCAACGGCTGCGACCACGCGTATCTGCTGGACCGCGACCCCGCCGCCGTGCCGCCGCCGCCCGTGCAGGCCGACGCGGCGTCATGGGCCGCGTCCCTGGGCGGGCTTCACGGGGGCGAGACGCAGGTGCGCATCACGGTGCGGGGCAGGGGCGCCGAAGCCGTGGTGCTGGAGTCGTTGCACGTGCGCGTGGTGGAACGCCGGACCCCGCCCGAGCAGGGCGTGTTCCGCACGAGTTCCGGATGCGGAGGGGCGCTGACGCCGCGTCTGTTCGACGTCGACCTCGACGCGTCCCGCCCCGTGGCGCGCCCGGTGCCCGGCAACGACTCCGGGGAGCCGATTCCGGCCGTGTCGTTCCCGTACACCGTCTCCTCCTCCGATCCGGAGTCGCTGCTCGTCAGCGGCCGTACGGCCGGGTGCGACTGCGACTGGTACCTGGAACTGCGGTGGAGCAGCGGTGAACGCGGCGGCACGGTACGGATCGACGACGGCGGCAGGCCGTTCCGTACGAGCGGCGTGCGGGGACGCCCCGTCCACGACTACGACTACGGGCTGGGCCGTTGGGTGGTGGCGTCCGGCGACGACTCGGGCTGAGCCGGGGGCGGCTAGGCCCGCCGGGAGCGGGCAGGCCACCGGTTTTTGCGGAGTCGGCAAGCTTCTTTGCCCCCGACTCGGCACGGGCGGAGTATCGCCCGTGAAACGGAGGTACGAGGCATGACGGCTTTCGCAGAAGAGACAGGGACCGCTGGGTCTTCCGGCACGGCACAGCGCGACGACGAGGAGCACACACCGGTGGTCGAGAGCGATGCGGGAGGCGCGGAGTTCTGGGACGCCCGCTACAGCGGGAGCGAGCGGGTCTGGAGCGGCAATCCGAACACCGCGCTCGTCCGTGAAGTCGCCGGTCTGCGGCCCGGCACCGCGCTCGACCTGGGATGCGGCGAGGGCGCCGACACGATCTGGCTCGCGCAGCGCGGCTGGCGGGTGACGGCGACCGACATCTCCGCCGTCGCGCTGGAACGCGCGGCCCGCCACGCCGAGGAGGCGGGGGTCGCCGACGCCGTCGAGTGGCGGCGGGCGGACCTCTCCGTGTCGTTCCCGGACGGGGAGTTCGACCTGGTCTCGGCCCACTACCTGCACTCCCCCGGCGATCTGCCGCGCGAGGAGATCCTGCGCAGGGCGGCCTCGGCGGTCGCTCCCGGAGGCGTCCTGCTGATCGTCGGACACGCGGGGCCCGCCCCCTGGGAGCCCACCGCGCACGAGGGGGTGCCGCTGCCGACGCCACAGGAGGTCCTCGACGCGCTGGACCTGCCAGCGGGCGGCTGGGAGGTGCAGCGCTGCGAGGAGTTCGAGCGCGCGCAGAACGACCCCGAGGGCCGGCCCGCCACGCGGACCGACAACGTGCTGAGGGTCCGGCGTCTGCCCGCCTGACCGCCGGCGTCCCCGGGCCCGGACCGCTCGGTCCGGGCCCGGCGCGGCTATCCCATCAGGAACGCCGCGCCGGTGGCCGCGCCGAGTGCCGCTCCGGCCGCGGTCTGCGCGGTCGTGTGGTAACCGAGGGCGACGCGCGACCAGCACACGGCGAGGGCCATCGGGCAGGCGGCCAGCCACCACGGCGAGTGGACGGCGGTCGTCAGCGCCACGACCGCGGAGGCGACCGCCGAGTCCACGCTGATCTTCCAGACGGTGTTCACGGTCAGCAGGACGACGGTCATGGCCCACAGGGCGATCATGGCGACGAGCACGCCCCTGGGCGCGCCGCCCAGGACCATCACCACGGAGCCGGTCCCGATCGAACCGAGGATGACCAGGAAGACGGGCGCACGCTGGGTGCGGTCCACGACGTGCCGGTCGCCCCAGGTGCCGCGCCTGCGCTCCCATTCGATGTAGGCGGCGGGGACGATCCCCGCGCACAGCGCCCCGAGGAGGCCCCACAGGACGCCGGTCCAGTGGCCGCCCGCCGCGGCCAGGCCGATGCCGGTCATACCTGCGAGCAGGACGTTGCGGGGCTGGAGGACGTCCGTGACGCGGCGGGCCGCGTCGGCGGTGTTCTGCGTGGCGCCGGCGCACACGAGTTCCTTCGCGGGTGCGGGACAGGGTGCGGCTGTCCCGTACGGGAGGCGGCCGGTGCACGGGCCGCGCTGCTGACCGCGTGATCGTAAGCCCCACCGGCCGGGGCCTCGGCCCCGGGCCCGGGCCGGTGTCTCAGGCCAGTACCTCGGCGGCCACGCGCAGGTCGGCGACGAGCCCCTTGTACGCCGTTTCCCGGTCGTCCGCCCGCAGGACCGCCGAGGGATGGACGGTGGCGATGACGCAGCCCTCCGCAGCGGCGCGCTCGGGCGGCATCCCCTGCTCACCGGACACGTCGACCTGCCCCAGCCCGTCCCAGGGCGGCATGGGCAGCAGCAGGCCGCGCTGCTCGCTCACCCGGAACGTGCCGCCGAGCAGAGCCTTGCCCGCGGTCGCGCCGAGGGCCATCACGAGGTCGGGGTCCACCACGCGCAGTTCGGCGGCGAGCCAGGGGCGGCACGCGGTCATCTCCCGCAGGCTGGGAGTCTTGTGTATCCGGCGCTTGCCGCGCTGTGCGGGCTCGAACTTGAAGTGCTTGACCGCGTTCGTGAAGTACGCCGTCCTCTCGTCGATGCCCACTTCCCCCAGGGCCTTGCGCAGCAACCTGCCCGCCGGTCCGACGAACGGCTCCCCCAGCCGGTCCTCCTGGTCGCCCGGCTGTTCTCCCACGATCACGACCCTGGCCGAAGAGGTCCCCGCGCCGAACACGGTCCCGGTCGCGTTGCGGAAAAGGGGGCAGCCCTCGCAGCCGGCGGCGGCTCGCCGCAGCGTCGGCAGACCGCCGCGCCGCGGCACGAACGGCCCGGCGTCGTAGCCCTCCCCCAGCCGCTGCTCTTCACTGGTGGTCACCGCTCTCGCCTCCCGCCGTGCGGGGCTCGTGGTCCTTGTCGCCCGGTTACCCCCGCGGGCCCGCCGTACTCGCGCGGGCACCCGGTACCGGCAGGCGGCGCGGATCCCGGCGAGCGATCCGAATCCAGGCTGTTGATCCGGGCGATTACGGGCACTCGCCCCGTATGAAGAGCAACAGCCCAGACCCCGATCCACGCACCACCCCAGGTCTCGAACCCGGAGGCGGCGTGCCCCCGGGCGAGACCCCGCCCGCGGAGACGAGCGCCGGCTCCGGCACCGGGCCGCGGGAAGACCTCACACGCGGCTGGACGAAGGGACCGCTGTTCATCATCGGCATCGTGGTGGTCCTGTGCGCGGCGTTCTTCCTCGCGTTCGCGCTCGCCATGATGCTGTGAAGGCATGACCTGCAGCGGGACCTCCGAAGACCCGCGTATACGTCCGAGAACCCCGGGCCCCGAACGACGGCGCCCGGGACCGGCCGAGAAGGGAGTGCGCCATGTCCGAAGGCACCGAACAGGGCGACCGGGCCCGGGACGACGAGGCCCGCGGCGACGACGTGTACCAGCCCACGCACTCGGACGCGCAGAACCGTCCGAGCGACGAGCTCGACATGCAGAACGTGATCGGCGAGCGCGACCTGGACGACATGATGGCCGAGGGCTACTCCCCGCCGGAGCGCCCCCTCGCCGTCGGCCGGTACGGCACCACGGGCGAGGAGCAGCAGGCCGGAGAGACGCTGGACCAGCGGCTCGCCCAGGAGACGCCGGACGTGGCTCCGCCCGAGGGCAACGGCATCGGCGACCAGGTGGGCGGCGACGGTGAACCGGTGGACGAACTGGCCGGTGAGGAACGGGCCGGACGGCTGGCTCCCGCCGAGGATCCCTCGCCGCGCAGGCCCAGCGACGTGGTCGCCCGTGACGTCGGGATCGACGGCGGTGCGGCCTCCGCCGAGGAGGCGGCCATGCACATCATGTCCGACGACCGGCTGGGCGCCGACGAGGAACCGGGTGCCGGTGAGGAGCCGGGAACCGGGCGGGAGTGAGGCACACTCATGCGTTTCCGTGATCGCAGGGCGGCCGGACGGGAACTGGCGGTGCTGCTGGTCGAGAGACTGCGGGAGGAGCGGCTGCGCGCCCCCTTCGTCCTGGCGCTGCCGCGCGGCGGGGTGCCGGTGGCGGACGAGATCGCCCGGGCGCTCGGCGCACCGCTCGACGTCGTCGTGGCCCGCAAGATCGGTGCGCCGTTCAATCCCGAGCTCGGGGTCGGTGCGCTGGCGGGCGAGGACCCCCCGCTGTACGACGCGCGGACCATGGCCATGCTCGATCTGACCGCCGACCGCCTCGGCGCGCAGGTCGCGGCGGAGCGCACGGAGCTGCACCGGCGCGAGGATCTCTACCGGGGCAAGCGGCCCGCACCCGCCCTGCACAACCGCACGGCCGTCGTCGTCGACGACGGACTGGCCACGGGCGTGACCGCGCGGGCCGCGGTGCGCGCCGTGCGGGGCATGGACCCCGCGGAGATCGTGCTCGCGGTGCCGGTCTGCGCGAAGGAGCCCGCCGCCGTGCTCAGGGCCGAGGTCGACGACCTCGTGTGCCTGTACACGCCGGAGTCGTTCCATTCGGTCGGCCAGTGGTACGAGGACTTCGGTCAGGTACGCGACGAGGAAGTGATCGGCATCCTGCGGGCCGCGGCGTCCGCGGGTCCGCCCGCGTCCGCACGGTGACGGCCGGAGCGACGAGGCCGGCGGCCGCCCGCCCCCGGCCGATGTCGGCGGAGGGGTTTTTCGCGGCGTGAGCAGGCGCTCATGAAACGCCAGAGGAGGCGCTCATGAAACGAACGGACCGCATCGCCGAGCCCTGGGGCACCCGCACGCCCTACGACCGCGGCGGTACCTGGCCGGTGCGGGTCGACTCGTACCTCGCCGAGGGGATCGGCGCCGACGACGTGGAGCGCTGGGTGCCCAGCGCCTCGGTGATGCACTCCAACGGCGACGCCCTGTACCTCGCCGTCCGCGAGGGCGAGATCGTGGGCGTGCGCGGCCGGCCCGACGACCGGGTCAACCACGGGCGGCTCGATGCCAAGGACCTCTTCGGCTGGCAGGCGAACGCCTCACGGGACCGGCTGACCCGCCCGCTGGTGCGGGAGGGCGGCGAGCTGGTGGAGAGCGACTGGGACACGGCGATGTCGCGTGTCGTCGCGCGCACCCGCCGGCTCATGGACGAACAGGGCGCCTCGTCCATCGGGTTCTACACCAGCGGGCAGCTCTTCCTGGAGGAGTACTACGCGCTCTCCCTGATCGCCCGCGGCGGGATCGGCACCAACCACCTGGACGGCAACACCCGGTTGTGCACGGCGACGGCGGCCGAGGCGCTGAAGTCGTCGTTCGGCTGCGACGGCCAGCCCGGCTCGTACACGGACATCGACCACGCGGACGTGATCGCGCTGTTCGGACACAACATGGCCGAGAGCCAGGCCGTCCTGTGGAGCCGGGTCCTCGACCGGCTGGCCGGGCCGCATCCGCCCGCGCTGGTCTGCGTCGATCCCCGGGAGACCCCGGTCGCGCGGGCGGCGACGGTCCACCTGGCGCCGAAGCCGGGCACCAATGTCGCCCTGATGAACGCCCTGCTCCATGTGATCGTGCGGACGGGCCGGATCGACCGCGACTACATCGACGCGCACGTGGTCGGCTTCGACGAACTCCAGCGGTGCGTCGCGGAGTATCCCCCCGAGCGGGCGGCCGAGATCTGCGGGGTACCGGCCGACGACATCCGGCGTGCCGCACAACTGCTGGGCGGTGCGGAGCGGCTGATGTCCACCGTTCTGCAGGGGTTCTACCAGTCCCACCAGGCGACCGCCGCCGCGATCCAGGTCAACAACCTGCATCTGATCCGCGGCATGCTCGGGCGGCGCGGCTGCGGGGTGCTGCAGATGAACGGCCAGCCGACGGCCCAGAACACCCGTGAGTGCGGCGCCGACGGCGACCTGCCCGGTTTCCGCAACTGGAACAACGACGAGCACGTCGCCGAGCTGGCCCGGATATGGAACGTCGCACCGGAGCGCATCCCCCACTACGGCCCGCCCACGCACGCCATGCAGATCATGCGTTACGTGGAGGACGGCTCGATCCGCATGCTGTGGGTGTCGGGCACCAATCCGGCGGTGTCCCTGCCCGAACTGCACCGCATCCGCAGGGTGCTGGGCCGCAGGCGGCTGTTCCTGGTGGTGCAGGACATCTTCCTGACCGAGACGGCCCAGCTGGCGGACGTCGTGCTGCCGGCCGCCGCGTGGGGCGAGAAAACGGGCACCTTCACCAACGCCGACCGTACGGTGCATCTGTCCGAGAAGGCGGTCGATCCGCCCGGCGACGCGCGCTCCGACCTGGACATCTTCCTCGACTACGCCGCCCGCCTGGATCTGCGGGACAAGGACGGCGGGCCCCTGATCCCCTGGGACGGTCCCGAGTCGGTGTTCGCAGCATGGCAGGAGTGCAGCCGGGGGCGGCCGTGCGACTACACGGGCATCACCTACGACCGGCTGCGCGAGCACGGCGGCATCCAGTGGCCGTGCGACGACGAGCGTCCCGACGGCACCGAACGGCTCTACGCCGACGGCCGGTTCTTCAGCGACCCCGCGTCCTGCGAGAGCTACGGCCGGGATCTCGTCACCGGCGCCCCGCTGGAGGAGCCCGAGTACCGCGCGCTCAATCCGTCCGGCAAGGCCATGGTCAAGGCGGCCGAGTACCTGCCGCCGCACGAGCAGACCTCGGACGGCTATCCGCTCGTCCTGACGACGGGCCGGACCCTGTACCACTTCCACACCCGCACCAAGACCGCCCGCACGCCCCAACTCCAGGCGGCCGCGCCCAAGATGTGGATCGAGCTGTCCCGGCACGACGCGGAGGCCGCCGGTGTCGCCGAGGGCGACCTCGTGGAGGCGACGACCCCGCGCGGCAGTGTCCGGGCCACGGCGCGGATCACGGCGATCCGGGACGGGGTGCTGTTCCTGCCCTTCCACTACGGCTACTGGGACGACGGCAACGGGCACGGCGCCGGCCGGCCGCCACGGGCTGCGAACGAACTCACCCCGACCGACTGGGACCCGGTGTCCAAACAGCCGCTGTTCAAGACGGCCGCGGCCAGGATCCGGCGCATCGGCGCGGGCAACGGTGCGCAGACCGTTCCGACGAACACCGCCTCCGCCCCGGTGACCGAGGGCATCGCGCCCACCCGCGGCGGGCCCGCGGCCGAGGCGGAGGAGGCAAGCCCTCCCGCCGGCGACGACGACCAGGAGGCCACGCCATGAGGATCGGACTGCTGCTGCGCGAACTGCACCACGGCGAGAACGCCCTGGCGCACCATCTGATGGTGGTCTCCGAACGGCACCGCACGGACTATGAGGTCTCCTACATGGCCCGTGACCTGGCGGGCTGGTCGCACCGGCACATACGGGCACTGGCCGAGACGGCCCCGGCGTACGGCGCCCGGCTCGATCCGGCCGGGCGGGGTGAGATCTCGTCGGTGGCGAGGATACGGGAGCGGGCGAGCGAACTGGCGGGCCGCCACGGGCAGGCCGAGCTGCTGATGCTGCGCGACCTGCGGAAGGTGTGCACGGAGGCGACGGGGGTCGCCGCCGACTGGGAGATGCTCGCCCAGGCGGCGCAGGCGCTCGACGACCAGGATCTGCTGCGGCTCGCCGCCACATGCCGCCCGGACACACTGCGCCAGGCGCGCTGGGCTCAGGCGAAGCTGAAGGAGGCGAGTCCGCAGATTCTGCTGGCGTAGGCCGGACGCCGTCAGGCCGGCGGGAACGGCACGCCGTGTTCGGCGGCCGGCCTCGGCCCGAAGATGCGCCGCTCCTCCTCGGTGATGGCGACGTCGTTGATGCTCGCCTCCCGGCGCGCCATCAGACCGGCGGCGTCGAACTCCCACAGTTCGGTTCCGTAGGACCGCCACCACTGGCCGTCGGCGTCACGGCTCTCGTACTGGAAGCGGACGGCGATCCGGTTGCCGTCGTACGCCCACAGCTCCTTGCGCAACGCGTAGTCACGTTCGCGGTCCCACTTCTGTGTCAGCAGCTCGGTGATGGCCGCGCGTCCGGTGACGAAGACGTCCCGGTTGCGCCAGACCGAGTCCTGTGTGTAGGCGAGCGCGACGCGGTGCGGGTCGCGGGTGTTCCAGGCGTCCTCGGCCGCCTGGACCTTCATGGCCGCGGTCAAGGCGGTGAAGGGCGGCAGCGGGGGGCGGGTGGTCATGGTTCCTCCATCGGGCACGGCGCCGTGCGAGCAGGCGCCCCACATGTGGAGAACGAGCGTTCCCCCTCGGCGCTGCTACCGTAGAGAACGATGGTTCTCGGGTCAAGGAGGGGCAGTAGTCATGGACAGTGCGACGGCCAGGAAGCAGGCGCTGGACGCGGCCGAGGAGCTGTTCTACTCCCGGGGCGTACAGGCGGTCGGCATGGACGCGATCCGCACGGCCTCCGGCGTCTCCCTCAAGCGCCTCTACCAGCTCTTCCCCAACAAGGAACAGCTCGTCGACGCCTACCTGGAGCGTCGCGACCTCCGCTGGCGGGAAGGGCTCGCCTTGCACGTCGAGCGCTCGGCGGACCCGCGGGAGCGGATCCTGGCGGTCTTCGACTGGCTGTACGCATGGTTCCGCGAGCCCGGCTTCCGCGGCTGCGCCTGGATCAACGGCTACGGGGAACTCGGCGCGACGTCACCCTCGGTCGCCGCCCGGGCCAAGGAGCACAAGCAGGCGTTCAAGGACTACCTGACGGGCCTGGTGAGCGATGCAGGCCTGCCGGGCGACACCGCGGAACATCTGCGGCTGCTCGCCGAGGGCGCGATGGCGACCGCCGGGATCACCGGTGACCCGGACGCCGCCCTGCACGCCCGGCAGGCCGCGGCACGCCTCGTCACCGAGCGGGAGTGACGAAGCACTCCGTACCATGACACGACCGCCCACAACGACCTCCCCAACAGGCCCTGCGGCGGCCCCTGCACACGGAGTTGTGCGAAGACCTTGGTCACAACCAGCCCGGTTGGCATGCTTGAGCGACCCGCGACAGCCGCGTGAACGCGGGCGCTTCACTCCACTCCGCGCGGTTCGCCCACCTTGTGCGGGAGGTGTAGAAAGAGCATATGGCCGGACGCTACGGCCGCCCGCGCTCGGTTCTTCGGATGCGAACTGTCGCAGGTCAGGTCTTTCTCCTGCAGGTGGCGATCGTGGTGTTGCTCGTCGCCGCGGCCATGGCGGCTCTCGTGCTCCAGTCCCGCGCCGACAGTGAACGGGAGGCCCGCAACCGGTCCGTCGCCGTGGCCGAAACCTTCGCGAACGCGCCCGGCACCGCCGAGGCCCTCACCGGCCCGGATCCGACCGCCGTGCTCCAGCCGCGGGCCGAGGAGGCCCGCAAACGCTCGGAGGTCGACTTCATCGTCGTCCTCGACACCGAGGGCATCCGCTACACGCACCCCTTCACCGACCGCATCGGCAAGAGATTCGTCGGCAACTTCGCTCCGGCCCTGGCCGGGGATGTCGTCACCGAGAAGATCACCGGGACGATCGGCCCGCTCGTCCAGGCCGTCGTCCCGATCAGGGCGAGTGACGGCAAGGTCGTCGGCATGGTGTCCGCGGGGATCACCATCGCGCGCGTCAGCGGCGTCGTGGAGGACCAGTTCCCCCTTCTGTTCGGCTCCGCGGCGGGGGTCCTGATGCTTACGACCGGCGGCACCGCCCTGGTCACCCGCAGACTGCGCCGCCAGACCCACGGCCTGGGGCCCGCCGAGATGACCCGGATGTACGAACACCACGACGCCGTCCTGCACGCCGTCCGCGAGGGGGTCGTCATCGTGGGCGGGGACGGCCGGCTGCTGCTGGCCAACGACGAGGCACGCCGCCTGCTCGGCCTGCCGGCCGACGTGGACGGCTCCCCGGTCGGCGACCTCGGTCTCGAGCCGCGCACCGCGCGTCTCCTGACGTCCGGCCGCATCGCCACCGACGAGGTCGTCCCGGTCGGCGACCGGCTGCTCGCCGTCAACCAGCGCTCGACGGACCAGGCCGGCGGGCCGCCGGGCACGGTCGCGACGTTCAGGGACACCACGGAACTCCAGGCGCTGACGGGGCGGGTCGATGTGGCCCGGGGCCGGCTGAAGCTGCTGTACGACGCGGGCACGGAGATCGGCACGACGCTCGACGTGGTGCGCACCTGCGAGGAGTTGTGCGAGTTCGCCGCCGCCCGGTTCGCCGATTTCGCCACCGTCGACCTGGTGGAGGCCGTGCTGCGCGGCGAGGAGCCGACTGCCACCGGCGTGGACGTGGACATGCGGCGCACGGCGTTCAGTGGCCCCGACGACACGGCTCTGTACCCGCTCGGTCATGCGATCCGCTTCCTGCCCACGACGCCGCTGGGTTCGGGACTCGGCAAGGGCGACGCGGTCCTGGAGACGGATCTGTCCGCCTTCACCGGCTGGCAGCGCCAGGACCCGGTGCGGGCGCCGCAACTGGTCGACTACGGGATGCACTCGATGATCGCGGTGCCGCTTCGGGCGCGGGGTGTGGTGCTGGGGGTCGCGATGTTCTGGCGGGCCGGGACGCCGGAGCCGTTCGAGGAGGAGGACCTGTCGCTCGCGGAGGAGCTGGTGGCGCGTGCCGCGGTGAGCGTCGACAACGCACGCCGCTACTCGCGCGAGCACACCATGGCGGTGACGCTGCAGCGCAGCCTGCTCCCCCGGGGCCTGCCGGAACAGACCGCGCTGGACATGGCCTACCGCTACCGGCCGGCACAGGCCGGGCTCGGTGGCCTCGGCGGAGTGGGCGGCGACTGGTTCGACATCATCCCGCTGCCGGGAGCGCGCGTGGCGCTCGTGGTGGGGGACGTGGTCGGGCACGGACTGCACGCGGCGGCGACGATGGGGCGGCTGCGCACCGCGGTGCACAACTTCTCCAGCCTGGACCTGCCGCCGGACGAACTGCTGTGGCACCTCGACGAACTGGTGGCCCGTATCGACCAGGACGAGACGGACGACGGTGTGGACGCCTCGGTCACCGGGGCAACCTGCATCTACGCGATCTACGACCCCGTCTCCGGGAACTGCAGCATCGCGCGGGCCGGCCATCTCCAGCCCGCGATCGTCCTCCCGGACGGAACGGCCGAGTTCGCCGACGTGCCGGGCGGTCCGCCGCTGGGACTGGGCGGCATGCCGTTCGAGACCCTGGAACTGCGGCTGCCCGAGGGCAGCCGGCTGGTCCTCTACACCGACGGGCTCGTCGAGGACCGCGAGCGCGAGATCGACGAGGGCCTCGAGCTGCTGCGCCGCACCCTGGACCACGACGGCGGCCGGACACCCGAGGAGACCTGCGAGGCGGTCCTCGCGGCGCTGGTTCCGGAGCGCCCCCGCGACGACATCGCGCTGCTCGTGGGGCGTACCCGCGTCCTGACGTCGGACCGGGTGGCCCAGTGGGACGTGCCACCGGACCCCGCCGCGGTACGGGAGGCCCGGGCCGCGGTGTCGCGGAAGCTGGCCGAATGGGACCTCGGCGAGGAGGTCTTCACCACGGAACTGATCCTCAGTGAGCTGGTGACCAACGCGATCCGCTACGCCGACGGACCCATCCAGGTACGGCTGATCCGGGACCGCAGCCTCATCTGCGAGGTGGCGGACCACAGCAGCACCTCGCCCCATCTGCGGCAGGCGGCGATCACGGACGAGGGGGGCCGGGGGCTGTTTCTCGTGGCCCAGTTCGCGAAGCGCTGGGGTACGCGGTACACCGCGGACGGCAAGGTGATCTGGACGGAGCAGCCCCTCTCGCCGGGCGTGCCCGCACTCGTCGACCGCGACTGAACCGGCGGCCGCCGCCTCGACGGCCTCGAAGAAGCGGGTGGTGTACGCCTGCGGCGCGCGCGCCGCAGGCGTTCCTCGCGGCCCCAACGGCCCCTTTGGCTCCAGCCGTTCAGCTCGTCCTGGCGATGTAGTAGACGTTCAGCGGATCGCCTTCGACGAACCGCACGTCGACGGACCGGAAGCCGGCATCGGCCAGCATGCGTTCGGCCGTCTCCTGTCCCCAGACCGTGCCCAGGCCCGCTCCGCCGGTGCTGAGCGAGGTCGTCATGCAGTAGAAGACGCTGAAGCCGAAGAGCGCGGGCCCGAACGGATGGCCGACGTTCTTCTCCAGCCTGCTGGAGGCGGCGATGTCCGCCATGAGGAACGTGCCGCCCTCGCGCAGCGACTTCGCGATCACCGCCAGCGTGCGGGCGGGCTTGGCCAGATCGTGGATCACGTCGAACGCGGTGATCAGGTCGTACTGCCCGGTGACCTCCGTCGAGTCGCCGAGGACGAACTCCACGTTCCCGAGCCCCCGCTCGGCGGCCTCGGCCCGTCCGGCGGCGAGGCCGGCCTCGGACTGGTCGAGGCCGTGGAACCTGCTCGCCGGGAACGCCTGGGCCATCACGACCGGCGCGTGCCCCTGCCCGGTGCCCACGTCGAGCGCGTCGATCCCGGAGCTCAGCCGGTCGGTGAGGCCGGGAACGAGCGGGAGGATGGTGTCGACGAGGCCGTGGTCGTAGACGCGGGCGGTCTCCTCCGCCTGGAGGGCCTGGAAGCGCGGGTACGCCGAGTACGGCACGCCGCCGCCCTCGCGGAAGGAGCGCACGACCTGCTGCTCGACCTCGCCCATCAGGGCGATGTACTGCATCATGACGGCGAGGTTGTCCGGTCCGGCCGCGCTGACCAGCGAGGCCGCGTGCTCGGGCGGCAGCCGGTACGTGTGCCCGCCGGGGTCGTACTCGACGAAGCCCCCCACGACCATGCCGCCGAGCCATTCGCGCACGTACCGCTCGTCGAGGCCCGCCGCCTCGGCGATCTCGTCGCTGGTCGAGGGAGGCAGCCCCGCCAGGGTGTCGAAGAGCCCCGTCTGGTGACCGACGCCGGCCAGGAGCGCGAGGGCGCCCTTGTTCAGCACATCGACCACTTCCGCGGCGAACGCCTCCTGCTTCGCCGGGTCCGTCACAGGCTGTGTCTCGGTGCTCGGCATGGCCGCTCCCTTCCACCGGGCCTGACTGCTGCGCGCCGGCGGGACCGGCCCGCTTTTTGTCACACTACGCCCGGATCATGACGTCGGCCCTTACGGAACGGGAACGACAGCGACCCCCGCTCCCTGGTACGGGAGCGCTCCCATCCTGCACAGTCCGTCCTCGGAACGGCGGCCGGTGATCATAAGGTGACGGCGTGGACAGACATGTGACCTTCGAACGGCTGCACAACTTCCGGGACTTGGGCGGCTATCGGGCCGCCGACGGCCGAACCGTCAAGTGGCGCCTGCTCTACCGCTCCGACTCGCTCGGCAAGTTGGCGGACGCGGACCGCGAACGCTTCCGCTCCCTGGGCATACGCACCGTGATCGATCTGCGCTACCCGTGGGAGATCGAAGCCAAGGGCCGCGTCCCGCACGGCGATGTCGGCGCCTACCACAACCTGAGCGTGGAGCACCGGCCCTACGACCAGGCGGACATCTCCCCCGAGGTGGACCCGTGGCGCTACCTGGCCGACCGGTTCGCCGAAGTCGCCCTCGACGGCACGGACGAACTGCGCCGGGCACTGGAGATCATCGCCGACGACGAGGGCCCGCTCGTCTTCCACTGCGCCTCCGGCAAGGACCGCACGGGGCTGCTCGCCGCCGTGCTGCTCGGGCTGCTGGGCGTCGGCGACGACGACATCGCGGCGGACTTCGCGCTCACCGAGCTGGCCACCGGGCGGCTGATCGCGGACTGGCGGGCCGCCCACCCGGGGCGGGAGCTGCACTGGCCCGGTTACGGCCGGGCTCCCGAGGACGTCATCCGGCTGTTCCTCGCGGATCTGACCGGCACGTACGGCTCACTGCGCTCCTACGTCACCGGACACGTCGGCCTCGAGGAGGAGGTGATCACGCGGCTGCGCGAGCGGCTCCTGGAGTGATCCGGGCCGCGCACGTGGTCACTCCACCGTGAACAGCAGCTCCGGCCGGTCCCACAGCACCGCCGGGGGCGCGGCCGGCACCGTGCCCGTCCGGCGGGCGCCCACACTCAGGTAGAAGCCCTCGGCGGGCGGATGGGACACCACGCGGACGGATCCGACGCCGGCCTCGCGGGCCCGGTCCTTCATGTGGGCGACGAGCAGCCGCCCGATACCGAGGCCCTGCGCGTCGTCGGCGACGAACATCAGGTCCAGCTCGGGCGGCGACAGGACGAGGGCGTAGAAGCCGAGCAGCCGGCCCTCGTCGCCGACCGCGAGATGCACGCCGTGCGACTCGATGTAGTCGGGGCCGACGCGATATCCGGCCACCATGGCCGAGTAATGGCCCTTGTAGGCACGGGAACCGCGCACCATACGGGTCAGCCGCCCGGCGTCCCGCGCGGTCGCCCGGACGATCCGTACCGCCTCGCGGCGCCGCCTGCCGCCCGGAGCGCGAGCCGTGACGGTAAGGGGCTCATTCATAGGACGAGTATGACACGCCCCTGGCAGCCCCTCGGGCTCACGTGTCGAGGAACCCGGCGACCATCGCGGCGAACTCGTCCGGCGTGGCGATCCGGGTGCCGAGCTGCTCGGCCTTGTCCCGCTTGGAGCCCGCGCCTTCCCCGGCGACCAGGAGCGAGGTGCGCCGGGAGACACTGGAGGACGACTTGCATCCCGCGCGCTCGACGAGCTCGTTCATCTGGTTGCGCGACAGCTTCTCCAGGGGGCCCGTCATCGCGCCGGTGACGACGACCGTCATCCCCTCCAGGGGCCCTGCCTCCGCGGCGGCGCCGAGGTCCGCGCCGTCGCTCTCGCCGCTCCCCGCGTCCGCCTCAGCCCGTCCGGTGGGCGGGGTCGCGCCGGGCTCGGTCATGTTGACGCCGGCGGCGGTGAGCCGGTCGATCAGCAGGGCCAGCTCGGCGAGTTCGGCGACGACAGTGCGCGCCTTCTCCACGCCGATGCCCTCGACCTGCTGCAGAGCGTCGGCGTCCGCGGCCCGTATCTGCTCCATCGTCGCGAAGTGGCGGGCTATGCGCCGGGACATGGAGCGGCCCGTGCCCCGCACACCCAGGGCACAGAACACCCGTGACAGAGGGCGGGACTTCGCCGTCGCGATGGCCGCGAGCAGATTGTCGGTGCTGGTCTCGCCCATGCGGTCAAGCTCCAGCAGCTGGTCCCGGGTGAGCGAGAAGAGGTCCGCGAAGTCCGTGACGAGACCGGCGTCGACGAGCTGGACGACGCGGGTGCCGCCGAGTCCCTCGATGTCGAGCTGGTCGCGCCCGGCGGCGTAGGAGACGGAGGCGACGACCCGGCAGTTCCTGCCGCGCACGCACCGCCAGCGCTGCTCGGACGTGTCGATGTCCGCCCCGCACTGCGGGCAGACCTCGGGGAACGTGATGGCCTGCTCGTCCCCGGTGCGCAGGTGGGCGACGGGCGCTTCGATGCGGGGGATGATGTCGCCCGCCTTGTAGACCATGACGCGGTCGCCGATGCGCAGATCACGCCGGGTGATGTCGGCGGGGTTGTGCAGGGTCGCGTATGTGACGGTGGAGCCGTCGATCTCCACCGGCTCCAGCACGGCGCGGGGCGCGATGATGCCGGTGCGGCCGACGTTCCACTCGACGCCGAGCAGCGTGGTCACCTTCTCCACCGCGGGCAGCTTGTACGCGACGGCCCAGCGGGGCGCCCGTGATCCGGAGCCCGCGGCGGCCTGGTCGGCCGCGCGGTCCGCCTTGACGACGATGCCGTCGATGCCGAAGGGCAGGTCCGGACGCGCCGCGGCGATTTCCTCGATACGGGCCTGGATCTCCTCGGTCGTCCTCAGCGTCCGCGGCGCGACCACGGTGCCGGCGGCGGTGTGCACGCCGAGGTCCGCGACGTAGCCCATGATCCGGCTGTGCGACCACTCCGCCAGGCGGCCCGCGGACTCCGGTCCTGTGGCGGGCAGTGCCAGGGCCCCGTAGCCGAAGAACGTCATCTCCACCGTGTACGGGCGGTCCTTGGCGCGCAGGGTCCCCGCCGCGCCGTTGCGCGGGTTGGCGAAGGGCGCTCCGCCGTGCTCCGTACGGGCCGTGTTGGCCTGCTCGAACTGGTCGTTCGTCATGAGGACCTCGCCGCGGATCTCCAGCGTCACGGCTTCGGTGAGCCGGTCGGGGAGGCCGACGACGGTGCCGATCGCGTGCGAGACGTCCTCACCGGCGGTGCCGTCACCTCGGGTGACGAGCCGGATGAGCCTGCCCTCCTCGTACCGCGCGGCGACGGCGAGGCCGTCGAGCTTGGGCTCGACGCTCCACTCCTCGACGGGCCTGCCGATTCGCCGCTCGACCGATGCCGTCCAGGCCACGAGCTGCTCGGCCGAGAACACGTTGTCCAGGGACAGCATGGGAACCGTGTGCGGCACATCGCCGGTGACCGCTCCGCCCGCGACCTTGCCGGTCGGAGAGCCGGCCGCGATCTCGTCGGGGTGACCGGCCTCCCAGGCCGCGATGCCGCGCACCAGGCGGTCGTACGCGTCGTCGTCGAGGGTGGACTCCCCCGTCCCGTAGTACGCGGCGGCGGCCTTGGCCGCTGTCTCGACCGCTTCGGCGTACGCCGCGGCATCGGCGATGGCCGCGGCGGGAGCGGCATCGGCGATGATCGCGGCGGGAGCGGTACCGGCGGCAGGAACAGCGGAAACGGCAGGTGATGTCGTCATGCCTCACATACTGCCGCCCACCACTGACAACGCCCGCGGCCCGGCGCCGGGGGCCCGGCGGACGTGCAGATGCCCGTCCTCGGGGAAGGGCGGCCGGGCCGGAAGAGTCGACTCGTAGAGGAATCGGCATTTCTCCGCCACCCGGCAGGACGCGGTGTTGTCGGCCTGTGCAGCAGCTCCGGTCGGCTCAGGCCCTCGGGCCCGAACGTGCGGAAGGCCCAGTCCGTCAGCGCCTCGAGCGCCGTGGGCGCGACGCCCCGTCCTCGGGCGGCCGGCGCGGTTCAGTACCCGACTTCGGCGGCAGGCGCGCCGGCCTCCGGGCGCCTGAGCGCGACATTCGCGACGAGCCGCCCTTCGGTCCCGCCGGACAGTTCCTCGAACGCGGCGAATCCGAGACACCTACCGGTCTCCCAGCCGCGCCGCCGCACGTCGAGCCGGCGGAACCCGTCCTCGACGCTGTTCACCGGAACTCGGTGTAGAGCCGAAGGAGTTCGTCCCCCCGGTACACCTCCACGAGGGCGGTGACGTCCTCTTCGCGCCAGGGCCGCAGCACGAGCGGCGCCGCGGTCGCTGTGGCACCGGCCCGCAGAACCACGCTCATCGTGTCCCCTTCCTCTTCCCGGTCGCCGCTCGGCGTCGCACGCCGCGACCGCTTCCGGCCACGGGCATATGCCATGACCACGCGAGGCGGCTTCCGTCACACGCATCACATCAGCCACGGATACCGCGTGCCCATGCGGGTACGCTGCAACAGGAGCCGTCCGAACAGGAGGACGAAGGACCGGAAAGCCGCTGGCATATGCCAAAAGCACCACCGGATCGAGTGTTGCCAAATGGCTTACGGCCTGTCGCCGCCTGTGCAACAGTCGTATCCGGTCCCTGTATCAGTCCTGGCTTGTGGCCGCGCCTGTATCGGAGTTCGACATGCCGTCCCATGTGTTCGCGGACCGTCCCGCCCAGCCGCCCGAGCGTGGCGCCGTCGACGCCCTCATCACCCGCACCCGCAGACTGCGCGGCGACGTGGACGCGGTGCGCCAGGACACGGTGGGCGCCGACGACGACCCGCAGGGACGATGGCAGCGCGCGCTCTACGATCTCGCCGTCCATCACCTGGACGACCTGGGCGCGCACCTGGACCAGCTCAAGGAGGGTCTGCCGCCCACGACGGCCGATGCGTTCGCCGACGAGCTCGCCGAGTACGAGGCGGACAGCGCGGCCGGGAGCGGCTCGCTGCTCAGCCGGGTCGGCAGCGCGGAGTGGAACCTGCTGACCGACGAGGTGAGCTGGTCCGACGAGCTGTACCAGATCCTCGGCCGCGACCCCGCGGCCGGACCCATGTCCCTGGACGAGCTGCCCTCGGTCGTGTTCGCCGAGGACCAGCCGCTTCTCACGGCGATGGTGACGGACTGCCTGGTCGACGGCCGGCCCATCGACGGCGAGTTCCGCATGGTGCGGCCCGACGGGCGCGTCCGCACGGTGCACATGATGGGCGAGCCGGTCCTCGACGCCGACGGCTCGACGGCCTCCATGTGGGCCGTCCTCCGCGACGTCAGCGAACTGCGGCGCAGCCAGCGGGCGGTGCGTGAGACCCGGGACTCGCTGCAACGGCGCCGGCACATCGAGCGGACCGAGCGCCGGCTCGCCGTCGAGATGCAGGAGGCCGTGCTGCCGTCGTGGCGCGGCCCGCTCCAGTTCCCGTCCGGCAGCCCCACGTCCTTGGACATCGCCGCGCACTACCTTCCCTCGCCCGACGGCGCCCTCATCGGCGGCGAATGGTACGACGCGCTGCAACTGCCCGACGGAGCGTCGCTGTTGGGCGTCGGCGACCTCACCGGTCACGGAGTGGCGGCGACGTCGTCAATGGCCATGCTGCTGGGGGCGCTGCGGGGCATGGCCGTGGCGGGCGTCCGCCCGGGACAGCTCATGGCCCATCTGAACCGGCTGCTGGACACCTCCACCCAGTCCGCTCTGGGCAGCGCGGTGTGCTGCCGCTACGACCCCGCCACTCGCGTGGTGACCTGGGCACAGGCCGGACGCCCCACCCCGCTGCTGTTCCGCGACGGGACGGGGCGCGCGCTGTCGAGGCTCGACGGGGTGCTGCTGGGAGCCACCAGCGGTGCGTCGTACGAGCAGGGCGAACTGACCCTGCAGCCGGGCGACATGCTGGTCCTGCACACCGACGGGCTGACGCGTACGAGCTCGGGACCCCAGCACGCCGAGGTTGCGGCGGACCGGCTGACGGCACTGGCAGCACGGCTCACCGGGACGCGTGACGCACAGGAAGGCGTCAGGGTCGTGGTGGAGGAATTCGGTCAGGGCGAGCGCCAAGGCGACGCCTGTGTGCTGGTGGCGAAGGTGAACGCGTAGGACGGGCGAGGTGGATGCCTCCTGGGCCGGCCGCCTTTCCGGAGACGTCGCACCCGCAGTCAGGGGCGGAGGCTTCGGCACAACCGCCGTCGGCCACGAGCGCCGTCACGCAGGAAGGCTTCCGCACTCCCGCCGTCGGGCCCGCTGGTTGCCAGCTCCTGCCGTGTCAGATCCGCGTGCTTCTGCGCTTCGTCGACGGGGCGGCGGGAAGCGCCACTTGGATCTCCTCGCGCAGGTCCTCGATCTTCGCATAGCCCGCGTACTGCCCGGTGAGCCGGTACATCTCGCGCAGCCGGTCCCACGTCCGGTGCGAGGAGGTCTCCCCCATCGACACCAGCGCGAGCCTGGCGTAACGGTCGGCCTGCTCCGGGTCGTCGGCGATGAAGCACGCCGATGCCAGCGAGATGTAGTCGAAGATCTTGGAGCGCTGACGCCCGCCCTCGCGCAGCTGGAGCGCCTGCTTGGCGTGCCGCTGGGCGATGCTCGCGGCCGACGGGTCGTGCTCGGCCAGCGTGCGGTACGCGAGCGCCTGCATGCCGTGCATGTCCGCCTCGTCGAACATCTGCATCCAACTCGGCGGCGGCACATCGGACTTGTCGGAGACGAAGAGCTCCTCGGCCTCACCGAGGGTGCGGCGCATGGCCTGCCCGCGCCCCATGGACGCCTGCGCCCACGCCTCGATGGTGTGCAGCATGGCCTGGGTACGGGGCAGGGTCTGCTCCCCCGAGCCCGCCTTGGCGAGCTTCATCAGGTCCAGGGCGTCGTCGGGCCGGCCCAGGTGCACCATCTGGCGGGCGGCACGGGACAGTGCTTCGCCGGCGCGGGGGCGGTCGCCGCCCTCGCGCGCCGCGTGCGCGGCGATGACGAAGTACTTCTGGGCGGTGGGCTCCAGGCCGATGTCGTGGGACATCCAGCCCGCGAGGACGGCGAGATTGGCGGCGACGCCCCACAGGCGCCGCTGGAGGTGGTCGGGGTGGCGGTAGGCGAGCATGCCGCCCACCTCGTTCAGCTGGCCCACGACCGCCTTGCGCTGCAGTCCGCCGCCGCGGGCGGCGTCCCAGGCGCGGAACACTTCGACAGAGCGCTCCAGTGCGTCGATCTCCTGCGACCCGATGGGGGCGGCCTCGTAGCGGTCGTACCCAACGGGGTCGGCGTGCAGCGGATCGTAGGTGAAGGCGGGATTCTGGGAGGTGCCGGGTTCGGTCTTGAGCCAGTCGTGCATGGCGCTGCTGAGTGCTGAGCCCGCGGCGAGTGCCGCGCCGGCGCCCACCAGGCCGCGTCGGTTGAGCATGAGGTCCATTCCCGTGAATTCGGTGAGGACCGCAGCCGTACGGTCGGGCGCCCACGGCAGACCGTCAGGGTTGTCAGTGCCCTGGACGTCCCGCCGCTTCCCCGCTCGCCCGCTCCGTACGAACCCGAGGTCCTCGATGGTCACGACACGACCGAGTCGCTCGGTGAACAGGGCCGCCAGCACCTTCGGCACGGGATCGCGCGGGGACTCGCCCATGTCGATCCAGCGCCGTACGCGCGAGGTGTCGGTCGCCAGCTGGGGGTGGCCCATGGCCGCCGCCTGCCGGTTCACGAGTCTCGCGAGTTCGCCCTTGGACCAGCCGGCCAGGCCGAACAGGTCGCTCAGGCGGGTGTTGGGTTCTCCGCTCACGTCAAGCCCCCAGGTTCTCGGCTGAGTTGACAGTAACCCGCTGTCATGGGGCCGGCGACCATTCGCCAGGGTTCGCCAGGGTCCGCCAGATGGTGTGCCACCCGCGGCCCGGTGTCAGGTAGGAACGCGCCACCTCGCTCCGGCTGCCAGGGGCACATTCCCCAGGGTGTTGCCTCCGGTACGTCCGGAGCGGGGCAGCGCACGCAACTTGTCGGCACACGAAGGGATCTGTATCTCCCATGTACACAGCATCGTCCTCCGTGTCCGCCCCGCCCCGGCCGCAGCGTCCGGCTGTCCCGGCCGGCTCCGGACCGTACCTCGCCCCCGCCCACGCCGGCCGGGCACGCATGCCCGCCGGTGCGGTCGGCCACCCCGTCAGCGGGAGAATCGACTTGTCCGGCCCTCAGGGCGCACAGCTGCGCAAGGCTGTCGCGTCGGTGCACCGGATCTGCCCGGAGTTCAATCCGGTGCAGGTGCTGCGCCGCAGCGGACGTTCCGTGCTCATCGTCGGAACGACAGGGCGTACCACCGCGGTCGCCAAGTGCTTACTGGACCACTCTCCCGCGTGGGCGGAGTCCCTGCGCCACGAAATAGCTTCCTACCGTGCGTTCGTGCGGCACCGGCCGCCGGTCCGGGTTCCCCGGCTCATCGCCGCAGACCCGGAGAACTGCACGCTGGTGATCGAGCGGATGCCCGGCCGCCCCGCGGCTCTCGCCCGGCATCCTCTCGAGGCGCCGCCGAGGGCGGACGTGCGGGCGGCGCTCGGAGCCGTCGCCAGGCTCAACTCGTGGCGGCCGCCCGCCGGGATGTTCGACGCGCCGCTCGACTACGGCTCGCGGATCTCCCGCTATCACGAGCTGGGGCTGTTCACGGACCGGGACCTCGGCGACCTGCAGAAGCTGCTCCACGGTCTCGCCCAGGCGGGCGGCCGGCAGGGCATGGGCCAGTTCTGCCACGGTGACGCGCTGCTGTCGAACATCCTGCTCTCCCCCACCGGTCCGGTCCTCGTGGACTGGGAGCACGCGGGCTGGTACCTGCCCGGGTACGACCTGGCCACGCTGTGGGCGGTCCTCGGGGACGCGCCGGTGGCACGCCGTCAGATCAGCCAGCTGGCCCAGCAGGCCGGGACGGCGGCACGGGACGCGTTCCTGGTGAATCTGATGCTCGTGCTGACGCGGGAGATCCGTACGTACGAGACGGCCGTGCAGCGCACGATGCGGGAGGCGCCGCCCGTCGTCGGGGGCCAGGCGCCTGCGACGGGGCTCGCGGCCGGGGAGGAGCAGCGGCTGCTGCTGCGCCGACTGCACGACGACTGCGCACTGGCCCGCAGGGCCGTGCGCGCGGCGGTCGGCACCCGCTGACCGCCGGACGAGGGGGAAGCGCGTTGCGCGCCCGGTGTCGAACACCGGGCGCGCAACGCGCTGTCGTGGGCCCATCGCCTCCACCGCCCTGCTCCGTTCGAGTGCCGTGCGCCCCTCGGGGGACGCGTGTCCCGTGATGGTCCGGGGGCCGGGCGAGCCCGGACATCGGTCCACGCCACTGACACGCCGCAGGCCCGCGTACTGCCGTCGCGAAACTCGCCGACACGTGGGATGACGTGCAAATTCCCCGCGCCGGAGCATGATTGACGGATCGTCCGGAAGCCGATACCCCTTAACGGTCCGGCCGCGCACCATCCGTCCTGGGAGGCTGCCTTGCAAGGATTCGCCCTCGCGCGTTCCAGAAGCACCCGCCGGCAGGCGTGGACAGCGGGCGCGGCGGTGGCCGCTGCCGCGCTGCTCCTGCCCCTGCTCCCCTCCGGGCCGTCGGCGACCGCCGACGTGCGCCCTTCCCCCTCCGCGCTGCAAGGTGAATTCGCGGCGGCCGCCGATGAGTTCGACGTGCCGCAGAGCGTGCTGCTCGGCGTGTCGTACCTGCAGTCCCGCTGGGACGCGCACGGCGGGGCCGCCAGCGTGACCGGGGGCTACGGCCCCATGCATCTGACCGATGCGCGGACCGCGCTGGCCGAGGCGCCGCACCATTCGCACGGCGCGGAGGACGCGCGGGGTGACGACGCGCGTGCGGTGCGCGCGGTGGACGACGCGGCGCTGCCGGAGACGGCGGCGCTGCCGCCGCGGCTGCGCACGCTGGAGCGGGCGGCGCAGGTGTCCGGCATCGACCCCGGGGAACTGCGCGACAACCCGGCGGCGAACGTGCGCGGCGGCGCGGCGCTGCTCGCCGACGCGCAGAAGTCGCTGGGCCGTCCGCCGAGCGACGATCCGGCGCAGTGGTACGGCGCGGTGGCGCGGTTCTCGGGTGCGGACGACGTGGCGACGGCGACGACGTACGCCGACGACGTGTTCGACGTGATCCGCACGGGCCAGGCCCGCACGACGGACAGCGGTCAGCGCATGGTGCTCGCGGCCGATCCCGGCGTGGCGCCGGACCGTGCGCAGGTGGCGGACCTCGGTCTGCGCAGCGCCGACGCGGCCCGGACGGAGTGCCCGAACTCGGTGGCCTGCGAATGGATCCCGGCGCCGTACGAGGAGTTCGGCCAGGGCGACTACGGCAACCACGACAAGGCGGATCGGCCGGCGTCGCAGTCGGTGGAGTACATCGTCATCCACGACACCGAGGCCACGTGGGACACCACTCTGAGGCTGGTGCAGAACCCGCAGTACGTGTCGTGGCAGTACTCGCTGCGCTCCTCGGACGGGCACATCGCCCAGCACGTGCCGCTCAAGGACGTGGCCTGGCACGCCGGGAACTGGTTCGTGAACGCCAAGTCGGTGGGTCTGGAGCACGAGGGGTTCCTGGTGTCCCCCGATGCCTGGTACACGGAGGCGATGTACCGCACCTCGGCGCGGCTGGTGCGTTACCTCGCCCACCGGTTCGACGTGCCGCTGGACCGTCAGCACATCCTGGGCCACGACAACGTGCCGGGGACGACGACGGCCACGATCAGGGGCATGCACACCGACCCCGGGCCGTACTGGGACTGGGCGCACTACTTCACGCTGCTGGGCCGGCCGTTCACGCCCGAGGCGGGTCCGGACAGCCCGGTGGTCACCATCCGGCCCGACTACGACGCCAACCGGCCCCTCTACACGGGCTGCACGAAGGCGAGCGAAGCGAGATGGGGGTCCCCCCGGCCGGAGGCTGGGGGAGAGGCGTGCACGCCGCACGGTTCGGGCGCGGTCCGGCTGCACACCGCGCCGAGCGAGAGCGCACCGCTGGTCAAGGACATCGGGCTGCGGCCGGGCGGTCAGGACTCGACGACCGGCGTGAACGACACCGGTGCGCGGGCCTCGACGGGACAGCAGTACGCGGTGGCGGGCCGCGACGGCGACTGGACGGCGATCTGGTACCTGGGCCAGAAGGCGTGGTTCCACAATCCGCGGACGGAGCCGACGGCGGTGCCCGCGCGGGCTCAGGTGCTGACACCGAGGGACGGGCTCGCCGAGGTGCCGGTGTACGGGCGGGCGTACCCGGAGGCGTCGGCCTATCCGGCAGGGGTGCCGGTGCAGCCGGTCTCGCCCCTGCCGTACAAGCTGCGAGCGGGCCAGGAGTACGTGGTCGGTGACCGGCTGCCGGGCGAGTACCTGTACGCGACGACGTTCGACACGGCCGGACACCGGGTGGTGCGGGGCCAGGAGATGTACTACGAGGTCCAGTTCGGGCACCGGGTGGCGTTCGTGAAGGCGTCCGACGTGGAGGTGACGGCCCGGTAGCGCCGGGCGGCGAACTGCGGGGTGTCACCGGTCGTGGGGTCCGGCGACACCCTGCTCCCGTTTTGAGGGCTTGTACGACTAATCGCCCGGGCGCGTGCACCCATTGAGCGGGGGGTAGAGCTGGGCCGACCACGCCGGTCCGCGCCCCGTGCGCGGCTGCTCACCGAAAGGCCCCCGACTCCTATGGCACAGCCCTTCGAACTGCCGGACTTCTACGTGCCCCATCCCGCACGGCTCAACCCGCATGTGGAGGGGGCACGGCAGCACACGACGCAGTGGGCACGGCACATGGGGATGCTGGAGGGGTCCGGCATCTGGGAGGAGAGCGACCTCGCGGCCCACGACTACGCGCTGCTGTGCGCCTTTACGCATCCGGACTGCACCGCGGAGGCGTTGAGTCTGATCACCGACTGGTACGTGTGGGTCTTCTTCTTCGACGACCACTTCCTGGAGGTCTTCAAGCGCACTCAGGACAGGGCGGGCGGCAAGGCGTACCTCGACCGGCTGCCGGCGTTCATGCCGATGGACCCGTCCCGTGGGACGCCCGAGCCGACGAACCCGGTCGAGGCGGGACTCGCCGATCTGTGGGCACGCACCGTGCCCGCCATGTCGCCCGACTGGCGCGCCCGTTTCGCACGCGCCACCGAGAACCTGCTCAACGAGTCGATGTGGGAGCTCTCCAACATCAACGAGGGCCGGATCGCGAACCCTCTCGAGTACATCGAGATGCGCCGTAAGGTGGGCGGCGCCCCCTGGTCGGCCGGCCTCGTGGAGTACGCGGCCGGCGCCGAGGTCCCCAAGGCCGTCGCGCACTCGCGCCCGCTGCGGGTCCTGCGCGACACGTTCTCGGACGCGGTGCACCTGCGCAACGACCTGTTCTCGTACCAGCGTGAGGTGGAGGAGGAGGGCGAGAACAGCAACGGGGTGCTGGTCCTGGAGACCTTCCTCGGCTGCACGACACAGGAGGCGGCGGAGGCGGTCAACGACCTGCTGACCTCCCGCGTCCAGCAGTTCGAGAACACCGCGCTCACCGAGGTGCCCGCCCTGTGCGTGGAGAAGGGGCTGAGCCCGGCGGAGTGCGCGGCGATCGCCGCCTATGCCAAGGGGCTCCAGGACTGG
This sequence comes from Streptomyces sp. NPDC002867, assembly GCF_053591895.1. NCBI lineage: Bacteria > Bacillati > Actinomycetota > Actinomycetes > Kitasatosporales > Streptomycetaceae > Streptomyces > Streptomyces sp. NPDC002867. The sequence goes on along the minus strand of NZ_JBSFUR010000003.1, from coordinate 132,978 downwards.
CAGTCCGGCGGCCACGAGTGGCACATGCGCTCCAGTCGCTACATGAACGAGGGCGTGGAGACCCGGCCGGGGCCGCTCGACGGGGTGCTCGGCATGTCGGCTCTCGACATCAGGACGCTGTTCGGCCGCCCGGCGAGGGCTCGGCTGCGCACGCTCACGCACCGCCCCGAGCAGGTGGGGCCGTCGTGGCTGCCGGAGTTCGACCTGCCGTTCCCGCTCACGCTCAGCCCTCACCTGGACGAGGCGCGCGCCAGGTCGCTGGCCTGGGCGGGCCGTATGGGGCTGCTGAACGACATCTGGGACGAGGCGAAGCTCTCCGGTTTCGACTTCGCGCTGTGCTCGGCCGGCCTCGACCCGGACGCCACGCCGGAGGAGCTGGAGCTCAGCGCCGAATGGCTGACGTGGGGGACGTACGGCGACGACTACTACCCGCTGGTCTACGGCAGGGCGCGTGACCTCGTGGGGGCGAGGCTGTCGAACGAGCGGCTGAAGGCGTGCATGCCGGTCGACGAACCGGAGGCGGGCGCCGCCCTCGCGGTCGCCCCGATGGAGCGCAGTCTCGCCGACCTGTGGGCGCGCACGGCGGGGCCGATGTCGCCCGGTGCCCGGCAGACCCTGCGCGGGGCGGTCGACGTCATGCTGGACAGCTGGCTGTGGGAGTTGCACAACCAGGCGCAGCACCGCGTGCCCGACCCCGTCGACTACATGGAGATGCGCCGCCTGACGTTCGGGTCGGACCTGACGATGAGCCTCGCCCGGCTGCGCCACGAGGGCGAGCTCCCGCCGGAGGTCTGTGCGAGCGGCCCGCTGCGCAGTCTGGAGAACTCCGCCGCGGACTACGCGTGTCTGCTCAACGACCTGTTCTCGTACCAGAAGGAGATCGAGTACGAGGGCGAAGTCCACAACGCCGTCCTGGTCGTACAGAAGTTCTTCGACTGCGACTACCCGACGGCCGCCGCGATGACGGCCGAGCTGATGCGCTCGCGGCTGCGTGAGTTCCTGCACGTCAAGGAGCACGAACTGCCTCTGTTGTGCGAGGACTTGGCCCTGGACGCGCAGGCCCGGGCGGCGCTGGGCGCCTATGTGCGCGAACTGGAGGACTGGATCGCCGGCATTCTCAACTGGCACCGCAGCGTGCGGCGTTACCGTGAGGAGGACTTGCGCGGGGGTGCGGCGCCGTGGCGGCTGGGCACTCCCACCGGGCTCGGTACGTCGGCCTTCCGGCTGGGTCTGCCCGCGCAGCGCGCGGAGGTACGCGTCTAGCCGCGGGCCGGGCACCGCGGCGGCGGAACGGCCCGGGGCGCGCCGCCCGGGGCAGTTCGGTGGAGGGCGTGTCAGCCCTGCTGGAAGAGCTCCGCGGGGAGCGGCTTGAGCAGCGCGTACAGATCGTCGGTGATCGGGCGGTCCCAGCTGGCGATCGTGACGAGCACGTTGTCGCTGCGGTCGAACTGCACGCAGGAGATGCGGCTTTCGGTGAGCTTGACGCGCCGGACGATCAGGAGGTTGTCGCCCTGCATCACGGGCGTGTCCTCGACGTCGACGACCTCGACGGGCTCGTCGTTCTCCAGGGCGATGAGCAGCTGGGCGACCTCGAAGGGGATCTCGCCCTCCTCGACCTCGCGGGCGGGCGATCCCTCGGGGAGATTGCCGATGATCATCGCGGGTCCGCGGCCGCCGAACAGGTCGTAGCGCAGGAAGACGCCCTGACAGCTGCCGTCGGGGGCGGGCAGCAGACCGGCGCCGAGATTTCCGGGCCAGTCGCCCGGGTCCATGGCCAGGACATCGAAGTCCGGACCCGCGGGTGTGGCGGCGCTGCGGCGGCGGAGAAACGACATAACCGCCATGGTACGTGTCCGCGCGGGGTCGGCCGAGTCGGGGCGGGGGCCCTGTCACGCGTGGTCGGGGACGCGTTCGCCCACGGGCGGGCCGCGTGTCGCCGCGGGCGCGGCGCCCTGTCACGCGTGGTCGGGGACGCGTTCGCCCGCGGGCGGGCCGCGTGTCGCCGCGGGCGCGGCCCCTCCGCCCCCGGCGGCCTTGAACGCGTACGGCCTCGGGCCCGTATCCCTGGGCGCACCCGTTGTCCGTGACCGGCACAGCGACGACGAGATCCGTACCGACAGTGAGGGATCAGCCCATGAACGATCGCATCACTCCCGACCTGCAAGCCCTCCCCGACGGTGAGGCTGAGCTCCGTCTCGTGATCCGGCTGGCATGGGAGGACGTGGCGGCACTCGGTCAGGAGGCGGGCAGGCTCGCCGCCCGGATGCAGCGGCCGGTGAGCCTGGACGAGGCCGCGGGGCACCGGCTGCGCACCCGGTCCGCGATGCGCGCCAAGCCGGCCACGGATCCCGCCCCGCCCCTGCCGCCGGTGGCGTCGCCCGTCTCGTCGCTGGCGGCCCGCACGCCGGGTGAGCACGCCCGCCAGGCCATCGAGAAGATCAACGGCTCCGCGGGCCCGCCCCGCGACGCGACGCACACGTCCGCGTGACGCGGGAGCCGGCGGCCGGGGGCCAGGGCCGGGAGCCTGGAGCCGGGGCGGGGGACGGGGCCGGGGACGGCGGGTCACGACTCCGGGGCGACGTCGTCTCCCCGCGCGTCGCATGGGGCATCGTGCCCGGGCCCCACGGCCCAACGGCGGCTGGGCCACCCTGCGGAGCGTCCTCCGCCGGATCTCCGCGACCGCCGCACGGCGCCGCGCCGGGTCCGGCTCGTCCTGCGGCCGGCGCGCCGGGCGCCGCGTGAGCCGGCAGGGCTCGGCCCGCGGGCATCGCTGCGCCACGGTCCGCGGCGCGGGCGTCCTGCGGACGCTCCGGGCCGGGCGGTCAGGAGGTGAGCGTCCGGTGGCGTTCGTGGTGGCGGGCGACGCGCGCGCGGTTGCCGCACGAGGGCTTGCACCACTCCTGGCGCGGGTGCTCCTTGAGGAAGTACCGCACGCAGCGCGGTGCGTGGCAGGCTCGCAGCCGCTCGCGGTCGGGGCTCACGAGGAAGGCGATCGCGGCGCGGGCGAGGGCGGCGGTCAGCGCCTCGTGCGCCGGAACCGTCCCGGTCGGGCGCGACACGAGGACGGGAGCGGTGCCGTCGGTCCACTCGAGCCGCGGCACGACGGGCACGGTCGCCGCGGCGCCGTTGAGCCGTGCCAGGGCCTCGCCTTCGGGGAGCAGCAGCCGTGCGTCGGCGGGACTCGGCAGGCCCGGCCGCACGGCACGGGCGAACAGCGACCGGACGGCGGTCCGCAGATCGCGCACGGCGGTCAGGCTCGCCTCGTCGGCGACGAAGGCCGCCGCGCGGAACGGCTCCGGGATCGGCGCCCCGGCCGCCCCCGCACCGTCGAGTTCCTCCGCGTGCCGGCGGACCCATTCGGTCAGCCCCGCCGTCTCCGCCAGATCGTCGGCCACGCCCCCGGATCCGTCGTGGCGGATCGTGAGGGCGAGGTCGAGTACGAGCGGGTGAGCGTGCGCGGCCATGCCGACCACCGTAACCCCGCTGCCGGACGGCCCACGCCGCCCGGGTGGCTCAGGTCAGGTCGAACTCGCCGTCGCGTGCGTTCAGCACGAAGGCGCGCCATTCGGCGGGGGTGAAGATCAGTGACGGGTTCTCGGGCCGTCCGCCGTTGCGCATCGCGATGAAGCCCTCGACGAAGGCGATCTGGACGTCGCCCACTCCCTGGCTGCCCGACTGCCAGTCGGCGCCGCTGAGATCGAGCTCCGGCTTGTCCCAGCCCGAAAACATCTGCGTGGTAGTGGTGGTGGTGCTCTCGGCCACGTCCCTGCTCCTCCCGCATCGGCTCCCGGGCCAGACTAGCGACGGCGCCCGGTCACGGACAGGGTGCGGGGCGCGCGCCGCGCGCCGCGTCAGCCGGCGGGCGGTTCCGCTCCCACGAGCCACATGGAGAAGAACTGCGACCCGCCGCCGTAGGCGTGGCCGAGCGCCTTGCGGGCGCCGTCGACCTGGTGCTCCCCGGCCCGGCCGCGCACCTGCAGCGCCGCCTCGGCGAAGCGGATCATTCCGGAGGCGCCGATGGGATTGGTGGACAGCACTCCGCCCGACGGGTTCACCGGCAGATCGCCGTCGATCTCGGTCGCACCGGACTCGGTGAGCTTCCAGCCCTCGCCCTCGGCGGCGAAGCCCAGGTTCTCCAGCCACATCGGCTCGTACCAGGAGAACGGGACGTACATCTCGACGGCGTCGATCTCGCGGCGCGGGTCGGTGATGCCCGCCTGCCGGTAGACGTCGGCGGCGCAGTCCCTGCCGGCCCGGGGGGAGACGAAGTCCTTGCCCGCGAACATCGTCGGCTCGCTGCGCATGGCGCCGCCGTGCATCCAGGCGGGTGGCGCGGGGGAACGGGCCGCGCCCGCGCGGTCGGTCAGGACCATGGCGCAGGCCCCGTCGGACGAGGGGCAGGTCTCGGAGTAGCGCACGGGGTCCCAGAGCATGGGCGACGCCTGGACCCTCTCCAGGGTGATGCCGTGTTCGTGCAGATGGGCGTACGGGTTCTTCAGCGCGTTGCGGCGGTCCTTGTAGGCGACGAGCGAGCCGATGGTGTCCGGTGCGCCGCTGCGCCGCATGTAGGCGCGTACGTGCGGGGCGAAGAAGCCGCCGGCCCCGGCGAGGAGGGGCTGCTGGAAGGGGATCGGGAGCGAGAGGCCCCACATGGCGTTCGACTCGGACTGCTTCTCGAAGGCGACCGTGAGGACCGTGCGGTGGACACGGGCGGCGACCAGGTCGGCGGCGACGAGCGCGGTGGATCCGCCGACCGATCCGGCGGTGTGGACGCGGAGCAGGGGTTTGCCGACGGCGCCGAGGGCGTCGGCGAGGTACAGCTCGGGCATCATCACGCCCTCGAAGAAGTCCGGGGCCTTGCCGATGACGACGGCGTCGATGCCGGCCCAGGTCAGCTGGGCGTCGTCGAGCGCGCGCAGGGCGGCTTCGCGGACCAGTCCGGCGATGGACACGTCACGGCGGGCGGCGGCGTGCTTGGTCTGGCCGATGCCGACGACGGCCACGGGCTCATGGGGCATGTCAGGTCTCTCCTTCGAGGACGGCGACCAGGTTCTGCTGCAGGCACGGGCCGGACGTGGCGTGGGCGAGGGCCCGGTCCGACGCACCGCGATGGATGCGGGCGGCTGCCTCGCCGAGCCTGATCAGGCCCGCGGCCATCACGGGATTGGCGGCGAGCGCTCCGCCGGACGGGTTGAGCCTCACGCTGTCGTCGAGGTCGAGACTTCGCCGCAGGACGATCTCCTGCGAACTGAACGGAGCATGCAGTTCGGCGGTGTCGAGGGGCCGCTCGAACGCACCCGCGTGCCGGGCGGCCAGGCGCGTGGACGGCGAGTCGGTGAGGTCGCGCACTCCGAGCCCGTGGGCCTCGACGCGGTGGTCGATGCCGCGTATCCACGCAGGCCGGGGGCACAGCCGGCGGGCCGTGTCGCCGGCGGCGAGGATCACCGCGGCCGCGCCGTCGCCGACCGGCGGGCAGTCGGCGGCCCTGAGCGGCCGCACGAGGTGCCCGCCGGCGGGAAGCTCGCCCTTGAGCTGAGCGTGAGGGTTGGCGGCCGCGTCGGCACGGCTGCGCGTCGCGACCGCGGCGAAGGCGGACTCGTCGGCGATGCCCGCGTCCACGAGCGCCTGCGCCTGGAGGGCGGCGAGGGCGACGGAGTCGGGCCACAGCGGGGCAAGGTAGTACGGGTCGAGCTGACGGCTCAGCACCGCGCGTACGTCGCCGGGCGAGGACTTGCCGTACGCGTAGACGAGCGCGGTGTCGGCCTCGCCGGTCAGGAGCTGCACCCACGCCTCGTACAGCGCCCAGGCGCCGTCGGTCTCGACGTGCGACTCGCTGATCGGCGGCCAGGCGCCGACTCCGTCGAGGGCCATCGTGAAGGAGAAGGCGCGTCCGGCGAGGTAGTCGCTGGAACCGGAGCAGGTGAAGCCGATGTCGCCCGTCGTCAGCCCCGTGCGGGTCAGGACGTCGTGGAGGACCGGCATCAGCATCTCGACCTCGGAGACGTCGTCCGTGCGGCGCCGGTGGTCGGTCTGCGCGAAGGCGACGATGGCCACGTCCCTGGCGTACCGCGTCACAGCAGCTCCTTGTACGTGTCGTAGTCGGCGTCGGGTTCGCCGGCCGGCCGGTAGTGGTCGGGGTGCCGCGCGCCGTCCCGCCACACCGGTTCGACGCGCAGGCCCATGCGCACCTGGTCGTACGGGATGCCTCCGATGCGCCCGTGCAGCGCGAGGTCGGCGCCGTCGAGGGCGATGTGCGCGTAGACGTAAGGCACCTCTATGTCGAGGTTCGCCGTGTGCGTGGCCTTGATGTTGACGACGCAGAAGGTGGTCACCGTGCCGCGGGGCCCGACCTCGACCTGTTCGGAGGTCGCCACTCCGCAGGTCGGGCAGGCGCCGCGGGGCGGGACGTACACCTTGCGGCAGCGCGGGCAGCGTTCGCCGACGATCCTGCGCTCGGCGAGCGCGGTGAGGTGGGCGCTCTGCGCGCGCCCGGGAGCGTAGGTGTAGTCGAGCCGGGCGGGCGCGACGATGCCGGTGACGGGATCGGGGAAGACACCGCTGTGCGGGCGGGCGGCCGCGGGAGCGTGCGGCTCCCCGGCGTGCGGCTCGAAGCAGGCGATGTCCGTGATGGCGCCGGTGCGCTGCGCGGCCCAGCGGATGCGCACCCGCATGCCGGTGCGAACGGCGTCGGGACCGGGGGCGTCGAGGGCGTGCAGCAGGGCGGTGTCGGCGCCGTCGAGGCGGACGAGCACCCAGGCGAAGGGGGTGGCGAGGGGCTGGCCGCGCCGGGGGTCCGGGTTCCAGGCCCAGGTCGTGACGGTGCCGGTGGCTCCGACCTCGATCAGGTCGCGCAGTTCGTCGGCGGTGACGGGGTCGTACTCGACGGGCGGGACGAGCACCTTGCCGTCGCCGGTGCGCACGCCGAGGACGGTCGTCTCGCGCAGACCGGTGAGGAAGGCGCTCTGGACGGGGCCGAGGGAACGGGTGAAGGGGAACTCGACGACGAGGGGCGCGGTGAGCGCGGGGGTGGCGGTCATGGGGGGCGGGCTCCTTGTTGCGGGGGGTGGCGGATCGGGCAGGGCCGCTGCGCGGGGCCGTTTCCCCACCCCGCCCCTTCCCGAACCGGGGCATGCCCCGGACCCCGTACCGCGCTTCGCGCGGTGTCCTCAATCTCCCCCTACGGCCTGGCGGCCGTGGGAGGGACCCCAGACGGGCTGACAAAGTCAGCCTGGCCGGCGATTGAGGCGCGGGGGTCCGGGGGCGGAGCCCCCGGTTACGGGAAGGGGCGGGGTGGGGAGACGTCACGTCCGGCGGTACACCGGCGCGCGCTTCTCCGCGAAGGCCAGCGCGCCCTCCTTCGCGTCGGCCGTGTCGAAGACCGGCCAGCCTCTCTTCAGTTCGGCGGCCAAGCCCTCCGCCTCGGTCATGTGAGCCGTTTCGTAGACGGACGCCTTGACGGCCTCCACGGCGAGCGGACCGCAGGCGTTGACCTGTTCGGCGATGCCGAGCGCGGTCTCCAGTGCGGTGCCGTCCGGTACGACCCGGCCGACGAGTCCGATCCGCAGGGCCTCGTCGGCGCTGTAGGGGCGACCGGTGAGCAGCATCTCCAGGGCGTGGGTGTGCGGGATCTGGCGCGGCAGCCGTACGGTCGAGCCCCCGATCGGGAACAGTCCGCGGCGGACCTCGAAGAGTCCGAAGGTCGCCCCTTCGCCCGCGACGCGGATGTCGGTGCCCTGAAGGATCTCGGTGCCGCCGGCCACGCAGTGGCCCTCCACGGCGGCGATCACCGGTTTCCGGGGACGGTGGTGGCGCAGCATCGCCTTCCAGTGCAGATCGGGATCGGCCTTCATCCGGTCCCGGTACCGCTGTCCTTCCATGCCCTGTCCGGCCAGCGCCTTGAGGTCCATGCCGGCGCAGAAGCTGCCGCCCGCGCCGGTGAGGACGACGGAGCGCACGGTGTCGTCCTCGTCCGCCCGCAGCCAGCCGTCGTACAGGCCGACGAGCATCCCCATCGACAGGGCGTTCCTCGCCTCGGGCCTGTTGAGAGTGAGCACCAGTGTGGCGCCTTCGCGCCGCACGGTGAGGTGTTCGGTACCGCCGTCTCGTCCCATGCGCGGGCCTCCCGTCCGGTGACCTGGAACAGGTTGCAGCAGGCCGGGTGCCAGTTCAAGAGTTTTCTGACAATCAGTCAGATTTGTTGTGCGGTGGGCCTTCCCCCTTGTACCGCACGGCGCTCTAATGACGGCCGGGCCGAGTTCCCGGGGACAGGAGGAGCGGTGGAGTACAACCTTGCCGATCTGTTCGAGTCGGTCGTCGACGTGGTTCCCGACCGCGAGGCGCTGGTGTACGTCGACCACCCCGGCACCGGCGCGGAGCGCCGCCTCACCTACGCCGGGCTCGACGCAGCCGCCAACCGCATCGCCCACCACCTGCTCGACGCGGGCCTTGAGCCGGGTGAGCACCTGGGCCTGCACCTGTACAACGGCGTCGAGTACCTGCAGACCGTGCTCGGCTGCCTCAAGGCGCGCATCGTGCCGGTGAACGTCAACTACCGCTATGTGGAGGAGGAACTGGTCTATCTCTACCGCGACGCGGACCTGGCGGCGCTCGTCTTCGACGCCGAGTTCACCGAGCGGGTCGCCGGGGCCCTGCCCCGTACGGAGGGGCTCCGCCATCTGGTGCGGGTCGGCACACCGCCCGAGGGTGTGCCCCGGCTGGACGCGGTGCCCTTCGCCGACGCCGAGGCGGCCGCGTCGTCCGGGCGGGGGTTCGCGCCGCGCTCGGGGGACGACCAGTTCATCATCTACACGGGCGGGACGACCGGCATGCCCAAGGGCGTGATGTGGCGCCAGGAGGACCTGTTCTTCTCGGGTCTCGGGGGCGGCGCGCCGACCGGGGAGCCGGTGTCGTCGCCCGGGGAGCTGGCCGAGCGGGTCGCCGCGGGCGGCGACGGCATCACCTTCTTCCCCACTCCCCCGCTGATGCACGGCACGTCGACGCTCACGGCGTTCATCGGGTTCAACTTCGGCCAGCGGGTCGTCCTGCACCGCAAGTTCGTGCCGCACGAGGTGCTGCGCACGATCGAGCGGGAGAAGGTCACCAGTGTGTCCCTGGTCGGGGACGCGATGCTGAGGCCGTTGATCGACGCGCTGAGCGGCCCGCTGAAGGGCTGCGACCTGTCGTCGTTGTTCAGCGTCTCCAGCTCGGGCGCGATCATGTCGGAGACGGTGCGCGCCCAGTTCGCGGCACTCGCCCCGAACGTGCTGCTGCTGAACAACTTCGGCTCGTCCGAGTCCGGTTTCAACGGCACGGCGACCGACGACTCGGGGCCCGAGCGGGGCTTCCGGCTCCGCGTCAACGCCCGTACGGCGGTGGTGGACCCGGCGACGTTCGAGCCGGTGAAGCCGGGTGAGCCGGGCCGCATCGCCCAGCGCGGCCATGCGCCCCTGGGCTACTACAACGATCCCGTGAAGACGGCCGAGACGTTCTTCGAGCGCGGCGGGGAACGGTGCGTGCTGCTCGGCGACATGGCCACGGTGGACGAGGAAGGGATCGTGACGGTGCTGGGCCGCGGCTCCCAGTGCATCAACACGGGCGGCGAGAAGGTGTACCCGGAGGAGGTCGAACAGGCCCTCAAGTCCCATCCGGACGTGTACGACGCGCTGGTCGCGGGGGTTCCGGACCGGAGGTGGGGCAACCGCGTGGCAGCGGTGGTCCAACCGCGCGCGGGAGCCGCCGCGCCGACGCTGGAGGACCTGCGGTCGCACTGCCGCGGCCGTCTCGCGGGCTACAAGATCCCCCGCCGGCTGGTGATCACGGAGGAGATCCAGCGATCGCCCAGCGGCAAGGCGGACTACCGCTGGGCACGGGCGGTGGCGTCCGCCGCGGACGACGAGGCGGCGCCGCGCGACTGACCTGCAGCCGGCCCCGGCAGGAACGGGCGGCGGGCCATCCGCGAGATGGCCGCGGGTGGCCTGCTGATGGCTGCTGCTCCTCCGGCGGCGGTTGCTGTTCCTCGTTTCCGGCAGGCCCATGAGAAGGCCCCCTGCGACGAATCCGCGGGGGGCTTCTTCTGGTCGCGTCCCCGCCCTTCCTCAGGATGGAACGCATGCGGTCAGTCGTCGGCGACGGTGTCGAGGATCTGCTCCCCGTTGAAGATGCCGAGCCGCTCCTGGTACAGCTCGAGCGGCACCCCGTTGGGGTCGTGCAGGTAGAGGCTCTCCTCGACTCCCCGGTCGGGCCCGACGTACTCGACACCGGCCTCGTCGAGCTTCTTGCGCGCGGCCGTGTAGTGCTGCGCGTCCACCGACAGGGCCATGTGCTGCACGCCGCCGATCGTCTCCGTGGCGGGAGGGTGTGCGTGGCCGGGGAAGTCGAAGAACCCCAGCAGGTTGTTGTTGCCGATGTCGAAGAAGAAGTGGGTCGAACCGCTGTAGTCACGGTTCTCCACGATCTCCACGAGCGGGAAGCCCAGGAACTCCTGGTAGAAGCGGATGGTCTCCTCCACGTCGCGGCAGATGAACGCCACGTGGTGGACTCCGCGTGCGGTGGTCGTGGGCCGGTCGCCCGGGGCCCGCAGGTAGCGCTGCCGCAGTTCCTCGCGGCGGGCTCGGACGGCCTCGAGTGCGGCTCCCTCTGGCTGAGGCATCGCGGACTCCTTCACCTCGGGGTGATTGCGGGATTCAACTTCTCCTCGCCATGTTCCCCGGATCCGCGGGAATACCTCCCCGCGCCCGGCCGGCACCGCCGCATTGGGTCCGTACGTACCAACCGGTCACGCGCCGATGCGGTGCGTGACCGGGGCCGGCCCGTGCGCCTGCGTCAGATGCCGAAGTTCTGCAGCGCGGCCAGAAACTTCTCCGGCTCGGTCTCGTGGACGAGGTGCCCCGCCTCGACGGTGACGAGGCGGGCGCCCGGGATGCGCGCCGCGAGCGCGGCGATCCGGTCCTGGGCGATGCCGCTGCTCGGGCCGCCCGCGATCACCAGGGTCTCGGCCTTGATCTCCGTCAGGCGGTCCCACCAGTCGGGGTCGGGTTCGTTCAGCTCGGCGTCCGTGGCGGGCACGAGCGGCCAGTCGAAGTCCAGGGGCCCCTCGGGGCGGACCGCCGGCGGCCTGGGCGGGTCGAGCGGCTGCAGGGGCGGGGGCTCCTCGACCACCAGGCGGCGTACGAGCTCCGGCCTCTCCTCGGCGAGCAGCAGGGCGGCGGCGCCGCCCATCGAGTGGCCCACGAGATCGACCGGCCCGAGGCCGAGGGCCGTGACGAAGGCGGCGAGGTCGTCCCGGAAGGCGGCGAATCCGTAGCTGCCGGGCCACTCGCTCAGGCCGTGGCCCCGCAGGTCGCCGGCGTACACGCGGCGGGTGGCGGCGAGCCGCTCGGCGACGTGCGTCCAGTGGTCGCTGTTGCCGCATCGGCCGTGGGCCAGGACGACCGGCGGGGCGTCCTCGTGGCCCCACACGCGGTAGGCCAGTCGCACGCCGCCCGCCTGCACGCTGCGCACGTCCGGGTCGAGGAAGGCGGCGACGGCACGGGTGAAGGCGCCCGGGTCGTCCAGCCACGGGAAGTGCGCGGCGCCCGCCTGGACGACGCAGCGGCCGTCCGGGAAGAGCGCGGCGAGTTCGGCGGCACGGGCGGGGCGGGGGCCGCCGTCGAGTTCGCCCGCGAGCACGAGCACCGGGGCCTGCACACCGGCGAGCGCGGCCCTGACCGTGGCGGGGCCGGGGGCGCCGTCGGCGTAGAAATGCTCGATGGCCCCGAAGTTGAACTGGCTCTCCCTGGCGGCGACGTGGGCTCGGGCGGCCTCGTCCCATCGCCCGTAGGTGAAGGGCCGGACGGCGTCCCAGATCTCGGGGGACTCCTGTCCGTTGCCCAGTGCGTCGAGTGCGGCGATCCCGGCCTCGTACCAGGGCTCGGCCGACCGGAGCAACGCCGCTTCCCGGCGGTCGTCGGGGGTGGCCGGGATGCCGACGGCACTCGTGTCGGGTGTGACCAGGGTCAGGGACCGTACGCACCCGGGGTGGCGGGTGGCGTAGTACAGGGCCGGGCCGGCGCCCGCCGAGTGGCCGAGCAGATCGACGCGGTCGAGGCCCAGGTGCTCGCGCAGCGCCTCCACGTCGTCGGCCTGACGGTCCCGGCGGTAGCCCGCCGGATCGGCCGGGACGGCGGAGTCACCGGTGCCGCGCGGGTGCAGCAGCACCAGCCGACGGTGTGCCCCGAGCCCGCCCAGGTCGCCGAGGTAGGCGGCGGCCCGCATCGGCCCGCCGGGCAGGCAGATCAGCGGCTCACCCTCGCCCTGCAGGTCGTAGGCGAGCTCGGTCCCGTCGTGCGTGCGGAAGATCCCCATGGCGTGATCATCGCCAGACGCCCGGGCGGCCGCAACGGACTTACGCGGAGAGCGCAGCCGCGTCCGCGCGGCCTTGCGCACAGGTCCGTGCACCTCCCTTGACGGACTGCGGCGCGGACTGAATTACTGATCCCGAACAGCACGACCGAATGATCGGTCGTCCGTTTTGGGACGGGAGGACGGCGCATGACGGACCTGCTGGACGCGGCGGAGCGGCTCGGGCGGGAGGAGCTCGAGGCGCTGCAGCTGGAGCGGCTGAGGGCGACCCTGCGCCACGCCTACGAGAACGTGCCGTTCTACCGGGAGTCCTTCGACAAGGCGGGGCTGCGTCCCGACGACTGCCGTACGCTCGCCGACCTCGCCCGCTTCCCCTTCACCGCCAAGACGGACCTGCGGGACAACTACCCGTTCGGGATGTTCGCCGTCGAGCAGTCGCAGGTGCGCCGGATCCATGCCTCCAGCGGGACGACCGGCCGCCCCACCGTCGTCGGCTACACCGAGCGTGACCTGGACAACTGGGCCGACGTGGTGGCCCGTTCCCTCCGCGCGGCCGGCGCCCGCCCGGGCCACAAGGTCCATGTGGCGTACGGCTACGGGCTGTTCACCGGCGGCCTGGGTGCGCACTACGGCGCCGAGCGGCTCGGCTGCACGGTCATCCCCGCCTCGGGCGGTATGACGGCCCGGCAGGTGCAGCTCATCCAGGACTTCCGTCCCGAGATCATCATGCTCACTCCGTCGTACATGCTCACGCTCCTCGACGAGTTCGACCGGCAGGGCGTCGATCCGCGGGCGACCTCGCTGAAGGTCGGCGTCTTCGGCGCGGAGCCGTGGACGGAGGAGATGCGCCGGGAGATCGAGGAGCGGTTCGCCATCGACGCGGTCGACATATACGGATTGTCGGAGGTGATGGGCCCCGGCGTGGCGCAGGAGTGCGTGGAGACCAAGGACGGCCTGCACATCTGGGAGGACCACTTCTACCCCGAGGTCGTCGACCCGTTCACGGGCGAGGTGCTGCCCGACGGCGAGCAGGGCGAGCTGGTGTTCACCTCCCTGACCAAGGAGGCCATGCCGGTCGTCCGTTACCGCACGCGTGACCTGACCCGGCTGCTGCCCGGCACGGCGCGGGTCTTCCGCCGTATGGAGAAGGTCACCGGGCGCAGCGACGACATGGTGATCCTGCGCGGGGTGAACCTCTTCCCCACGCAGATCGAGGAGATCGTGCTGCGCACGCCCCATGTCGCTCCGCACTTCCAGCTCCGGCTGACCCGCGAGGGGCGCCTGGACGCCCTCACCGTCCGGGCCGAGGCGCGCGCCGAGGCGACCGCGGAGCAGCGCACGGCCGCCGAGCGGTCGATCGCGGCGGCCGTGAAGGACGGAATCGGCGTCTCGGTCGCGGTCGAGGTGGTGGACCCCGAGACGTTGGAGCGTTCGGTGGGCAAGATCAAGCGGATCGTGGACCTCAGGGACGCGACGTAGGCCCCGGAGCTACGCCTCCGGGGCCGCGCCGAACCGGTCGAAGGTCCGAGTGGAATGCGGCGAGTTGCCCGGCTGAGCATGAGAGAGCCCCGGCCGTCCCGCGAACGGGAGGACGCGGATCGACCGAGGCTGGTGGTTCAGGCTTTCGGCGGGGTGATGAAACCTCGTGCGGGCCTGCGCTGTGGCTCCCGCGCGTCGGGGCGCTGTGCGCGCTTCCACTCGGCGACCAGTCCGCGGTACCCGGCCCAAAGCGCACGGTCCCTTCCGCGCGACAGGAGTCGGGGCACGCCAATGTTCAGAGGAAGATCTGGGGTCCCGGTGAGCAACTTGCCTGTTGAGGCCGTTTCTTTCGGATCAGTCAGTGGACCAGGGATGAGGTGAGAGGGACGGGCCAGGGCCGGAATCAACGGGGGAACCCCTTAGCGGTTCCGGGCGTCTGATCATGAGAAAGCGATCACGGGGCGTATACGGGGGTAATGGGTATGGCGATCACACTGGCCGAGGAGATCATGCTGCTGTCTCTGGACGATGAGTCCGGGTCGGCGAAGCAGCGGCAAGCGGCTCGGTGGGCGGTGTCGGGAGGGATCCTGCTCGAACTGGTCCTGGCCGGGCGGGTGTCCGTTACAGACAAACACCTCGAACTGACAGACTCGACGCCGACCGGGGACCAGTTGCTCGACAGCCGGACGGCACTGATCGAGACGTGGCTGCGCGGTCGTAAGAAGCGACGGGTGACGGAGTGGCTGACGAAGGACCAGGCCAAGGCCGCCGGTGCGACTCTGGAGAGCTTGTGCAAGCGCGGAGTCGTCGTGGAGGAGAAGCACAAGGCACTCGGCGTGTTCCCGATCCGCCGCTATCCCGAGGCCGATGGCGCCGTCGAGGCTGAGCTGCGGGAACGGCTCCGCGCCGTCGTCCTGGGCGGCGCCGAGCCGGACACACGGACGGCGGGCCTGATCGCGCTGATCCACTCCGCCAAGCTGCACCGCCTGGCCTTTCCCGACAGCCCGCGCAAGCAGGTCGCCGCGCGGATGGCGGAGGTGGCCGCCGGGCAATGGGCGGCCGAGAGCGTACGCGCTGCCATCCGCGACATGCAGGCGGCGATGGTCGCAGTCACCGTGGTCACGGCCGCCACGGCCGGGAGTTAGACCGCCAGGGGCCGACAGTGAGCGTCGGCTACGAGGTGGATCTTCGTACTCAACCCGCCGCGGGACCTGCCCATCACCCACCGGGCGTCGGTCAACACGCCCACACAACGACGGGCCGGCTACGCCGCAACGCCTCAGAATCCGGCCATGGACTTGGCGAGCACTCCGCCCAGCGCACCGTAGACGCTGCACCGGACAGAGTGCCCCGCCCTACGGCGGAGGCCGAACCCCACGACGAACGACAACGCAAAGAGTCCACCGAGGACCGCCGCTACAACTGGGTTGTAGACGAAGTACACGAAGCACGTGACGCCAGCCCAGACCACGAGCGGCAAGAGAGAGCCCCGCAGCACCGGCCAGAACGTGATCCGTTCTGGCCCCGCGGCAGCACGCGTTCATTCCACACCCCGATGTGGTTCCTGGTCACACAGTGCTCAAGCCGCATGGAGTCATCACACCACCGACTGTCCGGGACCGGCACCGTGATCCGTAAGAAGCCCCAGTTCCCACGAGCTTCGCCAACCGATCGGACGCCTTGTGATCAGCTGCCTGGAGAGCGAGTCGCCCCTCTACACGCACGCCACCTCTTCAATCGCATGATCGGCCAGCTCTACCCCTGCCTCCAGAAGCGCGAGCTCTTCGACGAACAGTCCGCGTTCCCTGCGCCGCATGCACTCGCAGTCAGTGCGGGTTGACCGGCAACGCATCGCGAGCTCGAGCGCGGCTGTGGGCCGCGGGGGTTCCGCTCGTCCCCAGCCGGGACGAAACACTCTTCAGCCAGGCACCGTCGCGGTGGGCTCCGGGGAACGTGGAAGGGGGCCGGAACGCGCTGCCACATGAGTGCCCACTGCCACCGCTCCAGTCGGTCCGGATCTCAGCGGAGTCGAGGATGTCGTTCTGCTTCTCCGTCGCCCCGGCCTCGGCCGGCACAGCGCACCGGCCGCCGCCGTCGGACCGACTCGGCGTCCGGGCCGCGGCGACCGCGGAGCTACGCCTCCCGGGCCGCATTGAACCGGTCGCGCAGTTCGCGCTTGAGGATCTTGCCGCTGGCGTTGCGCGGGAGGCCGTCCACGAAGAGGACCCTCTTGGGCGCCTTGAAATGGGGGAGCTTCTCGCGCGCGTGGGCGATCAGTTCGGCCCCGGTGACCGTCTCGCGGGCCACGACCACGGCCGTGACCGCCTCGATCCAGCGGTCGTCGGGCAGCCCGACGACCGCGGCCTCGGCGACCGCGGGGTGGGTGTAGAGGACGTCCTCCACCTGGCGCGAAGCGACGAGCACTCCCCCGGAGTTGATGACGTCCTTCACCCTGTCGACGACGGTGAAGTAGCCCTCGCTGTCGCGCACGGCGAGATCCCCGGAGCGGAACCAGCCGTCGCGGAAGGCCTCTGTGGTCTCCTCGGGCTTGTCCCAGTACCCCTCGCACAGCTGCGGAGAGCGGTACACGACCTCACCCGGCGTGCCGTCCGCGGCCTCCTTGCCGTCCTCGTCGACGACCTTCGCCTCGACGAACAGCACCGGACGGCCGCAGGAGTCCATCCGGCCCTCGTGCTCGTCGGGGCCGAGGACGGTGGCGAGCGGCCCGATCTCCGACTGTCCGAAGCAGTTGTAGAAGGCGAGTCCGGGCAGGCGGTCACGCAGTCGTTCCAGAACGGGCACGGGCATGATCGACGCCCCGTAGTACGCCTTGCGCAGTGCGCCGAGGTCGCGGGTGGCGAAGTCGGGGTGGTTGGACAGGCCGATCCAGACGGTCGGCGGGGCGAACAGGCTGTCGGCGCGCCCGGCTTCCACGAGATCGAAGATCTGCGCGGCGTCGGGCGCGTCCAGGATGGTGTTCTCCGCGCCGACCGCGAGGTAGGGCAGCAGGAAGACGTGCATCTGTGCGGAGTGGTAGAGCGGCAGCGTGTGCAGGGGCCGGTCGCCGGGCTCGAGGTCGAGCGCGGTGATGGCGCTGACGTACTCGTGGACGAGCGCCCGGTGGGTCATCATCGCGCCCTTGGGCAGGGCGGTGGTCCCCGACGTGTAGAGCAGCTGGACCAGGTCCTCGGCCTGCGGCTCCGGTCCGGCATGCCGGTAGGGCCGCGGCTCGGCCAGTTCGGCGAGGAGGGAGCCGTCGGCGTCGCGCAGCGGCCGGACGGGGGGCCCGGCGGGCAGGCGGGGGGCGAGGTCCGGATCGGCGAGGACGAGGGAGCTGCCCGACTGGCGCACGGTGTAGGCGAGGTCGTCCCCGGTGAGGTTCTGGTTGACCGGCACATGGACGAGCCCGGCCCGCGCGCAGGCGAGGAAGGCGATCAGGTAGGCGTCGGAGTTGTGCCCGTAGCTCGCGACCCGGTCGCCCGGGCGCAGCCCGTGACCGGCCAGGACCGCCGCGGCGGTGGAGACGGCGGCGTCGAGTTCGGCGTAGGTCCAGGTGCGTGCGGCGTAGCGGACGGCCGTGCGGCCGGGAGTGCGGCGGGCGCTGCGCCGTACGAGGGAGTCGACCGTGTTGTTGTGTGCCCCTGTCATGACGCGATCGTGTGCGGCCGGTGACGGTACGTCAAGAGCACGGATACCGACCGGCCGGTTGACAGTTACCCCGCGGTACTGACTGCATGGACCAACCAGCTTGATCCGCAGCTCTGTTGGGAGGGACCTTGCTCTTCCGCACCCGCATGGGACGGCTCGCCCTGACCGGTGTCGCCCTGTTGACCGCCGCGGCCGCGCTGCCGCCTCCTGCGGCGGCCGACCACCGTGACCGGCGCCCCTCGGGCGGCGGCCTGTCCGCCGTCATCCGCTACACCGAGCACGGCATCCCGCACATCGTGGCGAAGGACTACGCGGACCTCGGCTTCGGCACCGGCTGGGCGCAGGCCGCCGACCAGGTGTGCGTCCTCGCCGACGGCTTCGTCACGGTGCGCGGCGAACGCTCGCGCCACTTCGGCCCCGACGCGGCACCGGACGGTTCGCTGTCGTCCGCGACGAAGAACCTCTCCAGCGACCTGTACTTCCGCGGCGTACGTGACGCCGGCACGGTCGAGAACCTGCTCGCCACGCCGGCACCGGCCGGGCCCAGCCGTGACGTGAAGGAGCTGATGCGGGGCTGGGCGGCCGGCTACAACGCCTGGCTGGAGCAGAACCGCGTCACCGATCCCGCGTGCCGCGACGCGGACTGGGTGGGTCCGGTGACCACGCTGGAAGTCGCCCGGCGCGGCTTCGCCGTCGCGGTGCTCGGCGGTCAGGGCCGCGGCATCGAGGGCATCACGGCGGCGCAGCCGCCGGGCGGGACGGCGGGCCGGGCGTCGGCCGCGCCGGGCGCAGAGGCCACGGCGGAGGCGGCCCGGGAGCTCTTCGCCGCCGAGAACGCCGACATGGGCTCCAACGCGGTCGCGTTCAGCGGGCAGGTGACCGTCAATGGGCGGGGCCTGCTGCTCGGCAACCCGCACTACCCCTGGCAGGGCGGCCGCCGCTTCTGGCAGTCGCAGCAGACGATCCCCCGCGAACTGAACGTCTCGGGCGCGTCGCTGCTGGGCACGTCGGTCGTCAACATCGGCTTCAACGACAGGGTGGCGTGGAGCCACACCGTCGCGACGGGCGTCCCGCTGAATCTGCACCAGCTGAGCCTCGATCCGGCCGATCCCACCGTCTACCTGGTGGACGGGAAGCCGGAGCGGATGACGAGACGGACGGTCACCGTGCCCGTCCGGAACGGCGAACCGGTCACCCGCACGCAGTACTGGACGCGGTACGGGCCGGTCCTCACGTCGCTGGGGGCGTCGGTGCCGCTGCCGTGGTCGCGGACGACCGCGTACGCGCTCCACGACCCGAACGCACGGAATCTGCGCGGCTCCGACACCGCGCTCGCGTTCGGCAGGGCCCGCTCGACCGACGACATGGCCGAGGGCCTGCGGCGTACGCAGGGCCTGCCGTGGGTGAACACGATCGCCGCCGACTCGGCCGGACATTCGCTGTTCACACAGTCACAGGTCCTCCCCCGCATCACGGACGACCTGGCGCAGCGGTGTTCCACCCCGCTCGGGCGGGTGACGTATCCGGCGTCGGGTCTGGCCGTGCTGGACGGGTCGCGGGGCGAGTGCGCGCTGGGCAAGGACGCGGACGCGGTGCAGCCGGGCGTCTTCGGCCCCTCGCGGATGCCGCTGCTGCGGGACGCGCCGTACGCCGAGAACTCCAACGACAGCGCCTGGCTCGCCAACGCGGACCAGCCGCTGACCGGCTACGAGCGGGTCTTCGGCAACGTGGGAACGCCTCGGTCGCTGCGGACCCGCGGCGCGGTGGAGGACGTGGCCGCGATGGCCGGACGGGGCGGGCTCACGGTGGCCGATCTCCAGCGGCAGCAGTTCGCCAACCGGGTGCCCGCGGCCTCGCTCGCCCTCGACGACACCGTGCGCGTCTGCCGACGGCTCACGGCCGACCTGGCGGAGGCGTGCGACGTGCTCGACCGCTGGGACGGGGCGGCGGACACCGGCAGCCGGGGCGCACTTCTCTTCGACCGGTTCTGGCGGGCGCTGACCGCGTCGGTGCCGGCGTCCGAGCTGTGGAAGGTCCCGTTCTCCGCGGCCGACCCGGTCGCGACGCCGAACACGCTGAACACCGATGCGCCCGGTTTCGCGAAGGCGCTGTCGGGCGCGGTGGCCGAGCTGCGGGCGGCGGGCATGGCGCTGGACGCGCCGCTCGGGCAGCACCAGTTCGTCGTACGGGGCGGGAAGCGGTTCCCGGTCCACGGCGGCACGGAGGCGCTCGGCGTGTGGAACAAGATCGAGGCCGGCTGGAACGCGGCGGCCGGCGGTTACTCCGAGGTGGTGCACGGGTCCAGCCATGTCCAGGCGGTGGGCTGGGACGACGGGCGCTGCCCGGTGGCGCGGACGCTGCTGACGTACTCGCAGTCGTCGAATCCGCTCTCCGAGCACTACCGGGACCAGACGGAGCTGTTCACGGACGAGCGGTGGGTGACGTCACGCTTCTGCGAGCACGACATCATGCGGTCGCCCGAGCTGGAGGTGGTGCGGGTGCGCGAGCGCGGGTGAGCGGTCCGGGCCGCCGGGGCGTTGCGGTGTCCCGGCGGCCCAGGGACTGACGGCGAGGAGCGCTTAGGCGGCGAGGAGCGCCAGGTGCACCCCGCCCCGCAGCAGCGTCGCCCGGTGCGGCACCACGGTCAGCGCGGTGACCACGCCGACGACGGCCTGCGGCAGGCCGGCGGACGCGACGCCGGACTCGACGGTGGACGACACCGCCTTGACGGTGCGCGGCGCGCGAGGACCCGGGGCTCGTCACAACGGGCGGTCGTGGCCCCGCCAGTACGGCTCGCGGAGCCAGCGCTTGTAGAGCTTGCCGTTCGGGTCGCGGGGCATCGTCGTCACGAAGTCGACGGACCTGGGGCGCTTGTAGGCGGCCAGTCCGCTCGCGCAGTGGGCGAGGATGTCCGCGGCGAGGGACGCGTCCGGGGCGTGGCCGTCCGCCGCCTCCACGACGGCCTTGACCTCCTCGCCCCAGTCCGCGTGCGGGATGCCGAACACGGCGGCGTCGGCCACAGCCGGGTGCGTGAGCAGCACCGACTCGATCTCGGCCGGGTAGATGTTGACCCCGCCCGAGATGATCATGTCGATCTTGCGGTCGCGCAGGAAGAGGTAGCCGTCCTCGTCGAGGTACCCGAGGTCGCCGACGGTGAAGAAGTCGCCGACGCGGTTCCTCGCCGTCTTCTCCTCGTCCTTGTGGTAACTGAAGCCCCCCGTCGTCATCTTCATGTAGACCGTGCCGACCTCCCCCGGGGGCAGGCGCTTCCCGTCGTCGTCGAGCACGGCCAGCTCGCTGATGGGCCACGCCCTCCCCACGGTGCCGGGCTTCCTCAGCCAGTCCTCGGCCGTCGCGAAGGCTCCGCCGCCCTCGCTCGCCGCGTAGTACTCCTCGACGCAGTTCCCCCACCAGTCGATCATGGCTCGTTTGATGTGGTCCGGGCAGGGCGCGGCGCCGTGGACGGCGTGCCGCATGGAGGAGACGTCGTAGCGCTTCCTGACCTCGTCCGGCAGCGCGAGGAGCCGGTGGAACTGGGTGGGCACCATGTGGGTGTGCGTGCAGCGGTAGACGTCGATGAGCCGCAGCATCTCCTCGGGCCCCCACTTGTCCATCAAGACGAGCGGATGCCCGATGTGCAGGGCCGCCGTCGCGAACTGCAGCACGGCCGTGTGGTAGAGCGGCGAGCAGACGAGATGGACGTTCCCGTCGTACGGCTTGATCCCGAAGATGCCGAGGAACCCCCCGAGGTGCGTCTCCTCGGGCCTCTTTCCGGGCAGCGGCCGGCGGATCCCCCGGGGGCGGCCGGTCGTGCCGGAGGTGTAGTTCATGACCCAGCCGAGCGTGCGGTCCGCGGGCGGGGTCTCCGGCTGCCCGTCGAGCAGGTCGGCGTAGGGGCGAAATCCGGCCACCGCGCCCACGGCGTAGCGGCGGCCCGCGGGCAGCTTCGCCTCGTCGGCGGCGGCCGTCGCCGCGTCGGCGAAGCGTTCGTGCGCGATGAGGACTTCGGCACCGGAGTCGGACACGATCCAGGCGATCTCCGGGCCGACCAGGTGGTGGTTGACGGGGACGAGGTAGAGCCCGGCCTGGGCCGCGGCGAGGGCCGCGGTGACCAGTTCGGCGCCGTTGGGCAGGACCACGGCGAAGGCGTCGCCGCGCCGCAGCCCGGCCGCCCGCAGTCCGTGGACGAGCCGGTTGGCGGCGGCGTGCAGCCGTCCCGCCTCCCACTGCTCGCCGTCCGGGCAGGTCAGGACGGTGCGGCCGGGGTCGGCGGCGGCCTGTGCCCAGAAGCCGCCCGGAGTCCGGAGCGTGCCCGGATGGTGGGGCGCGCCCGGGACGCCCGGCTCCTGCGTCCCGCCCGGTCCGCCTGCGGGGTGGGTCATGACCGGCTCCTTCCTGCGATGCGGTTGATGCGGTCGACGGCACGCTCGAAGCCGCGGGTGAGGTCGTCGAACACGTCCTGGACGGGGCGTTCGGCGTTCATGCGGCCGACGATCTGACCGACCGGCGTGCCGAGCAGCGGCTCGGCCTCGTACCGCTGGATACGGGAGACGGCCTCGGCGACGAGGAGGCCCTGCAAGGGCATGGGCAGCGGGCCGGGACCGCCCGGGTCGTCCCAGGCGTCGGTCCACGCGGTGCGCAACTGGCGGGCGGGCTTGCCGGTCAGGGCGCGTGAGCGGACGGTGTCGCCGGAGCCCGCGGCCAGCAGTTTGGCCGTCAGCGCCCGGGAACCGAGCCGGGCTTCGGTGGTCGTGAGCCACAGCGAGCCGAGCCACACGCCCTGCGCGCCGAGCGCGAGACCGGCGGCGATCTGCTCACCGCTGCCGATGCCGCCGGCGGCGAGCACGGGCAACGGAGCGACGGCGTCCGCGACTTCGGGGGTGAGCACCATGGAGGCGATCTCGCCGGTGTGTCCGCCTGCCTCGTATCCCTGGGCGACGACGACGTCGATCCCCGCCTCGGCGTGGTGGCGGGCGTGCCGGGCGCTGCCCGCGAGCGCGGCGACGAGGACGCCGTGGTCGTGGGCGCGCTCGACGACGTCGGCGGGCGGAGAGCCGAGGGCGTTCGCGAGCAGGCGGACGGGGCGGTCGAAGGCGACGTCGAGCTGACGGCGGGCCACGTCCTCCATCCAGCCGGTGATGCGCCAGCCCGAGCTCTCGCCCTCGGCGAGTTCGGGAACGCCGTGCTCGGCGAGGGTGTCGCGGACGAACTGCCGGTGTCCTTCGGGGATCATCGCCTCCACATCGGCCTCGCTCACGCCCTCGACCTTCCTGGCGGGCATGACGACGTCGAGGCCGTACGGATTGCCGTCGGTGTGGTCGTGGAGCCAGTCGAGGTCGCGGG
Source organism: Streptomyces sp. NPDC002867 (assembly GCF_053591895.1). Taxonomy (NCBI): domain Bacteria; kingdom Bacillati; phylum Actinomycetota; class Actinomycetes; order Kitasatosporales; family Streptomycetaceae; genus Streptomyces; species Streptomyces sp. NPDC002867. The sequence continues at coordinate 110,169 of NZ_JBSFUR010000003.1, read as the reverse complement.
CGAGGTCGTCGGGCGCCGTGTAACGGACGGCGCCGAGGACGCCGAAGCCTCCCGCTCGGGAGATGGCGGCAGCCACCGCGGGGAACGGTGTGAAGCCGAAGATGGCGTGCTCGATGCCCAGTTGTCTGCTCAGCTCCGTCTCCATGGGCGCAGGATGCCGCAGGCCGCCGGACGAGGGAAGACATTTTCTGATGGATCGTCAGATTCTTTGGGGTGGTTGACACTCCACCGGTCCGGCAAGAAAGTTTCACGTGGCGCGGAAGATCCGAAAGATACTTTCAGGAAGGATTCCGTATGACCGAGGACGCAGCGGACAGAGGGAGCAGGGCGATCAGCCGGAGGAGACTGGGCAGCGGCCTGCTGGCGCTGGGCGGAGCGCTCACCCTCGCGTCCGTCCCCTTCGCGGCGCCGGCCACGGGTGCGCCCCTGGGCCCCGCTTCCGGTGGCGGCGGAGGGCCCGCCCACCGGCCGACGTTGCGGCGCGGCACCCCGGAGCGCGCCGGGCTGCTCGCCCCGCATCTCGACCGTCTCGTCACCGACGCCGAGTCGTTCCTGCGCCCGTCCCCCAAGCATCCCTGGTACGCCGGGGCGGTGCTGCTCGCCGGGCGGGGCGGCACGGTCGCCCTGCACCGGGCCATCGGGAAGGCGCTGCGCTACTCCTCGTACGACGAGGTGACCGACACGGCCGTGGAGCTGCCCGCGGACCAGCAGATCCCGATCGCCGAGGACACCGTCTTCGACCTGGCGTCCGTCTCCAAGCTGTTCACCTCGATCCTCGCCGTGCAGCAGATCGAGCGCGGCGCCCTGGCACTGGAGGCGGCTGTCGCCTCGTACGTGCCCGAGTTCGGCGGCGCGGGCAAGCAGGACATCACCGTGCGGCAGGTACTCACCCACACCTCCGGCCTGCGGGCCTGGATCCCGCTCTTCAAGGAGCCCACGCAGGAGGGCCGGCTGCGCCTGCTGTGGAACGAGGCCCCGGCGAACGCCCCCGGCACCCGATACCTCTACTCCGACCTGAATCTGATCGCGCTCCAGCTCGTCCTGGAGAAGATCACCGGTCGCACTCTGGACGCCCTGCTCCACGACGAGATCACCGCTCCGCTCGGCATGGACCGCACCCGCTTCAACCCGCCCGCCGCGTGGAAGCCTCAGATCGCCGCGACCGAGGACGCCCGGCTGCCCTGGTCGGGGCTGGAGCGCGGACTGGTGTGGGGGGAGGTCCACGACGAGAACGCGTACAGCTTCGGCGGCGTCGCGGGCCACGCCGGTGTCTTCTCCCGCGCGTGGGATCTCGCGATCCTCGCCCGCACCCTGCTCAACGGCGGCGTCTACGGCCGCTCCCGCATCCTCGCGCCGGAATCCGTCGAGCTGATGTTCACCGACTTCAACACGGCGTTCCCCGGCGACGAGCACGGCCTCGGCTTCGAGCTGCACCAGCACTGGTACATGGGCGCCATGGCCACGCCCCGGACCGCCGGTCACACCGGATTCACCGGCACCAGCCTGGTTCTCGACCCGACCACCGACTCGTTCCTGGTCCTCCTCGGGAACTCCGTCCACCCCGTGCGCAGTTGGCGTTCGGGCAGTGCGCCCCGCGTGGCGGCGGCCAACAACCTCGCGCGTGCCGTCGCCGTACGTCCGGCGCACGGGCGCACCGCCTGGTTCGGCGGCATGGCGGGCGCCACGACCGCCACCCTCACCCTGCCACCGCTCGGGCCCGCGGCCGGACGGCTCGGCTGTTTCCTGTGGTGGGACACCGAGCCCGGCGCGGACCGGGTGTTCCTGGAGGCGTCGGCGGACGGCGGGGCGAGCTGGCAGCCGGTGCCGTTCACGACCACGCACCCCGACGAAGGGGAGCAGCAGCATCCCGCGGGCACGGCGACCGGCTGGTCGGGGCGCGTCTGGCACCGGTTGTCGGCGGACCTCTCGGCGTGGCGCGGCGCGGAGGTGTGCCTGCGCTGGCGGTACACCACCGACCGGCTCTACGTCGGGCGCGGGGTGTACGTGAACGCGATGCGCGTGGACGACGAGCACGGCCGCACGCTCTTCGACGAGGCGCGCCCCTCGGACGCCGCGCGGATCGAGGCGGTCGGCTGGGCGCCGTCGCGCGACTGAGCGACGATCGCGACGGCCCGCGCGCCGTCCCCGGGCCGAGACCCCGGCCGCGAAACCGTCCCGGGGCCCGGGGTGAGGCGCTCACCGGCCCAGCGCCGCCATCGCGGCGTTGTGGCCGGGCACGCCGCTGACCCCGCCGCCGCGTACCGCGCCCGCGCCGCACAGCAGGACGTTGGCGTGCGCCGTCTCCACACCCCAGCGTCCCGTCTCGTCCGTCGCGTAGGGGAACGACAGGTCCCGGTGGAAGATGTGCCCGCCGGGCAGTCGCAGTTCGTGCTCCAGGTCGAGCGGGGTCTTCGCCTCGATGCACGGCTCGCCGTTCGCGTCGAGGGCGAGGCAGTCCGCGATCGGCTCCTCCAGGTACGAGTCGAGCTCGGCAAGCGTGGCAGCCAGCAGTTCGGCGCGCACGGCGTCGTTGTCGGCGGCGAACAGCCGCGCCGGGGTGTGCAGTCCGAACAGGGTCAGCGTCTGGTGGCCCTGCGCCACCAGCTCCGGCCCGAGGATCGACGGGTCGGTCAGCGAATGGCAGTAGATCTCGGAGGGAGGGGCACTGGGCAGCCGGCCCGCCGCCGCTTCCCGGTAGGCCGTCGCCAACTGCTCGTAGCCCTCGGAGACATGGAAGGTCCCGGCGAACGCGTCCTTCGGGTCCACGCCGCGGTCGCGCAGCCGCGGCAGCCGGCGCAGCAGCATGTTCACCTTCAGCTGGGCGCCCTCGGCGGCTGCCGGCGGTTCCTCGCCGAGCAGGGCGGCGAGCGCCTGCGGGGAGGCGTTCACCAGCACCTGCCGGGCGGCGACCGTCCCTTCCGCGTCGGGGGTGCGGAAGGTGACCTCTGCTCGCGCGCCGTCCGTCTCGACACCGGTGACCTCGTGCGCGACGGCGATCTCCGCGCCGGCCGCGCGGGCCGCGGCGGCCAGCGCGTCGGTCAGCGCCCCCATGCCGCCGACGGGCACGTCCCAGTCGCCCGTGCCGCCGCCGATCACGTGGTACAGGAAGCAGCGGTTCTGCGGCAGGGACGGGTCGTGGGCGTCGGCGAACGTGCCGATCAGCGCGTCCGTGAGGACCACGCCCCGGACGAGGTCGTCGGCGAACCGCTTCTCGATCGCGACCCCGATCGGCTCCTCGAACAGCATCCGCCACGCGGTCTCGTCGCCGACGCGCTCGCGCAGCTCCTCCCGGGAGGGCAGCGGCTCGGTGAGCGTCGGGAACACGCGCCCGGCGACCTCGCGCGTGAGGCCGTAGAACTCCTGCCAGGCCGCGTACTCCCGCTCCCCGCCGGTGGTCCTGGCGAACGACTGCGCCGTTCCGGGCCCGCCGACCAGCAGTCCGCCGCTGCCGCGGGGCGTGTACGAGGAGACGGTGCGCTTGCGGACGGCGAAGTCCAGTTCGAGATCGCGCACGATCTTGTCGGGCAGCAGCGAGACGAGGTACGAGAACCGCGACAGGCGCGCGTCGACGCCCGGGAAGGGACGGGTCGAGACGGCCGCTCCTCCGGTGGTCCCGCTGCGTTCCAGCAGCAGGACCGAGCGTCCGGCGCGGGCGAGGTAGGCAGCGGCGACCAGGCCGTTGTGGCCGCCGCCGACGATGACGGCGTCGTACGAGGCGTGTGCGGGCATGGCCGGACCCTAACCCCTCCCGGCCCGCGGCGCGCCCCCTCCGGCCGGCATGATCCGGTGACGACGCCCAGGTCAGCCTCCGGGTGCGCCGCTCCGCTGCTGCCGGAGCGCCGCGACCCGCCGGTACACCTCCACGGCCTCCGCGTGGCGGCCGAGCTGTTCGAGGCAGTGCGCCTCGTCGTTGCGGCTGGCCAGGGCGTCCGGATGGCCGGGGCCGAGGACACGCTCGCGCGCTTCGGCGACGTGCCGGTAGACGGCGTACGCGTCGTGCCAGCGGCCCAGCCAGCCGAGGGCGACGGCCACCTCGCGGCGGCTGACGAGCGTGTCGGGGTGGTCCGCGCCGAGGACCCGCTCGCGCAGCGCGCACACCTCGCGCGCCTCCCCCAGCGCCTCCGGCCAGCGGGCGAGGCGGCCCAGGTTGACCCCGAGGGTGTGCCGGGCGCGCAGCGTCTCGGGGTCGGTGGGGCCCTGAGAACGGGTGCGGTCGTCGACGAGCGCCCGGAACAGGTCCAGGGCTTCGGCGCTGCGGCCGAGGCGGCCGAGGCTGATACCGGCCTCGTAGCGCGCGGCGAGCGTGTCCGGGTGGTCGGGACCGAGCGCCTGCGCGCGGGCGGCGGCGACGTCCCGGTAGGTGGCGAGCGCCTCGTCCCAGCGGCCGAGCCGGCCGAGGGCGTGGGCGACCTCGTAGCGGGTGACGAGCGTGTCGGGGTGGCCGGCCCCGAGGACGCGGGCGCGCGCCGTCGCCACGTCGTCGGCCATGCGGTGGGCCTCCTCGATCAGGCCGAGGCGGCTCAGATTGAACGCCAGGTTGTGCCGGCAGCGCAGGGTGTCCGGGTGGTCGGGGCCCATGGTCCGCTCGCGGGAGGCGAGGACCGCCTCGTACACGTCGCGCGCCTCCGCGTACCTGCCCAGGCGGCCCAGCACGTACGCGGTCTCCTGGCGCGCGGCGAGCGTGTCGGGGTGGTCCGGGCCGAGTGCGCGCTCCCGGCCCTCGGCGACGTACGCGAACTCCGTCAGCGCCTCGGCCGCCCGGCCGGTCCTGCTGAGGGTGAAGGCGATCTCGTACCGGCTGGCGAGGGCGTCGGGATGGTCCGGGCCGAGCAGCGCGGCCCGTTCCTCGGCGACCGCGCGGTGCACCTCGCCGGCCTCGTCCCAGCGGCCGAGCCGGCCGAGGCTCAGGCCGGCGCTGTGGCGGCTGGCGAGGACGGCGAGGAGTTCGGGCTGCGGAGTGGGGCGCTCCCCGCCGCCGTGGAAGGTGACGGAGGGAGGGCGGGCCTGCGCGGGCCCACAGGGGATCGCGGGCGGGTTGGTCCAGGCCCCGGTCAGCGCGGCGGTGTGGTCGGGCAGGGGCGGCCGCACGGCCGTCGTGCCCACGGCCTTGTGACCGGTCGTCATACCGCGTGTCCAGTCGGGCAGCGGGGGCTCGCCTCCTGCGGACGCCTCCGGCAGGCGCGGGACCGGGACGGCCGGGGGGCCGCCGTCACCCGGGCGGCGGGCGGCGCCGATGCGGCGGCGCAGGTCGCCCGCGTCCCGGGGCCTTTCCTCGGGCGTCTTGGCGAGCAGGTCGAGCACGATCCGCTCCAGGAAGCCGGGGACCTCCTCCCGTACCTCGCGCAGCGGTCTCGGCGCGGTGTCCCGGTGGCCGACGAGGATCGACCAGGTGTCTTCGAGGTCGAACGGCGGAGCGCCGGTGGCCAGTTCGTACAGGACGCAGCCGAGCGAGTACAGGTCGCTGCGGTGGTCCACGGCGCTGCCGCCGATCTGCTCCGGCGACATGTAGTGCGGCGTGCCCATGGCGATGCCGGTGCCGGTCAGCTTGGCGGTGAAACCGATGTCCTCGCCCAGGCGCGCGATGCCGAAGTCGCAGATCTTCACCGCTCCGCCGCTCAGCCGCATGATGTTGGCGGGCTTGAGGTCGCGGTGCACGATGCCCTGGTCGTGGGTGTAGGCGAGGGCGTCGGCGATCTGGTCGGCGATGTCGATGACGTCGCCGACGGGCAGCGGCTGCTGCTTGTTGTCCTCCATCAGCTGGCTGAGGTTGCGGCCCTCCAAGAGCTCCATCACGAGGTAGAGGACGCCGTCGTGTTCGCCGAAGTCGTGGACGACGGTCACGCCGCGGTGCTGGAGCGCGGCCGCGACCCGGGCCTCGCGGCGGAACCGCTCCCGCAGGACGTCGGAGAAGGACTGGTCGTGGTGGGTGCCCATCGGTTTCAGGCACTTGACCGCCACCCGCCTGCCGAGCGACTCGTCACGGGCCCGCCACACCTCGCCCATGCCGCCGCGCCCGATGAGATCGAGCAGTCGGTACCGGCCGTGGATCAGCCTGGTCTCCGCCATCTCGTGCTGTCGCCCCCGTCGCTGTCCTGCGCCCTCCCCGGCCCGTCCAGTATGGCGGCCTGTCTGCGGAGTTTGTACGGGGTGGGGCGCGTGGCGGCCCGAGACTGCCGTCGCTTTCAGCCTGGACGCGCCACGCGTGCGACCACTAGCCTCCTCGCACCTACTCACTTTGTTGACTATTCGTGGAGGCGACCATGAAGTCATTCCGCCGAGCCGTCGAGGCGAACGACCACGCCGCGATCGAGGCGCTCCTCGCCGAGGACGTCGTCTTCACCAGCCCTGTGGCCTTCAAGCCCTACGCGGGAAAGGCGATCACGGCGGCCGTCCTGCGCGGGGTGTCCCGCGTGTTCACCGACTTCCACTACGTGCGGGAGATCACCGGTCAGGACGGACGCGACCACGCCCTGGTCTTCCGGGCCAAGGTCGGCGACCGGGAGATCACCGGCTGCGACTTCCTGCACCTCGACGAGCAGGGGCTCATCGACGACTTCATGGTGATGGTCCGCCCGCTCTCCGCCGCGCAGGCGCTGGCAGCGGCCATGGGAGAGCAGTTCGACCGGATCGCCGGCGAAGCCACCGGTACGGCGAAGGCGCAACAGGCCTGAGCCGACTACGAAGCGATCGTCGGCGGCGCCGGCCCGTCACACCATGTCAGCGGCGTACCCGCGGCATCCCCAGTCCTGTCCAGGAGATGATCTCGCGCTGGATCTCGTTGTTGCCGCCACCGAAGGTGAAGATGACCGCGGAGCGGTAGCCGCGTTCGAGTTCGCCGTGCAGGACGGCTCCGGCCGAGCCCTCCTTGAGGGGGCCGGCGGCTCCCACGACCTCCATCAGCCAGGCGTAGGCGTCGCGCCGGGCCTCGGAGCCGTAGACCTTGACGGCGGAGGCGTCCTGCGGGGTGAGGGTGCCGTCCTGGACGGCGTTCACCATCTGCCAGTTGAGCAGCTTCATGGCGTCGAGGCGGGTGTGCGTACGGGCGAGCCGGCCCCGCACCCAGCCCAGGTCGATGACCCGGCGGCCGTCGGCGAGCTTGGTGTCGGCGGCCCAGCGCTGGACGTCCTGCAGGGCGCGGATGGCCATGGTGCCGTGAGCGGCGAGAGTGACGCGTTCGTGGTTGAGCTGATTGGTGATCAGCCGCCAGCCCTTGTTCTCCTCGCCGACGCGGTGGGAGACGGGGACGCGGACGTTCTCGTAGTAGCCGGCGGTGGTGTCGTGGGAGGCGAGGGTGTTGATCAGGGTGCAGGAGTACCCGGGGTCGGACGTCGGCACGAGGAGCATGGTGATGCCCTTGTGGGGCGGAGCCTCGGGGTCCGTGCGCACGGCGAGCCACACCCAGTCGGCGGTGTCGCCGTTGGTGGTCCAGATCTTCTGCCCGTTGATGACGTACTCCTCGCCCTCGCGCACCGCGCGGGTCCTGAGCGAGGCGAGGTCGGTGCCCGCCTCGGGTTCGCTGTAGCCGATGGCGAAGTCGATCTCGCCGGAGAGGATTCCCGGCAGGAAGCGTGCCTTCTGTTCGTCGCTGCCGAACTGCATGATCGTCGGGCCGACGGTGTTCAGTGCCATCAGCGGCAGCGGCACGCCCGCCTGGGCCGCCTCGTCGAAGAAGATGAACTGTTCCATCGGGCTCAGGCCGCGGCCGCCGTACTCCTTCGGCCAGCCCACCCCGAGCCAGCCGTCCGCGCCGAGGCGGCGGATCGTCTCGCGGTAGAAGCGTTTGCGGGCGGCCGGCTCGACGTAGCGGCTGTATGCGTGGTCGGGGACCAGTTCGGCGAAGTAGGCGCGCAGTTCGGCGCGCAACTGCTGTTGTTGCGGCGTGTAGCGAAGGTGCACGGCCCCTCCAGGCGTCTCGCGGTCCGTCCCTTGCGCGGCGGCGCACACAGTAGAACGTGTTGCAGGAATCCGGAAGGGCCGTGCGCGGCCTACAGAGAGCGGTACACCGCGTCGACGAGCGCCATCTTGCGCGGGTCGTCGGCGATGCGCGGGCCCATGCGGTTCATGACGTACCCGAGGCTGAGTCCGGCCTCGGGGTCGGCGAGGCCGCACGAGCCGCCGAAGCCGTCGTGGCCGAACGCGCGGGGGTTGGGCCCATACGAGCCGTTGGCGCCGCTCAGCCACAGGCCGAGGCCGACCTCCGTGTCGTGCGCGAAACCTGGACCGAGTACCAGGTCGCGGCAGCTTCCCTGCCCCTCGCGGACCCGTTCCGCGGCCTCCGCGCTCAGCACCCGGCGGCCGCCGAGCACTCCGCGCCCGGCGAAGATCCCGTACAGCGCGGCGACGGCGCGTGCGGTGGCGTGTCCGTTGGCCGCCGGCACCTGGGCGGCGCGCCACTGCGGCGAGTTGGCCCCGTCCGCGCCGACCACGGGGTTGAGCAGGGCGGCGTGCGCGAGTGGCGACAACTGCTGGAAGACCGCGGCCTGTTCCGCCGTGGGCGGGACCCGCGGATGCTCCAGTTCCGCGACGCGGCCGGTCTCCTCCCCGGGCACCCCGAGGGTGAAGTCGATACCGAGCGGCCCGGTGATCTCCTGCCGGAGGAAGTCACCCGGCAGCTGCCCCGTGATCCGCCGGACGACCTCGCCGACCAGATGGCCGTACGTCAGCGCGTGGTAGCCGGAGCGGGTGCCGGGCTCCCACCAGGGCTCGGTCGCGGCCAGCCGGGCACAGGTCAGCTCCCAGTCGCACAGCTCGTCGAGCGAGTGCGGCGCGCGAAAGCCCGCGAGCCCGGCCCGATGGGACAGCAGGTGGCGCACGAGCACCTTCTCCTTGCCCGCTGCGGCGAACTCCGGCCAGTACAAGGCCACCGGCACGTCCAGGTCGAGCTGCCCCCGGTCGGCGAGCAGATGCGCGCACAGGGCCGTCGGGCCCTTGGTGGTCGACCACACGTTGACCAGGGTGTCGCGCTCCCAGGCTCTGGTGCGGGCGGGGTCCGCCCAGCCGCCCCACAGGTCGACGACCGTCTCACCGCCGACCAGCACGGTCACGGCGGCGCCCAGCTCGCCGCGTTCACGGAAGTTGTCCTCGAAGGCAGCGCGCACGGCCGCGAAGCGCTCGTCGCAGTGGCCGTCGATCCGGGATGCGTCGTCCTGGAGTGCGCCGTCGTTGCCGCGAACCGCCATGGGAAACCTCCGTCGCCTGGATCCTGTCGGGGGAGGGCCGCCGTGCCCGGCCCAGAGGCAACGTACCGACCGGTCGGACTGAAGGGGAAGGGGGCGTGCGGAGCGGGCCGGCGGGTGAGCGAGGATGGGCGGGAAGACGCGCAGCGCCGCACACGTTCCGCCCTGGAAGGACGACCGGATGGCCCCCGACGAGCACGACGCCCCCGTACTGCTGCGCGCCGAGGGCCGCGCCGCGTTCATCACGCTGAACCGCCCGCGCGCGATCAACGCCCTGACCCACCCCATGGTCCTCACGATCGACGCCGCGCTCGCCGGCTGGGAGAGCGACGGCGCCGTCGCCACCGTGGTGGTCTCCGGGTCCGGCGAGCGGGGACTGTGCGCGGGCGGCGACATCCGCGCCATCCACGACGACGCGCGAGCGGGCGGCCGGGCGTCGGTCGGCTTCTGGCGCGACGAGTACCGGCTCAACGCCCGTATCGCCCGCTTCCCCAAGCCGTACGTGGCGCTCATGGACGGCATCGTGATGGGCGGCGGCGTCGGGGTGTCGGCCCACGGCAGCGTCCGCATCGTCACCGAGCGCTCCAGGATCGCGATGCCGGAGACGGGCATCGGCTTCGTCCCCGACGTGGGTGGCACCCACCTGCTGGCGCGGGCGCCGGGCGAACTGGGCACGCACCTGGCTCTCACCGGAGAGGCGGTCGGCGCGGGCGACGCGCTCCTGCTCGGTCTCGCCGACCACTTCGTCCCGTCCGCCCGGCTGGCGGACCTGGCGGCGGCGGTCGCGTCCGAGGACGTGACCGCGGCGGTGCGGCGGTACGCGGAGCCGGCCCCGGCCGGCCGGCTCGCCGGGGCGCGCGGGTGGATCGACCACTGCTACGCGGCGGACACGGTGGAGGACATCGTCGAGCGCCTCCTCGCGTCCGGGGAGAGCGAGGCGAAGGAGACCGCCGAGACGATCCTCGGCCGCTCGCCGCGGTCCCTGAAGGTGACGCTGGAGTCGATCCGCCGGGCGCGGGTGCTGGGCGAGCTGGAGCCGGTACTCGAGCAGGAGTTCCGTGTCTCGTGCGCGGTCCTGTCCTCGCCCGACCTCGTGGAGGGCATCCGGGCACAGGTCGTCGACAAGGACCGCCGCCCGCGCTGGTCCCCGCCGGAGCTGAGCGGGGTGACGCGGGCGGAGGTGGAACGCCATTTCGCTGCACCGGAGGTCGGGGGCCTCGGGCTCGCGCGCTGACGCGGCCGGGCGGGGTCGCGGCGGGGGCGTCCCGCACGGCGGGGCGGGCGGGGGGCTTTTCCCCACCCCGCCCCTTCCCGTAACTGGGGGCTCCGCCCCCAGGCCCCCTGCCGGGGGAGGGAGATGGGGGCTGACGCCCCTCTCCCCTGCACGGCGGCAGCTCCGCGCCGCGGGGCGCCTGCGGCCCGGGCCCGCCGGGGCCCAGAGGACCCCGGCGGGCCCGGGCGTTACGCCGCGTCGCGGTGGCGGGATTCCGCCGCGGTCGTCACCGTGACCGGGACCGTGTGTGTCGCGCCGTTCACCGTCACCGCCAGCGTGACGCTGCCCTGGCGCAGCGCCGTGAGCAGGCCCGTCGACGGGTCGAACGACGCCGCGTGCCGGGGGCGGGCGTCCTGCGCGCGGCCGATGTGCAGGTTCGGCGAGCCGGACCAGTCCACGCTCATCGGCCACGCCACCGGTACGCGCCGCGCGCCCTGCTGCACCGTCGCCCGCGCGTCGCCGCTCTCCCCGGGCTGCAGCACGGCGGGCGCGTCGAGCGTCAGCGCGTCCGCGTGGGCCCGGGTCTGGACCGAGACCCAGTCGGGGCGCGGGCCCCACGGGGCGCGGCGGCCCGCAGCCTGGTCGGCGCGGGAGACCTCGTCGACACCGACGAGGGACCAGCCGGTGAAGCCGCCCTCGTCCGCCGGGCCGGCCGGGGCCTTTCCGGAGTTGCCGTTGACGAGGTAGGTAACGCCGTCCACGTGCGCGGCGTGGAAGACCCCGACGTGGCTGCCGATCAGTCCGGCCCCCTTGCCGGTCGTACGGCGGAACCGGGCGAGCCAGTCCTCGACCAGCGCGGCCTCCTTGCGGTCGCCGAGCTGGCTGCCCTTCTGGACGGTCGGGTCCCGCGGCGGCACGTGCTCGATGACCATGACCGATCCGATGCCCGGGTCGGCGGCCGCGGCGTCGAGCTGGGCGCGCAGTGCCTTGATCTGGGCGAGGCCGCCGCCGCGCAGGCTCAGGCTGGAGGTGTCGAGCGTGACGAAGCGCGTGCCGCGATGGTCGAACACCCGGTGCGCGGGACCGAATTCGGCCACGAAGTTGTCGATCCTCCCGCCCATCACCTCGTGGTTGCCCGGTACGTAGTACCAGGGCAGGGCGTCCCCGAGTTCCTCGGTCAGCACGCGGCGTGCGAAGGCCAGGTCGGCCGGGGAGCCCTCGTCCACGAGGTCGCCGTTGACGACGAGGAAGTCGGGACGGGCGGCCCTGATCTCCCTGAGCGTCCTGCGTGCCTGGCCGACGATGGGGCTGTCGGGGTCCCGGGCGACGAACTGCGCGTCCGACATGACGGCGAAACGCCAGTCCCGTGCCCCGGTCACGGCGGCCGAGTCGACGAGAGGGTCGGCGACGCGCGGCGGATCGGGCAGGTCCACGCCGGGCGGCACCTGGGCGTCGAGTCCGTCGATCACGATCCGGCCGGTGTACTGCCGGTTCGCGGCGGTCTCGGCGAGATAGAAGCGGTACACGGACAGCGGTGTGGCGGCGCCGGGCGGCACGGCGAAGGTGACCTGCCGCCAGCCGGTCCAGGTGACGTAGGGCCCGCGCAGCAGCTGGTCGGATCCGGCGGCGTCCTTCAGGTGCAGGGTGGGCCAGGCCCCGTTGCCGTCGCCCTTGATCCAGAGCGTGAAGGTCTGCGGCTGCCCGGGGACGGCGATCGGCTGCGGCGGGGCCGCGTAGGCGGCGCGCGTCGCGGTCGACCGGGTGAAGTCGTAGCTGATCTCCAGTCCGGTTCCGCTGCGTCCGTCGGGCGTGGGGGCGAGGGAGCCTCCCGCGCGGGCGTGGCTGAACTTCCACTGCGCGGCGTCGTCGAACGAGCTGACGGCCTGCTGGGCGAGGCCGACGCTCACCGCGAGCACGGTGGTGACGCCGCCCGCGGTCGCGGTGATCCGCCCCGCGGCGTCGCCGCCCGTGCGGGAACTGACGGTGAAGGAGCCGCTGCGCTCGGCGCGGACGGTGAACCGTTCGCGGTCGTAGTCGAGTCGGACGTCGTCCGGTTCGACGGGGGCGCTGTTGCCCTGGGCGTCGTACCCGACGATGCCGAACGTGCCGGTGGCGGAGGCGTCGGCGAGTCCCACACGCCGGACGGTCGGTTCGATGCGCGCCAGGTCGTCGAGGACGGTCAGGCGGATGCTGCCATGGACGCCCGCGCGTGCGGCGCGGATCTCGGTGTCGCCGCTGTCACGGGCGTGGAAGACGCCCTGGTCGTCGACGCGCCCGACGGACGCGTCGATCGAGAGCCAGTGGGGCGTGCCGGCGGCGGGTCCGTACGTCTCGTCGTACCCGGCGGCGGCGAGGCGGCGGGTCAGGCCGGGGAACACCCGCTCGGGGTGACCGCCCTTGACGGGGTCGGCGGTGGGAGCGCCGGCCGCGGGCATCGCGGTCTCCACCCAGTACCCGCGCAGCCTTCCGCTGCCGTCGGGGGCGGTGAGGGCGAGGCCGTTGGGGACGTCGCGTTCGCTGCCGTCGGAGGGGCTGTTCTCCACCTGGAGGGCGTCGCTGCCGGGTTCGCGGGCGACGAGGGTGGAGGAGCCGCCGCCGTCGAGGTTGAGGGCGTTGTGCGCGCCGGCCTTCTCCATCATCAGGCCGAGTTCGGTGAGGGTGACGCCGCCGCTGTCGGCCTGCCGCCCGTCGACGGTGATGACGTGCATCGACCGGCCGTCCCGCGAGAACCCGACGGCGGTACGGGGCGCGGTGGCGTTGTTGCCCGCGCCGTCGTGGTTCTGGGGTACGCCGTCGACGACGAGGAGTTCGCGGCCTCCGACGGCCGTGCGCGGTACGGGTCCGCTGTCGGTGCGTGGCCGGTACTCCACCGACACCGGGTCGCCGGGCCGCAGTGCCGCGAGTACGGCGGCCCCCGCCTCCCGGCCGACGAGGACGGTGGTGCCGTCGGGGACGGGCCCGCTGCCGGGCCGGTCGTGCACGGCGACGACCTTGCCCTCGCGGACGACGGCCTCGGCGACGGGGGTCGCGGCGTCGACGGTGAGGCCACGGTCCGCCTCGCCCCAGGCGGCGGTGTACGCGCCGATGCCGCCTGCCGGGACATTGGCGGCGTTGTAGGCGCCGAGGGGGTGGGCGCCGCCGGGGACGGTCAGGATGCCGTCGAAGTACAGCTGGAGGACCCGTCCCGCGCCCCCGGGCCCGATGCCGACGGCCCGGTGCGCGCCCGGTGCGGGTGAGTGGGTGAGCTGCCCGTCGCGGATGCCGGCGCCCTGGGGCGCGCCGGTCTGGTTGATGTCGAAGAAGTCGGCGTTGATGGCGGCGACGGTGCGCCTGCCCGGGCCGGGGTCGTGCCGCGCGGCCAGGTCGGAGACGCTGTTGCGGTCCGCGACCTTGCCGGAGGAGAGGTAGTCCGCCCGGACGCCGGCGCCGCCGAGGTCGACGGAGAGTTCGTCGACGCGCAGCCACTTGGCGGCCTCGAGCCGGTCGTAGGAGGTGAGTTCGACGCCGGGCGCGACGGGCCGCCGGCTGCGGGCGGTCTCGATGCCGTCCTCGTCGGCCACCGCGGCATGAGTTCCGCCGGGGTTGCTGGCGGGTGGCGGGGCGATGGGCCGCAGTATCTCGGCGGTCTCGCGGGGCGGCGGGTCGGGTGTCGGGTCGGCGGCGGCGGGGACGCTCGCCCCGGCCGCCAGTGCGGACAGCGTCGCGAGGAGCACGACGGTGTGTCTTGCTCTGCCAAGGCCCACAACTTCTCCCGGAGTCAGGCTGGTTGAGCTCGTAGTAAGCGCTGTCGGCGCACAGCATCGCGGCGCGCGGGCGCGCGCACCAGAGGGTGCGGGCAACGCGCGGGAGAACGGTGGCTGTCGTGCTCGTCGACGAGGCCGCGGCGGAGCGGGCCTTCACCGGGGCGTCTTCGCCCCCCACGGGGTACGCCGACCGGCCGTCACCACGCGATGTGCGCGAGGCGTTGCGCCGGTTGGGAGATCGGCTGTCGCCACGTCCGGAACAGCCCCGTGGCGGGCCGGTGGACGACGGCGAGGGAATCGGCGCGACCGCGATGCGCAATGTCGCTTGTTCGCGGGTGAGTTCGCCCCCGGGATCTCGTGGGCGTCGACGGCTGAAGGGGTTGCGCGAGCGAGGGCGGCGAGGCGCGCCCCTGGGCGCAGGCGGTCGTCCGTCCCGGGAAAGAGCGGGGGCTGCCGGGCCGTTGCCGGCCCGGCAGCCCCTGCGGGTCGCGGTGCGTCAGTCCTGGACGCCGCGGCGCCTGCGCGCCGCCCACGTGATGCCACCGCCGGCCGCGATGACCACGGCGGCCGCCGCCGCGATCAGCGGCGTCGAGCTCGACGAACCGGTCTCGGCCAGGCCGGGCGAGGAGGTGCTCGGCGCGGGCGCCGGCGTGGCGGGCGCCGAGGTGCTCGGCGTCTCACTGGGCGTGTCGCTCGGCGTCGGCGAAGGAGGCGTCGGGGTCGGGGTCGGGGTCGGGGACTCGTCCTCGCACACGGGTGCCGTCTTCGTCTCGTCGCGCCCGTACTGGTCGCCGTCGCTCGCCGTGATGACGAGGCGGACGGAGACCTCCTTGTCGTGCTCGGGGAGCTTCAGCGTCCTGCTGAAGTCGTTCGTGAACGTCTCGGTCGGCAGCAGGTCCTTGCCGTCGACCGTGACGGTCACCGTGTTCCGGGCCTTGTGGCCGTAGTTGGTCAGTTCGAGGCTGACCTCGTCGCAGGTCACCGACCACGTGGGGGTGTGGGCGACCGCGGGGGCGGCAGCGAGCCCGACCCCGAGCGCGCCGATCGCGGCGGCGGCTATGAGAGCCCCGGAACGCCACCGCGTTCTGCTGATTTCTGTCACTGTTCCTCCATGGGTGACACGCCTCCACTGCCGGCGTGTGCGCGCAGAGTACAGCCGGGGCACCGGCGAATCGCACGCGCCCGAAAACCCTGTGAAGGAAGACGGCTGATTTCGTGTCAGCCCTTGGGCCGTTCCTTCATGCGCGTCCAGACGGGCAGGACGAACCAGCACACGACGAACCAGACCACCATGCCGACGACGAGCCAGGAGGCGTGTGCGTCGTCGACCACGACGCGCAGGATGAGCAGAAGCGCCGACGCCATCGTGCACAGCAGCAGTACCAGGCCCAGCATGGTCAGCCGGGACGCCCAGGCCACCGTCTGCGGCTTGAGACGCCTGCCGGTCAGCAGGCGGTGGAAGGAGACCGGCCCGACGAGGACCCCGGTGGTCGCGGCGCCCAGCAGGACGGTCACGGTGTAGATGATGCGGTCGGTGCCGGTGAGCTCCGTGAAGCGTGGCTGAAAGGCGACGGTGAGCAGGAAACCGAAGAGGATCTGTACGCCGGTCTGCGCGACGCGCAACTCCTGGAGCAGATCGCCGAACCGGCGGTCCGCCCGCTCCTCCTCCGTCTCGTCACGGCCCCGCCGGCCGCCTTCGCTGGTCTTTTCCATCACGGGCTCCCTTCGGGTCGGGCGGTGCGCTCGCGCCTGCACAGCACCTGCCGGGCCGGGGTGACCGGCAAACCGCCCACGAAACGGATCAGCGGCGCAACGACGCCAGTCGGCGGCCGGCCGGGCCGAGTGACCTGCTGCCGTCCGCGGTCGCCTTCCACGGCTCGGCGCGCGCCTGGTCCGGCGCGTCGGCGATCGTCCAGCGCCGTGCGGTGAGTCCGGGGTCGTCCAGCTGGTCCCAGCCGATGGGCACGGCCACCGGGGCACCGGGTTTCGCCCGTACCGAGTACGGGGCGACGGCGGTCTGCGCGTATCCGTTGCGCTGCACGTCCAGGTACAGACGGTCCCCCCGCGCCTGTTTGCGCACCGCCGTGGTGAGGTGACGGGGGTCGCGGGCGGCGAGCGTCTCGGCCACCTCCTGCGCGAAGGCCCGGGTCTCGTCGAAGCCGGAGGTGCCGGACAGCGGAACGACGACATGCAGTCCGCGGGATCCGGTGGTCATCAGCTGGGCGGGCAGCCGCAGTTCGCCGAGCAGTTCGCCGAGCCCGCGGGCGGCCCTGCGTACCGCCTCGAAGTCGGCGCCGGGCGGATCGAGGTCGAAGACGAGCCGGTCGGGGTGGCCCGGCCTCTTCACCCGGGACTGCCAGCGGTGGAAGGTGACGCACGCCTGGTCGACGAGGTACATGAGTGCGGCGGTGGTGCCGCACACGGTGTGCACGACGGTGCCGCCCTCCTTCTCGACCTCCGCCCTGCCCACCCAGTCCGGGTAGTGCTCCGGGGTGTGCTTCTGCATGAACCGGGGGCCGCCGACACCGTCCGGGTGCCGCTCCGGCATCAGTGGCCTGCCGCGCAGATGGGGAAGCATGTACGGCGCGATGGCGCGGTAGTAGGCGGCGAGATCGGCCTTGCTGATCCCGTCGTCGGGAAACAGCAGCTTGTCGGGGCGTTTGATCTCGACGCTGCGCCCGCCCGCCGTCACCCGGTGCGCGCTCATGGACTCACCATCGCCTCCGCGACGAGCAGCCGCACGGCCGCGGCGATCGACTCGGCGTCGATGCCCGCCGCGTGCAACTGCTCGCGGGACGTGGCGGACGCGGGTACGCCGCGTACCCCGAGGCGTACGAGCCGGGGCGAGGGGCGCCCGTCGGCGAACGCCTCGGCCACCGCGTCGCCGAGACCGCCCTCGAGGTGGTGGTCCTCGACGGTGATCAGGCAGCCGGTGTCGTCGGCGGCCGTCTGCAGGGTCGCGGTGTCGACGGGCTTGACGCTGTACGCGTCCACGACACGGACCGCGATCCCCTCCCGGTCGAGTGCGTGGGCGGCGGCCAGCGCCTCGTGCACGGTCACGCCGGCGGCGATGACGCAGGCGCGGTCGCGGCCGGAGGAGCGCAGTGTCTTGGAGCCGCCGACGGGGAACTCCTCGTCCCGGCCGTAGAGCACCGGCATGTCGGAGCGACTGGTGCGCAGGTAGCTGATGTTCGGCAGGTCGGCCATGGCGGCGACGAGCCGGGCGGTCTGCGGGCCGTCGCAGGGGTACAGCACGGTGCTGCCCGGCACCGCGCGGAACATGGCCAGGTCCTCCAGGCCCATCTGCGAGGGACCGTCCTCGCCGATGGCGACACCGGCGTGCGAGCCGACGAGGTTGATCGAGGCGCGGCTGACGGCGGCCATGCGGACGAAGTCGTGCGCGCGGGTGAGGAAGGCGGCGAAGGTGCAGGCGAAGGGGACGTAGCCGCGGGCGGCCATGCCGACGGCGGCCGCGACCAGCTGCTGTTCGGCGATGTAGCACTGGAAGTAGCGACCCGGGTGCTCCTTGGCGAACAGATCGGTGCGGGTGGAGTCGCCGACCTCGGCGTCGAGGGCGACGACGTCGGTGCGCGCGGAGCCGAGGGCGGCGAGGGCCTGCCCGCAGGCGGTGCGGGTGGCGACCTGGTCACCGATCTCGTACACCGGCAGGGTCAGTCCGCCGCCGCGCCGGTGGAGCACACGCACCTCGGGCGGGCGCGCCACCTCGACCCGGGCGTCGCGGACGCCGCCGAGTTCCCTGATGGCCTCTTCCGCGTCCGGGAGCGGCTTGCCGTGCTTGCCCTCCTGGTCCTGCACGGCGGCCACCCCGTGTCCCTTGTGGGTCCGGGCGAGCACGGCGGTGGGGCGGCCGGTCGTGGCGGCCGCGTCGGTGAGCGCGGCGTCGATCGCCGCGACGTCGTGCCCGTCGATGCGCAGCGTGTGCCAGCCGAACGCCTCCAGCCGGCGGGCGTAGGCGTCGAGGTCCCAGCCGAACCGGGTGGGGCCCCGCTGCCCGAGCCGGTTGACGTCGACGATCAGGGTCAGGTTGTCGAGCTCCTCGTACGCCGCGTGCGCGACGGCCTCCCACACGGAACCCTCCGCCATCTCGCTGTCGCCGGAGAGGACCCAGACCCGGTAGGGGATCTGGTCGAGCCTCTTCCCGGCGAGCGCCATGCCGACGCCGACCGGCAGTCCCTGCCCCAGGGACCCGGTGGCCACGTCGACCCAGGGCAGCCGTGGTGTCGGATGGCCTTCGAGACGGCTGTCCCGTTTGCGGAAGGTCAGCAGCTCGTCCTCGTCGATCGCCCCGGCGGCCCGGAAGAGGGCGTACAGCAGGGGCGACGCATGACCCTTGGAGAGCACGAGCCGGTCGTTGCCGGGGTGCTCGGGCCGGGTGAAGTCGTAGCGCAGATGGCTCGCGAGGAGTACGGCGCCGATGTCGGCCGCGGACATGGAGGACGTGGGGTGTCCGGAGCCCGCGGCGTCGGCCGCGCGTACCGCGTCGACGCGCAACTGCTGTCCGAGCTCGGCCAGTTGTTCGGCTTGGACTGATGAGACACGCATCTCTTCGCTCCTTGGGAGGGGGCCGCGGACGCGGACGTGGCAAGCGCTCTGCGGGTGCCCGCTGGCCCGGCGGTCAAACCGGTACCGGCTGGGGCACCCTTCCCCTGTGGGGGCGAAAAGGGCAGGTCACTCGTAGGTGCGGTGGTTCGGCCTGTCCTCGACGACCGGTGTCGAGGGGGGTACGACGACGCGGCGGCGCCTGGCGATGCTCGTGAAGGTGGCCACGCCGATGAAGCCGACGGCCATGAGGATCACGCCGATGACGTCGAGATTCGCGCCCTTGACCTCCCAGTCGGTGGCGAACGTGAGTATTGCTCCGGCGGCGATCAGGATGATGCACCCGCCCAGACCCATGTGACTCACCTCTTCCGTTCCGCGCGTCTTGGGTTCCGTTTCGCGCTGATTCTCTGGTCCGATGCAGGTACCCGACCGCGGTACGGACATGCCCCGGATAGTTCACGCTGTGCAAAGGATCAAGAGCGGACCGGAGAGGGCAAGGTCACAGCCTTCTCCCCTGCTGCACCTTTGCGCCGCTGTCCTAACATCCGAGCATGACGGTCCTCCCCGATGACGGGTTCTCACTGGCCGCCGAGTTCCCGGATGCGACCCATGAGCAGTGGCAGCACCTGGTCGAAGGCGTGCTGCGCAAGGCAGGCAAGGACGCCCAGGGCACGGCGGCCGAGGAAGCGCTGTCCACGGCCCTCGAGGACGGGATCACCACCCGTCCCCTGTACACGGCGGGCGGCGGTGCCGACGGCTCCGGCCTTCCCGGCTTCGCCCCCTTCACCCGGGGCGGCAGGCCCGAGGGCGGCGTGGTGTCCGGCTGGGACGTGCGCCAGCGCCACGACCGGCCCGACCCGGCGGCGGCCAACGAGGCGGTGCTCACCGACCTGGAGAACGGCGTCACCTCGCTGTGGCTGACCGTCGGCGCGTCCGGGCTGCCCGTCGACGCGCTGGGCGCGGCGCTGGACGGCGTGCTCCTCGATCTCGCTCCGGTCGTCCTCGATGCGGGCGAGGACTTCGAGGCCGCGGCCGAGGCGTTGCTGCGGCTGTACGAGGAGCGCGGCGTGGCCCCCGCGGCGGCGCTCGGCAACCTCGGCGCCGATCCGCTCGGTCTCGCCGCCCGCACCGGCCGGTACGACGGTGTCGACGGCCGGATGGCCGCGGCCGCCGCTCTCGCCGTCCGGTGCGACGCGTCGTACCCGGGCCTGCGTGCCGTGACCGTGGACGCCCTGCCGTACCACGAGGCCGGCGCGACGACCGCGCAGGAGCTGGGCTGCTCCCTGGCGACCGGTGTCGCGTGGCTGCGTGAGCTGACGGGCGCGGGGCTGGGCGTGGACGCCGCCTGCGGGCAGCTGGAGTTCCGGTACGCGGCCACCGCCGACCAGTTCCTGACGATCGCGAAGCTGCGGGCCGCGCGCAGGCTGTGGTCCCGTGTCGCCGAGGTGTGCGGTGCCACCGACACCGCCGGGGCGCAGCGCCAGCACGCGGTGACGTCGTCGGTGATGATGACGCGCCGCGATCCGTGGGTGAACATGCTGCGCACGACCGTGGCCTCGCTGGCCGCCGGTGCAGGCGGCGCCGACTCGGTGACCGTGCTCCCCTTCGACCACGCGCTGGGCCTGCCGGACGCGTTCGCACGCCGGATCGCGCGCAACACCTCCACGATCCTGCTGGAGGAGTCGCACATGGGCCGGGTGATCGACCCGGCGGGCGGCTCCTGGTACGCGGAGCGGCTCACGGACGAGCTGGCACAGGCCGCGTGGGCGTGGTTCCAGGAGATCGAGCGCGCCGGCGGCCAGGCGGCCGCGCTCCGCGGCGGCCTGGTCGGCGAGCGGATCGGCGCCGCGTGGGAGAACCGCAGCCGCCGGCTCGCCACGCGCCGCGAACCGGTCACCGGGGTCAGCGAGTTCCCGCTGCTGGCCGAGGCGCCGGTGGAGCGCGACGCCGCTCCGGCGCGGCCGTCGGGCGGCCTGCCGGTGGTGCGCCGCGACGAGGCGTTCGAAGCGCTGCGGGCCCGTTCGGACGCGCACCTGGCGGCCACGGGCGCGCGGCCGAAGGTGTTCCTCGCGGCCCTCGGGCCGGCTTCCGCGCACACCGCGCGGGCGACGTTCGCCGCCAACCTGTTCCAGGCGGGCGGCATCGAGCCGGTCCACGAGCCGGTGAGCGTCGACGCGGGGTCGGCCGCGTCGGCGTTCACCAAAAGCGGTGCGCAGGTGGCGTGCCTGTGCTCCGGCGACGCCGTGTACGCGGAGCAGGCGGGGCCGGTGGCAGAGGCCCTCAAGTCGGCGGGCGCGCGGCGGGTGTTCCTCGCCGGCCGCCCCGGTGAGCAGCGTGAGATGTACGAGAAGGCCGGGGTCGACGAGTTCGTCGTCGCGGGCGGTGACGCGGTCGCCGTCCTGACCTCGGTGCTCGACCGGATCGGAGTGGCGTGATGGGAATCCCGGATTTCGCGGGGATCGAGCTGGGGTCCGCCGCGGGCACGGCCGGTGCGGACCGGTGGCGTGCGGCCGTCGAGGCGGCCACCGGCAAGGACGCGGACGAGCTGGTGTGGGAGACGCCGGAGGGCATTGCGGTCAAGCCGCTGTACACGGACGCCGATCTGGAGGGTGTCGACTTCCTCGGCACGTATCCGGGCATCGCTCCGTTCCTGCGCGGTCCGTACCCGACGATGTACGTCAACCAGCCCTGGACGATCCGTCAGTACGCCGGTTTCTCCACGGCCGAGGAGTCGAACGCCTTCTACCGGCGCAATCTGGCCGCCGGTCAGAAGGGCCTGTCGGTGGCCTTCGACCTGCCGACGCACCGCGGCTACGACAGCGACCACCCGCGGGTGACCGGCGACGTCGGCATGGCGGGTGTGGCGATCGACTCGATCCTCGACATGCGGCAGCTGTTCGACGGCATCCCGCTGGACCGGATGAGCGTGTCGATGACGATGAACGGCGCGGTGCTGCCCGTGCTGGCGCTGTACATCGTGGCCGCCGAGGAGCAGGGCGTACCGCCCGAGAAGCTGGCCGGGACCATCCAGAACGACATCCTCAAGGAGTTCATGGTCCGCAACACCTACATCTACCCGCCGGCTCCCTCGATGCGGATCATCTCGGACATCTTCGCGTACACCTCGCAGAAGATGCCCCGCTACAACTCGATCTCCATCTCCGGCTACCACATCCAGGAGGCCGGGGCGACGGCCGACCTGGAGCTCGCGTACACGCTGGCCGACGGCCTGGAGTATCTGCGGGCCGGTATCGCGGCGGGACTGGACGTGGACTCGTTCGCGCCGCGGCTCTCGTTCTTCTGGGCGATCGGCATGAACTTCTTCATGGAGGTCGCCAAGCTGCGCGCGGCGCGCCTGCTGTGGGCGAAGCTGGTGAAGAAGTTCGACCCGAAGAGCCCCAAGTCGCTCTCGCTGCGCACGCATTCGCAGACGTCGGGCTGGTCGCTCACCGCTCAGGACGTGTTCAACAACGTCACGCGCACCTGCGTCGAGGCGATGGCCGCCACGCAGGGGCACACGCAGTCGCTCCACACCAACGCCCTGGACGAGGCGCTGGCCCTGCCGACCGACTTCTCCGCCCGCATCGCCCGCAACACCCAGCTCCTGCTCCAGCAGGAGTCGGGCACCTGCCGGGTCATCGACCCGTGGGGCGGCAGCGCGTACGTGGAGAAGCTCACCCACGATCTCGCGCGCCGGGCCTGGCAGCACATCGAGGAGGTCGAGGCGGCGGGCGGCATGGCGAAGGCCATCGACGCGGGCATCCCCAAGCTGCGGGTGGAGGAGGCGGCGGCGCGCACCCAGGCCCGGATCGACTCCGGCCGCCAGCCGGTGATCGGCGTCAACAAGTACCGGGTGGAGTCCGACGAGCAGATCGACGTCCTCAAGGTCGAGAACTCCCAGGTGCGGGCGCAGCAGGTGGAGAAGCTGCGCCGGCTGCGCGCCGAGCGTGACGAGGCGGCCTGCCAGGACGCGCTGCGCGCGCTGACGGCGGCCGCGGAGGCCGGGCACGCGCAGGGCGGCGGCCTGGAAGGCAATCTGCTGGCGCTGGCGGTGGACGCGGCCCGCGCCAGGGCGAGCGTCGGGGAGATCTCCGACGCCCTGGAGAAGGTCTACGGCCGGCACTCGGGCCAGATCCGTACGATCTCGGGCGTCTACCGGAACGAGGCAGGCATGTCACCCGCGGTGG
The DNA here is from genome assembly GCF_053591895.1 of Streptomyces sp. NPDC002867. Lineage (NCBI taxonomy): Bacteria > Bacillati > Actinomycetota > Actinomycetes > Kitasatosporales > Streptomycetaceae > Streptomyces > Streptomyces sp. NPDC002867. Next base: position 87,287 of record NZ_JBSFUR010000003.1, on the reverse strand, counting down.
ACCGCACCCGTGCCCTGGTGGACGCGTTCGAGGAGTCCGAGGGCCGCAGGCCGCGCATCCTGGTCGCCAAGATGGGGCAGGACGGGCACGACCGCGGCCAGAAGGTGATCGCGACCGCCTTCGCCGACCTCGGTTTCGACGTGGATGTCGGCCCGCTGTTCCAGACGCCGGCCGAGGTGGCCCGGCAGGCGGTCGAGGCGGACGTGCACATCGTGGGCGTCTCGTCGCTGGCCGCGGGGCATCTGACGCTGGTGCCCGCGCTCCGCGAGGAGCTGGCGGCCGAGGGCCGCGAGGACATCATGATCGTCGTCGGTGGTGTGATCCCGCCCCAGGACGTCCAGGCGCTGCACGACGCGGGCGCTGCGGCGGTCTTCCCGCCGGGGACGGTGATCCCGGACGCGGCGAGGGACCTGGTGCACACGCTCGCGGGCTCCCTCGGCCACGAGTTGTAGGCCCATGCCGCCGAAGATCGACATCGAGGCCTACGTCAAGGGCGTGCGGGACGGGTCGCGGGCCTACGTCGCCCGCGCCGTCACGCTCGTCGAGTCCACGCGCGCCGACCACAAGGTGCTCGCGCAGCAGTTGCTCACCGAGCTGCTGCCGTACGCGGGCGCGGCCCGGCGGGTGGGCATCAGCGGTGTGCCCGGCGTCGGCAAGTCCACGTTCATCGACGCGCTCGGGTCGATGCTCACGGGCCTGGGCCACCGGGTCGCGGTCCTCGCGGTCGACCCGTCGTCCACGCGGACCGGCGGCTCCATCCTGGGCGACAAGACCCGGATGGAGCGGCTGGCGACGGATCCGGCCGCTTTCGTGCGGCCCTCCCCCAGCGCGGGCACGCTCGGCGGTGTGGCGAAGGCGACCCGCGAGACGATCATCGTGATGGAGGCCGCCGGGTACGACGTCGTATTGGTCGAGACGGTCGGTGTCGGCCAGTCCGAGACCGCGGTGGCGGACATGGTCGACTCGTTCCTGCTGCTGAGCCTCGCCCGGACCGGGGACCAGCTCCAGGGCATCAAGAAGGGCGTGCTGGAGCTCGCCGACGTGATCGCCGTGAACAAGGCGGACGGTCCGCACGAGCGCGACGCCCGGTCCGCCGCCCGGGAACTGGCCGGCGCCTTGCGGCTCATGCATCCGGCCGACGCCGCCTGGACTCCTCCGGTGCTGTCGTGCAGCGCCCGCGAGGGCACCGGGCTCGACACGGTGTGGGAGCGGCTGGAGCAGCACCGGACGGTGCTGGAGTCGACGGGGCGGCTGGCGGCCAAACGGCGTGACCAGCAGATCGACTGGACCTGGGCGATGGTCCGCGACGCGCTGGTGGAGCGGTTGCATCGGCACCCGGCCGTGCGGGAACTCGCGCCGGACGTCGAACGCCGGGTCCGGGAGGGCACGCTGACCGCGACGCTGGCGGCGGAGCGCCTGCTCGAGGCGTTCGCGAGGCCGCAGTAGAGGAGCCGCAGCAGAGGATTCGAGAGCCGTGGGAGCCGGGTGCGGGACCGCCGTCCGCACCCGGCCTCATCCCATCGGCCGCTCGACCGGACATCCGGGTCCCCCTCCGTGCCCGCTTCAAACCCGGGAACCGGCGGCGGTGTCGCCGCCGGGGCTTCCGGGTACTCGCCCCGGCCAGGCAGCCGACGGGACAGAGGAGGAGCGTTCATCATGCTGATCGCATTTCTGACGGCGCACGAGGGCGTGGAGCAGGTCGAGCTCACCGACCCGTGGGAGGCGGTGAAGGACGCGGGCCACGAGCCGAGGCTGATCGCGACGCGCCCCGGCACGGTGCAGGCCTTCCACCACCTCGACAAGGCGGACACCTTCCCGGTGGACCAGGCGGTGTCCGACGCGTCCGCGGACGACTACGACGCGCTGGTGCTGCCCGGCGGCCTGGCCAACCCGGACGCGCTGCGCATGGACGGCAAGGCCGTCGCCTTCGTACGGTCCTTCTTCGATGCGGGCAAGCCGGTCGCGGCGATCTGCCACGCCCCGTGGACGCTGGTGGAGGCCGACGTCGTCCGCGGGCGCACCCTGACGTCCTGGCCCAGTCTGCGCACCGACATCCGCAACGCGGGCGGCGACTGGGTGGACGAGCAGGTGCAGGTCTGCCAGGCGGCGCCGAGCACCCTGATCACGAGCCGCAAGCCAGCCGATCTCAAGGCGTTCTGCGCTGCGTTCACCGCCGAGTTCGCGCGCAGCTCCGGCGTCGCCGCGGGCCGCTGACCGACGCGGCACCGGGGCCGGGCCCCGGTGCCGCGAGGGATCTGCCCCGGTCAGCTGGCCCCGCGGCCCCGGTCAGCTGTGGCCGCGGGAGCGGGCGCCCTCGCGCGTGCGGCCCGAGGCGACCGGACGCTCGGGGTGGCGGCGCAGGTACTCGGCCTCCAGCTCCTTCATGCGCACGTCGTGCGCCGTGAACGCGGCCGCCGACCCGTACAGCAGCGTGTCGTGACGGCTGCGGTGGATGCTCTCCAGCTCCCGCAGCAGATCCTGCTCGTCCAGGCGTGCCGGGTCGACGCCCTGGCGCTCGGTCTCGTTCACGGCCAACCGTCCCTTCCGTTCGTCGCTGTGCCCCGCGCCGCCTCGGCGCGGGACGGCGTGTCGCCGCCCACCCAGCGGGTACCCGCTCGTGACGCGATATCCGGCCTCCGAGGGAGGAAGACCATGGAGCCGGCGATTCCCACCCCTCTCCCCGAGCCTCCCGGACCGCGGGGGAGCGTGCAGGTCGACACGGCCTGGACGGACGAGTCCGCCCGCGGCCGGCGCGGCGCGCCGCTGCACCGGCCGCACGGGAACGGTGAGCGGACATGACCGCGCGGACCGCGTCCCCCGCGAAGCAGCGCGAGGTCCTGCGGGCGCTGCTCGACGAGCACGGCAGCACCTACGCCGAGGAGGCGGGCATCCGGCTGCGGGACACCCCGCAGCCGCTGTACCGGCTGCTCGTGCTCACGTGTCTGCTGAGCGCCCGCATCCGCAGCTCGGCCGCGGTCGCCTCCGCGCGGGAGCTCAACGGTGCGGGCATGCGCAGCGCACGCGCCATGGCCGACGCGTCCTGGCAGGACAGGGTCGACGCCCTCGGCAGGGGCGGCTACCGGCGTTACGACGAGAGTACGGCGACTCAGCTGGGCAAGGCGGCCGAGCTGGTGCTCGACAAGTACGGCGGAGACCTGCGCCGCATGCGCGAGGCGGCCGGCAGGGACGCCGGGGAGATGCGGAAGCTGTTGCGGGAGGTGCCCGGTCTCGGACCGGCCGGGGTGGAGATCTTCCTGCGCGAGGTGCAGGGCGTGTGGCCGGAGGCGGGTCCGCTGCTGGACGACAAGGCCCTGGACGGTGCCCGCCGGCTGGGCCTGCCCGCCGACGCGCAGACCCTTCTGAAGTCCGCCCGCGGCCTGAAGTCCGCGCGGAACAACGACCCGGCGCATCTCGCGGCGGCGCTCGTACGGGCGGCGGTGGACACGGAGGTCGCCGATGCGGCGGAGGCCGGCGAGGCGGCGGCGAAGAGCTGAACGGCGCGCGGTCACCGACGACTCCGGCACATGGTTCGGCCGACCGGGTGATGAGGGTGCGCCCGGCCGGCCGGATCACTGGCAGGGACCGCCCGAAAGGCCGTCACTTGCCGAGGGAACGCTTCAGTTCGGCCTTGTTCATGGAGGAGCGGCCGTGCACGTTGCGGCGCTGCGCCTCCGCGTACAGCTGGTCGTACGTCGGACCCTCGGAGCCCTTCCCCGAACGCTTCCCGCCGCGGCTCGAAGAGGACATGTCCTGCTTGGACGTCTTGCTCGCCGTACGGGACTCGCCCGAGCGGGCCCGTTCCTTGTTGACCGTCCGCGCCGCGATCTCCTTGGCGCGCTTGTCGCTCTCGCCGCGCTGCTCGGCGCTCTCCTTGATGTGTTCGTACTGCCGTTCCCTCTTGGGGCTGGAACCGCGGGGCATGTCTTACTCCTTCGACCGGGACGGATCCGACCCGTCCACCGTGCGCCGCACCGGACGGTGCCGCAATCGCGCCGCCGGGCGCTGCGGCGATGCGCTGCGGCGATGCGCTGCGGCGATCGGGTACTGCGGGTACCCGCGCCGTCCGGCGGCAATCCGGCGCCGGCGGTCCTTGCGGGGCGTGTCCGGCGGATCAGGGCCATGCCGGACACCCGCCCGGTGCGCACATGTGCCGCCGCTCACCGCCGCGCGTAAACTCCACAGCGGGGCGGCGATCGTTCCCGGTCGCCCGCGCTGCCCGAGAGGGAGTGGTCGAGACACATGCCTGCGCACGGGCCCTTCGAAGGCGGCGGCGGGCAGAACCACACGCCGGCGGTCCTCCAGCGGCTCACCGCGGAGAACGCCGCGCTGCGGGACGACATGACCCGACGGCATCTGACCGACGTGGCCACCGGCATCCTCGCCGCACAGCTGCAGACCTCGCCGTCCGAGGCGGCCGAACATCTGGCGCGGCTGGCGCGGGCCGCCGCATCGAGCCCGGAGGACATCGCCGCCGACATCGTCAACGGCGTGGCCGGATCCCTCACCGTCTCCGCGCCCCCTTCCCCGGACCGCGAGCAGGGAAGCACCCTGTGGACCGACGCCCGCCGGCTGCGTCAGGTCACGGCCGCGGCGGAGGCCGAGGAGTCCGTCTCCAGGGGTGCCGCCACGCTGCTGGAGGGCGGCCTGCGTCCGCTCGGGGTGGAGGGGCTGTGGCTGTGGCGGCAGACGGAGTCCGGCTGCCTGGAGCTCATGGGGCATGCGGGGGTCGGCGCCCTGGAGGCCTCTCAGTGGCGGTGGATCCCGCCCGCCGCTCCGTTGCCCCTGCGCAGGGCGCTCACCGAGGGCGAGCCGGTCTGGCTGCCGTCCGGGCCTGCGGACGGGGACGTGCTGCCCGGCCCCTTCGCGCGGGCCGCGCGGGCGGTCGTCCCGCTGCGCGTGCGCGGCTCCGCGGTGGGTCTTGCCCTGGCCGTCTGGCCGGACAGCACCGAGCTGGACGAGCAGGTGCGTGTCGCGCTGCCGGCGCTCGTCGAGGTCGCGGGCCGGCTACTGGGGGCGGCGGCCGAGCCGCTCGCCGAACTGCCCGCGCTCGACGACCTGCTGGACTGTCTGGTCGGCCCCGCGATGACGCTGCACCGGGACCCGGGCGACTATGCCCTGACGGTCGAGCACGTGAACGCGCAGGCGGCCGAGGCCCTCGGCGGGGCCCACCGGGTGGCGGGCCGCCCGATCGAGGTGGCGTTCCCCCTGGTGCACAGGGACCTGTCGGCGATGGCCCGGCGCGCACGGTACGCGGGCTTCCTCCAGCGGGCGGCACGGCTGCCCGCCGAGCACCACGGCGACGAGTCCCCGGCTCCGCTCCTGGACGTGCGGGTCCTCCCTGCGGGCAGGGACCGTGCCGTCGTCCTGTGGCACACGGCGAGCGACCGCCGCACGGCGGTCGGCCGCGCGGTGGGGCGTCTGCAGGGCCTCGCGCTGTTCGAGGACGACCTGACGACGGGCCGGACGACGTGGACCGAGCAGACGTACGCGATCTTCGGCATGCCCCGGGACGCGGTGCCCGTCCCCCTTCCCGAACTGCGTTCGCGCGTGCATCCCGAGGACACGGACGATCTCGCGGAGCTGCTCACCGATGTGATGGAGCGCCGCAAGGGCGCGTCGGCCGTGGTCCGGGTGGTGCGGCAGGACGGCGGTCCCCGTCATGTGCGGATCGCCGCCGAGCCGCTGCTGCGCGAGTCCACGCTCACCGGGATCACCGGCGTCTACCAGGACATCTCCGCCGAGTACCACACGGAGGTCGCGCTCACCGCGACGTTCGACCAGCTGAACGCGGTGCGCGCGCAGGCCGTTCTGCGGCACCGGCTGGTTCTCCAGCTGCAGCAGGCCATCGTGCCGGAGATCCCGCCGCCGGCCCTGCTGCCGGGGCTGAGCGCGGCGGCCCGCTACCGGCCGGCGGCGGCCGAGTACCGGGTCGGCGGTGACTGGTACGACATCCTGCCGCTGCCGGACGGGCAGGTGCTGGTGGCGGTCGGGGACGTCGCGGGACACGGGATCGACTCGGCCACGGGAATGGTGGCCCTGCGCAACGCCCTGCGGGGGCTTGCCTTCACGGGTCATCCCCCCGGCCGGCTCATGGACTGGCTCAACGAGGTGACGCTGCACGCGCCGGGGCACCCCACGGCCACGGCCGTGTGCGCGCTGTACGACCCGTCGGACCGCGTCCTGCACTGGGCGAGCGCGGGCCATCTGCCCCTCCTGCTGGTCCGCGAGGGCAGGGCCCGGCTGCTGGAGCCGCCGCACGACATCCTGCTGGGCGCCCTGCCGACGACCTCGTACAGCGAGAAGACGACCCGACTGGTCCCCGGCGACACGCTGTTGCTGTTCACGGACGGTCTCATCGAGCGGCGCCACGACGGCCTGGACAGCGGGCTGGACGCCCTGCGCCTGACCGCGGAGGAGCTCGGTCCGTGCTCCGTCGAGGAACAGGTGGACCGGCTGCTCCGCGAGGCCACCGGTGACACGGACGACGACACCAGCCTGATCGCCATCCGTCCCTCCTGACGCCGGGCAGGGTGAACCGCGGCGCCGCTCGGGCACCGCCTCCGGCTCCTCTTCGCGGCTCCTGTGCGTACGCACAGGCCGGTCCGTCGCGTCGCCCCGCGGTCACGGGCTGTGCGTCTCTCCCAGCAGGCCCCGGATCTTCGCCAGCAGCCGGAGGGCGTCCACGGGCTTGGCCACGTAGTCGTCGGCGCCCGCGGCGAGGGCGTCGGCCCGGTCGCCCGGCATGGCCTTGGCGGTGACGACGATGACCGGCACGTGCCCGGCGCGCGGGAGGTCCCGCATGGCGGCCATGGTCGCGTATCCGTCCATGCCGGCCATCATCACGTCCATCACGACGAGTCCGATCTCGTCGTGGGTCCGCAGCACTTCGATGCCGTCCCTGCCGTTGTCGGCCGTCAGCACCCTGATGCCCTCGCTCTCGAGGATCTCGGTGAGGGCGAACACATTGCGTCTGTCGTCGTCCACGACGAGGACGGTGTGGCCGGTGGCGGACGTGTCCCGGGCGGACATGTCCGTCTGCTCCGGAGCGATGCCGGTCTCCGACGCGCCGGAGACGCCGCCGCGACCGTGGACGGGCAGGAAGAGGGTGAAGCAGCTGCCGCGTCCCGGGCTGCTGTCCACCTCGATCACACCGCCCAGCAGACTGGCGACCTCCCGGCTGATGGACAGGCCGAGGCCGGTGCCGCCGTAGTGGCGTGAGGTGGTGCCGTCGCCCTGCTGGAAGGCGCCGAACATGCTCTCCAGGCGGTCTGCGGGGATGCCGATGCCGGTGTCGCGGACGTGGAAGGCGACGACGGCTCCGGTGCCGCGCAGCGGGGCGGGCACCTCGTCGTCGGGGACGTTCGCGACGCGCAGTTCGACCCGGCCCCGCTCGGTGAACTTCAGGGCGTTGGACAGCAGGTTGCGCAGTACCTGGCGCAGCCGCGACTCGTCGGTGGTCAGGCGGTCGGGGGTCCCGGGCTCCGCGATCACCTCGAAGGCGAGGTCGTGCTCGTCGGCGACGGGCCGGAACGTGGCCTCGACGTACTCCATGAGGTCGGAGAGGGCGAAAGGGGCCGGGTGGACGGGCATCTTGCCCGCCTCGACCTTCGACAGGTCCAGGATGTCGTTGATGAGCTGGAGCAGGTCGGAGCCGGCCGAGTGGATGACCTGCGCGTAGTCGACCTGCTTCTCGGTCAGGTTGCCCTCGACGTTCTGCGCGAGGAGCTGGGCCAGGATGAGCAGGCTGTTGAGCGGGGTGCGCAGTTCGTGGCTCATGTTGGCGAGGAACTCGGACTTGTACATCGACGTCCGCGACAACTGCTGGGCTCGCGCCTCCAGTTCCTGGCGGGCCTGCTCGATCTCCAGGTTCTTGCGCTCGATGTCGCGGTTGCGGTCGGCCAGCAGAGCCGCCTTCTCCTTGAGCTCGGCGTTGGACCGCTGAAGCTCTTCCTGGCGCGCCGTCAACTCCTTGGAGCGGGTGCTGAGTTCGGCGGTGAGCCGCTGCGACTGCTCCAGGAGTTCGTCGGTGCGGCTGTTGGCGAGGAGGGTGCTGACGTTGACGCCGACGGTCTCGATGAACTGGTCGAGGAAATGGCGGTGGACGACGGTGAGCGGGCGGACGGCGGCGAGTTCGATGACCGCGAGCACCTGCTCCTCGAGGACGACGGGCAGCACGAGCAGATGGCTCGGGTCGGCGCTGCCGGTACCGGTCGTGACGGTGGCGTAGCCGGGCGGCAGGTCGTGCACCTCGACGGGGCGGCGGCTGCGCGCGGCCTGACCGACGAGGGACTGGCCGAAGCGGAAGCGGCGCGGCTGCTCCCCGGGACCCTCGGGAGAGCCGTAGGAGGCGATCATGACGAGCTCGGGCCCGTCGGGCCCCTCCTCGGCCAGGAAGAATCCGCCGTACTGGGCGCGGACCAGCGGCGGGACCTCCTCCATGATGCGTTCGGCGACGACGTCGAGGTTGCGGGTGCCCTGCATCAGGCCGGACATCCTGGCGAGGTTGCTCTTGAGCCAGTCCTGCTCCTCGTTGGCGCGGATGGTGGCGCGCAGGGACTCCACCATCGCGTTGATGTTGTCCTTGAGGTCGCCGACCTCGCCCGGGGCGTCGACGGTGATGGAGCGGGTGAGGTCGCCCTCGGCGACGGCACTGGTGACCTCGGCGATGGCACGTACCTGACGGGTCAGGTTGCCGGCGAGTTCGTTGACGTTCTGGGTGAGCCGTTTCCAGGTGCCGGAGACGCCCTCCACCTCCGCCTGGCCGCCGAGCCGGCCTTCGCTGCCGACCTCGCGGGCCACGCGGGTGACCTCCGCCGCGAAAGCGGACAGCTGATCGACCATCGTGTTGATGGTGGTCTTCAGCTCCAGGATCTCGCCGCGCGCGTCGACGTCGATCTTGCGGGTGAGGTCGCCGCGGGCGACGGCCGTGGTGACTTGGGCGATGTTGCGCACCTGGTTGGTGAGGTTGTTCGCCATGGAGTTGACGTTGTCGGTGAGGTCCTTCCACGTGCCGGAGACGCCGCGGACGGTGGCTTGCCCGCCGAGGTTTCCGTCGGTGCCGACCTCGCGGGCCACCCGCGAGACCTCCTCGGCGAACGAGGAGAGCCGGTCGACCATCGTGTTGATGGTCTCCTTCAGTTCGAGGATCTCGCCGCGTGCGTCGACGTCGATCTTGCGGGTGAGGTCGCCGCGGGCGACGGCGGTGGCGACCTGGGCGATGTTGCGCACCTGGGAGGTCAGGTTGTCGGCCATGGTGTTCACGCCGGACGTCAGCTCGGTCCACACTCCGCTGTCCCGCGGCTCCCGTGCCTGGCCGCCCAGCAGCCCCTGGCCGCCGACCTCGCGGGCGACGCGGGTGACCTCCGAGGTGACCAGGGACAACTGGTCGACCATCTCGTTGTAGATCCCCGCGATCTCACCGAGCAGGCCCGAGGAATCGCTCGGCAGCCGGACGGACAGGTCCCCGTCGCGTACGGCGACGAGACCGGCGAGCAGTTTCCTCAGCTCCTCCCCGCTCGGATCGGCGGGCGGCCGGCCCGGTTCGGGGCCCGGCGCGGGGGCGGACACATCCATCGCAGACCTCGTGCTGTGGGGGGCGCGGCGCCGCGCGACTCAAGCGCGGGCGGCGTCGTCTACGGCTTCCTCCACTGTGGCACGCGGGCATGTGCGGGACACCCCAGCGGACCGCTCGGGGTTCGGGCATCGCCGGGCGCGGCTCACCCGGGGATGTCGACGGCGAACCACACCGTCTTGCCGGTGCCGTGCCGGGCCCAGCCCCAGTCGGCGGAGAGCCGCTCCAGCAGGTAGAGACCGTGACCGGAGGAGCGGGCGGCACGGTGCGGGCCGTGGGGTCGGGGGCGGACCGCGCTGGTGTCGCTGACCTGGACCCAGATGCGGCCGGGTCCCCGGTCGAGCTCCAGCTCGTACGGGAAGCCACCGTGCCGGTACGCGTTGGTCACGATCTCGGACACGAGCAGCAGCACGTCGCCCATGGCCACGGCCACACCGGGTCCGGTCTGCGGGAACCAGTCGTGCAGGGCCTCACGCGTCAGGTCCCGGCAGCGCGCCACGACCCCCGGTCCGCCGTCGAGGGCGAACCGGCGGCCGGTCGAGACCGGGCTCAGTTCCGGTGGGCTTCCCATAACGTGCCAGTGCCCATCAAATCTGCATCAAAGCATGCAAAAGTGGGAAAGCCCCCTCACAACAGGGATTCGCCCGACGGTCCCGCTGCAGCCGACAGCGCCGGCCTCTGCCCCGTCGAAGGAAACCCGATGGCCAGCACCGCAGACACTCAGCCGTCTCCCCCCGCGGCCGCGCCGCCGGATCCCGGCGGCGCCGCCCGCGCCGCGGTGGCCGGGCTGCCGCAGATCCGCGATCCCCGGACCGTCAGCCCCGCGGACGCCCGCCCGCTCTCGGCGGCGCTTCTGCGGCGCCTGGCCGAGCTCGACGAGGGCACCGCGGAGTACGCGTACGTCCGCAACACGCTGGTCGAGCTCAACCTGAGCCTGGTCAAGTTCGCGGCGACCCGTTTCGGCAACCGGGCCGAGCCGATGGAGGACATCATCCAGGTCGGCACCATCGGCCTCATCAAGGCGATCAACCGCTTCGACGTGCAGCGCGAGGTGGAGTTCGCCTCCTTCGCGCTGCCGACCGTGGTCGGGGAGATCAAGCGGTACTTCCGCGATTCCAGCTGGTCGGTCCGCGTCCCGAGGCGGCTGCAGGAGCTGCGCATCGAGCTCGCGAAGGCGCTCGACGTGCTGGAGCAGCAGCTGGGCCGCAGGCCCACCACCGCCGAGCTGGCCGAGCACCTGCACGTCAGCGAGGAGGAGGTGCTCGAGGGCGAGCGCGCGTCCAACGGCTACACCGCCCAGTCGCTGGACACGGCGGTCAACGAGGAGGACGCCTCCACCGGTGTCTCGCGCCGGCTGGGCGTGGAGGACCCCGCGTTCGACATCGTGGACTGTCTGGAAGCGCTCAAGCCGCTCATCGCGACACTCGACGAGCGCGACCGGCTGATCCTGTCGCTGCGCTTCCGCGAGGAGCTCACCCAGGCGGAGATAGGCGAACGGCTGGGCATCTCGCAGATGCACGTCTCCCGGCTGCTCGCGCGGATCCTCGGGACGCTGCGCGAAGGCATCATGGCCTGAGCCCGAGGGATAGCGGCAAGGGATCACGGCCTCACCGGTCCCGCCCCGCCGACCGCTCCCCCGCGGTGCGCGGGCGGGGGGACCGGGACCTCGACCCAGACCACCTTGCCCGTGCCCCGGCGCTCGGAGCCCCAGGTACGGGCGAGGCGTTCCAGGATGATCAGGCCGTGGCCGCCGGGCTGCGCGAGGTCTTTCGGCGCGCGGCGGCGCGGCGGTTCGGGGCTGGCGTCCGCGACCTCGATCCGCAGCCGCGGCCCGTACTGGTGGAGCACGAGCTCATGCGGCCCTCCCGCGTGCAGGCAGGCGTTGGTCACGACCTCCGAGACGAGCAGCAGCACGTCCTCGACGGCCTCGCCGTTCTCGTCGTCGAGTCCGATCAGGTCCCTGGCCCGCGTCCACCCCCAGTCGTACAGCGCGTCCTGCGTGAAGTCGCGGCACCGGGTCACCACGCCCTTCGTGCCGTACAGCGCCAGCCTGCGGGTCTGTCCCGGGCCGCCGAGGGTCGTATTGTTCATCGGACCCCCCGCTAGGCCGGCCGCTCGTCCGCCAGCGCTTCCTCGACGCCGGCGTACACCTGGAAGACCGAGTGCGCTCCGGTGATCTCGAACATCCGTGCCACCGGCGGGCCCAGTCCGGCGAGTTCGATCCGGCCCCCCGCCTCCAGCGCGGCCAGCCTCGCGTGCAGCAGGACGTTCAGGCCGGTGGAGTCGCAGAAGGAGAGCGGGCCGCAGTCGACGAGGATGCGCCGGGCTCCCTGGCGCACGTGCAGGGCCAGGGCCTCGCGCAGCGGCTCGGCCGTGTCGTGGTCGAGTTCACCGCTGAGCACGAGGACGACGGCGTCCGCCCGCCGCTCGGTGGTCACGGAGAACCGATCGCCTCCGGTGGCCGCCTGATCTCCGGCCCCTCTGGTGGCTTCCGGACCCATGGGCTCCCGCCTCCTCGACACTCGCGCCGGCGCTTTCCGGCTCCTCGGCTGTTGCCCGGCCGGGCCGCCGTGCCACTGCTCCCGTCGGCGCGCCGCGCGCCGCGGTCCGGTGGGGACGGCCGTACCGGGAGCCTGCGGGTACCCGCCCGCCGCCCCGGCACACCGGTCCCCCGCGAATTCCACCCGGACAGGTGCAACCATGGATCGACAGCCGCCGAAGGGGTACATGACGTTCCCGACGTTGGACGGAGCACCGGCGATGAACCCCATCAAGGAAACCCCCCGCACCGCACATGTGCGGCCTGTCTCCGGCCGGGTCCCGGGCGCGGGCGGTACCGCGGCGGCCCCGGCGACCCGGACCGGGGCCGAGCCGCTGCCCGAGGACCACACGCAGGCCATCCTCCAGGCCACCAAAGAGGTGGCGGCGCTGCTCAAGGCGTCGGGCTACCCGTTCGCCCTCGTCGGGAGCGTCGCGGTGTACGCCTACGGGGTGCCGCTGCGGCTGCAGCACGACTCCGACTTCTGCCTGCGGCGCAAGGACGCCGAGGGCGTCGTGCGGGCCCTCACGCAGGGAGGGGTCGAGGTCGTGTCCCCGCCGGAGGACTGGCTCATGAAAGCGAGGGCGGGCGGCGAGGAGATCGACCTGATCTTCGAGCTGGCACACCGTCCGGTCACCAAGGAGATGCTGGACCGGGCGGAGATCATGTCGGTGGACTCCGTGCACATGCCGGTGCTGGCGCCGACGGACCTGATGAGCAGCAGACTCGCGGCACTGTCCGAGCACCACTGCGACTTCGGCGGGCTGCTGCCCGTCGCCCGGGCGCTGCGCGAGCGGGTGGACTGGGACGCGCTGCGCCGCGAACACACGGCGTCCCCCATGCCGGACGCGTTCTTGTATCTGCTGGAACGGCTCGACGTGATCTCGCCACGCACCGGCGGTCCGGGAGGTGTGCCATGACCCGCTTCGAGGCGTCCGAGTACCGCATCGCGCGGTTGCGCGAGCGGCTCGCAGAGGAGGACGTCGCCGAACTGGGCGTCCAGATCGACATGCGCGGTGGATACGTGCACCTGAACGGCACCGTGTCCAGCGCGTCGTGCAGGGCCGAGATCCTGCGCATCGCCGAAGCCGAACTCGGCGGGCTGCCGATGCGGGCCGATCTGGTGATCGCCGGCGCGACGGCCCCCGAACGCCCTGAGGAGCTGGAGTGATTCGCGTAGCCGCCGTCGGAGACATCCATCTGGGCCCGGACAGCCACGGTGCGCTGCGTCCGGCCTTCGACACCCTCGGCGAGAGCGCCGACGTCCTGCTGCTGGCGGGTGACCTGACGCGCCACGGCACGGTGGAGGAGGCGCAGGTGGTGGCCGCGGAGGTGGAGGGACTGCCCGTGCCCGTCGTCGCCGTGCTGGGCAACCACGACTACCACAGCGACCAGGAGGACAAGGTCACCACGGTCCTCCAGCGGGCCGGCGTCACGGTCCTCGAGGGCTCGGGCACCGTGCTGGACATCGACGGCACCCGGCTCGGGATCGCCGGTACGAAGGGCTTCTGCGGGGGGTTCGCGGGACGCAGCGCGGGCGAGTTCGGCGAGCCGGAGATGAAGGCGTTCGTCCGCTACACCCGGCGGTGCGCGGCGGACCTGTGCCGTTCGCTGCTGGAGCTCGAGGAGCGAGGCTGCGCCGCGCGGATCGCGCTGACGCACTACTCCCCCGTACCGGACACGCTGGCCGGTGAGCCGCCGGAGATCTACCCGTTCCTGGGCAGTTATCTGCTGGCCGAGGCGGTGGACGAGGGCCGTGCCGACCTCGCGGTGCACGGGCACGCGCATCTGGGCACCGAGCACGGCCTGACCGCGGGCGGTGTGAAGGTGCGCAACGTCGCCCAGCCGGTCATCGGGCACGCCTTCGCCGTGTACCACCTGCCGGTGCGGGCGCCCGCCGCCCTGTGAGGGCCGTTCCCCGGCGGAAAAGCGCCCTCTGTGCCACGTTTTGGCGGTGAAGTCCCGGGCAGCCGCGTGTTGTGCTTCGGACGGAGCACACCCCGCGGGAGCCGAGGCTCCGGGTGCGGGAGACCGGCCCAGGGGCCGCTTCTGCGGGTGAGTCGAATCCTTCAAGGCACCACACCCTGCAGGAAGACCCGACATCATGCGCACGCTGGCACAAGGCAAGCACTCGCACTCCGATGCCCCCGACACCGCAGACGCCTTCCGGAGGATGGCCGAGCTGGACGACGGCCCGGAGCGGCAGGAACTGCGGCAGGAGATCGTGGCGGCCTGGCTGCCCATGGCGGAACGGATCGCCGGCCGGTTTCGCAACCGCGGCGAATCCCTCGAGGACCTGCAACAGGTCGCCGCACTCGGCCTCGTGAAGGCCGTCGACCGCTACGACCCCTCGCGCGGCGCCTTCGAGAGCTTCGCCGTCCCCACCGTCGTCGGCGAGGTCAAGCGCCACTTCCGCGACCACATGTGGGCCCTGCACGTACCCCGCCGGGTGCAGGACCTGCGCAACCGCGTCCGCTTCGCGCGCCAGGACCTGAGCCAGACCATCTCCGGCCGTTCCCCCACGGTCGCCGAGATCGCCGAACGCGCCGGCGTGTGCGAGGAGGACGCGCTCCTCGGGCTCGAGGCCCTGGAGAGCTTCACGACCCTGTCCCTGGACGCCGAGCTGCCGGGCGCGGACGACGGCTACTCCCTCGGCGACACGCTCGGCTCCGCCGATCCCGCGATCGACGTCCTCGTCGACCGCGAGGCGGTCAAACCCGGCCTGCGCAAGCTGCCCGAGCGGGAGCAGAACATCCTCTACATGCGCTTCTTCCGCGACATGACGCAGAGCAGCATCGCCCAGACGCTCGGCATCTCCCAGATGCACGTGTCCCGGCTCATCAGCCGCTGCTGCGACCAGCTGCGCAACGAGGTCATGCGGGACGCCGCATGAGCGGTAATGTCGGACAAGCGAGCATTCCGCCCGCGCGGCGGGGAACCCTGACCGCATGGATCTCCGCGAGACACTGCGCCCCGACGCCACCCTCTCCGCTCTGACCCAGGGCTACGCCTGGATCCCGGACCTGCTGCGCCGGGAGGGCGGAGCGCCCGTCCCCACCCGCTTCCTCGGTCGCCGCACCATCGTGCTGCACGGTGTGGACGCGGCCCGCTTCTTCTACGACGAACGGCACGTCGTCCGCCGCGCCGCGCTGCCCGGCCCCGTGGTCGACACGCTGTTCGGGCGCGGGGCCGTGCACACCCTGGACGGCGAGAGCCACCGGGTGCGCAAGGCGCTGTTGATGTCCCTGCTCAAGGACGAAGCGGCCGTCGGTTCCCTTGCGGAGAGCGCCGGCACGGAGTGGGACCTCGCATCCCGGTCGTGGGCCGCCTCGACGCGGACGGAGCTGTTCACCGAGACCGCGCGGGTGATCACCCGCGCGGTCTGCTCGTGGGCGGGCATGCCCCTCGGCGACGACGAGGTCCCGGCCGTGGCGGACGACCTGGTGGCCATGGCCGACGGCTTCGCCACGGCGGGCCCCCGGCACTGGCGGGCGCGCCAGGCCCGCGCCCGGCAGGAGGCGCGGATCGCGGAGCTCATCGAGGCGGTGCGCGACGACGCGGTCCCGGACGAGGACGGCGCGCCCCGCGGCTCGGCCCTGCGGGCCGTCGCTCTGCACCAGGAGGCGGGCGGACGGCCGCTGGACACGCACACGGCGGCGGTGGAGGTGCTGAACATCGTGCGCCCGACCGCCGCCGTCGCCTGGTACCTGACGTTCGCCGCGCACGCGCTGCACCGCTGGCCCCAGCACCGCGACGCACTGCGCACGGGCGATCCCGCGTACGCCGAGGCGTTCGCCCACGAGGTGCGCCGGTTCTACCCGTTCGTGCCCTTCGTGGCCGGGCTGGCGGCGGCGGACGTGCGTTACGAGGACGAGGAGATCGCCAAGGGCACGCTGATCGTCCTCGACGTGTACGGGCACCAGCACGACCCGGCCCTGTGGCCCCACCCGTACGCCTTCGACCCGGCCCGCTTCGCCGCCGGCCCTCCCGCCGACCCGTACGCGCTCATCCCGCAGGGCGGCGGCGATGCGGCGACCGGCCACCGCTGTCCGGGCGAGGACGTCACGATCGCGCTCCTGGCGACGCTGGCCGTGCGGCTGGCGCGGCTCGATTACGAGGTGCCGCCGCAGGATCTGTCCATCCCGTTGAGCCGGGTCCCCACCCGCCCCGCCGACGGTTTCGTGATCAACGTGCGGTCCGCCCCGGAGGGCTGAATTCCCTCGTCTCACGGGCTGCCGCACCGGAGGCGGGGTGGCGGGGGCGGGTCCCCGATCACACCGCTCGCCGCGAGATATGCCGAACCGGCCGCGGCCGAGGCGAAGAAGAGCACGACGCACCGGCACAGAGTCATGGTGGCGGTGGTGAGCAGCCGGGACCTCATCAGGTCAGTGGGCGGCGGACCGGCGCTGCCTGCGCTTGCGCGCCCGGTCCAGCAGCGCGGAGAGCTTCGGGCGGCGCGCCCGCTGCTCCCTGGTGTGACGGTCGAGTTCCTCCATCAGGCGCCGGGAGCGGTGGTCGAGGTCGAGTTCGTCGAGAATGCGGTCGATCTCGGTGAGCAGGGCGCCGTACAACTGCCAGTGGCGGGGCACCTCCTGCATGCCCTGGAGCAGCAGGTCCGCGACATTGTCGCGGCTGGTGCGGGCGGCGGCGAGTTCTCCGGTGAGCCGGGCCTCGGCGGCGTCCGCGCTGCCGCTGGTCGTGGTGGTGACGAGGACGGCGAAGCTCACGAGCGTGTCGGCGACATGGCCGAGGAGTTCCTGAAGGGCGACGCCCACCTCGTGCGTGAACAGGGCCTCGTCCCTGCGTTCCTTGGCGAGGTCGGTGATGGTGCGCGCGAGGACGCGCAGGACGACGGCGCAGATCTCCAGCGTGTCCAGTCCGGTGCGCAGCACGATGCGGTGCAGCAGCCCTTCCTTGACGCGGGGGTTGAGCCGCAGGCTGTCCTCCGCCTGCCGCAGGGCGGCGTCCACGTCTGCGACGTCGTTGTCGAGCCGGCGGGCCTCGTGGAGGCGGGCGGCGGCCCGTTCGACGGGCGTGGGGCTGGTCAGTTCCTCGCCGATCAGGAGCAGGAGCCGCCGCATGCGCCGCGCCAGGTCCTCGATGGAGTCCCCGGCCGTCTCCACCCACACGGGCGGTACGAACACGACGTTGAACAGCAGACCCACCACGGCCCCGATCAGTGTCTCCAGCACCCGGTCCCAGGCGGTGTCGGCGACCTGGGTCACACCGAGCACGAGCATGGCGCTGATCGCGACCTCGGGGACGAACTCGTCGACGCGCACGAAGTGTCCGACCACCAGGGAGGCCAGGATGATCAGGCCGAGGCTCCACCAGCTCAGCCCGACGAGCACGCTGAACCCGATGGCGATGAGCACGCCGACGACGACCGAGTTGACCCTCCGTACGCCGGTGGTGAGCGTGGAGTAGAGGGTCACCTGCACGACCAGGAGCGCGGTGAGGGGGGCCGTCAGCGGAGGAGCGGTGCTGTCGACCCAGTACAGGGCGACGACGTAGGAGATGGTCGCCGCCGCCGTGGAGCGCAGAGTCTGCGTGACGACGGGTTCCTTGCGCCGGCGTACGAGGCCGACGACCGGCTCGGGAAGCGCTCTGCGGACTTCGAGCACCTTGCTCCTTTCTGGTCCGGGTCGGCTTTCCCTCGCCGGTCCGTCCGGCCGCTGCGGACGTTCCGTCCTGTCAGCAGCCGCCGGACGCCGCGCGCTCGCCCATGGGCTGCGCGCCGGAGCGGATGTGACGGTGCACGTAGCGTTCGGCCGCCAGCACCGCCTCGCGGGCCGTGCGCTCGCACATCAGGACGCACAGCGTGTACGCGGTGTCCTCGAAGCGTCTTCGGGCGTGCTCGTCGTGCGGAGCGGCGAGGAGGTGGTGTTCCTGGGCCCGGTAGCGGGCAATCAGCCTGGTGATGACGCTCGTGTCGGGCATCAGCATCGTGGTCTCCCGGTTTCTGCGGCCCCCAGCCACGCGGCGGAACGACGTCCGTCCGGTGCCTCATTGTGATCCGAGGCGCCCTTTTCCGCCACGCGGACCATCACGTTGCGTAGCGGTTCGTATCCTTACGGCCGAACCGCGCGGCGGCACCCTGTCATCTCACACCTGCGTCCGCAGGCTCGTTGCCCCTTGCCGCCAGGCGCCCAGCAGTTGCTCGGCGAACCGGTCCTCGACGAACTCCGTCGCGGCGATCCCGAACGCCACCTCCGGCGCGAGCGAGGGCTCGTCCTCCAGGAGTCCGCCGATGACGTCCCGGCGCACGACCTGTTCGTGGACGGCGTCGGCGATGACGTGCTCGTCGTAGAAACGCTCGGCGGCACTGCCCGCCCCGGTGCGGTGCATCGCCGCGGCCAGCCTCCGTGACGCGGGCGACGAGGTGACCTCGACGGCGGCGAAGTGCCCCACCAGAGCGCCGCGGTGGGCGCGGTGCAGTCCCAGCAGGGACATCAGGTTGACCGTCGCCAGCATCTGTGCGGACGCGGCGTCCACGTAGCGGCCGTAGGCGGTGTCGAGGCCGAGATCGGCCATGAGGTCGGCGAAGAGCCGGGCGTGGACGCGTTCGGGCCGGCCGCCGCCGAACTCGTCGAACTCCACGGCGACGAACGCCGCTTTCGCCCGGCCGCGCAGGCGCGGGATGACCCAGGCATGCGGGTCGGCCTCCTTCAGGTGGTACAGGGAGCGCTGGGCCGCGTACTCGCGCAGCTGCCAGAGCGAGCCCTCGTCGTGCAGGTAACGGCTGACGCCGGCGCCGCGGACCGGTTCGACGAGCAGGGAGTCGAGCGCGTCGTCGAGGTCCGGGTGGCCGGTGGTTCCGGCGCGGAGGGCGCACTGGAAGTTCTCCTCCATGGCCGCGCGCAGCCGCAGCAGCTCCGGGTCCCACTCCCAGGCCGGGTCGACGCCGGTGAAGCCCAGGTAGTGCAGTTCGTAGCAGGCGTAGAGCGCCAGTTGCAGGTCGTCGCCGAGCGGATCGGCTTGTTCGGCCTCGTGGGCGCCGGGGAACCGCGCCAGGGCGGGCGAGGTCCGCAGGGCGTCCAGGACGGCGGCCGACAGGTCTCCGCGGGCCTGCGGCAGTTCCCGCTCCGTCGTGCCCCGCCCGAGGGGCGTGGGGGCGTGTTGCACGGCGCTCACTCCTTGGCCTTTCGCCGATGGCTCGTGTCGCACCAGGGGTAGGCCCGGCTGCGGCGGCACATGCACAGCGCCACCGTGAAGCGGTCCGAGGTGGCGACGGCGCCGTCCTCGAGGACGACGTCGACCGGGCCCTCGACGAGCAGCGGACCGTCGCGGGTCGGCGTGATGCGGCAGGGCCGTTCAGATCCGGTGGGCACGGACGATCACCAGCTCTTCCTTGTCCTCACCAGGGGCGATCAGCCCCTGCCGGCGCAGCCATGCGGCACGGGACCTCAGGACCGGCCCGAAGGGCACCTGCTCGCGGTAGGTGACGGCCGGTTCGAGCCCAGTGCGGCGCAGCCGCTCCAGGGTGGGCGCCACGCCGCACAGCGCGGAGTGCACCAGCAGCAGCACCCCACGGGGGCGCAGGAGCTCTGCGGCGCCGTCGCAGATCCGGTCCAGTACCGCGCGTCCGTCGGGGCCCGCGTCCCAGGCGACGGCCGGGCCGCGCCGCGGCGGCCGCGTCCTGGGCGCGGGCACGTACGGCGGGTTGCCGACGATCAGGTCGAAACGACGGCCGCCCGCCGGGGCGAGAAGGTCGCCGTGCAGCACCTCGACGCGCTGACCGGCGAGAGCCGCGTTGGCGCGGGTGGTGAGCACGGCACGCCAGGAGGTGTCGACGGCGGTCACCCGGGCGCCGCGCCGGGCGGCCGCGAGCGCCAGGACTCCGCTGCCCGTTCCGACGTCGAGTACGTCGGCCCCGGGACTCAGCGGCTCGCGCGCCAGTGCGTCTGCCAGCAGGAACGTGTCGATCTGCGGCGCGTACACACCCGGGGTGCGCAGCAGTCGAGGCGAACGCGTCCTCTCCGGCGTCGCAGCGGTCACCATCGTCGCCACCTCGGGGTCTCGTGCGGGCGGTCGTCGCCCGGCCGTGATCCCCGGGTGCCCGCGTCGGCGGTTTTCATGGCAACTCGTGTCCCAACTGTTTCGGTCGGTGCGCCGCGGGGACCCGGAAGCCACCGACATCCGAATGCGGGAACCGACAGCACGACGGAGACCCGATGAGTGAGACGACAGGGCTGCGAGTGGTGGTCACAGGAGCGACGGGGAACGTCGGCACGAGTGTGGTGCGGGCGCTCTCGGAGGATTCGCGTGTCGCGTCGGTCCTCGGACTGGCGCGCCGCATGCCGGAGCTGCGGCTGTCCCGGACCGAGTGGGCGACGGCCGACCTGTCGGCCGACAACGCGACGGCGGACCTCACCCGGCTTTTCGAGGACGCCGACGCGGTGGTGCACCTGGCCTGGCGGTTCCAGCCCACGCACGATCCCGGCACCACGTGGCAGAGCAACGTCCTCGGTTCGCTGCGGGTCTTCGACGCCGTCGTCGCGGCCCGCGTACCGGTGCTGGTGCACGCTTCGTCGGTCGGCGCGTACGCGCCCGGGCCCAAGTCCCTGCCCGGTGTCGACGAGTCGTGGCCCACGCATGGCGTGCCCGGTGCCGCGTACTGCCGTGAGAAGGCCTATCTGGAGCGGGTGCTCGACGCCTTCGAGGAGCGGCATCCGCAGGTGCGGGTGGTGCGGATGCGCCCCGGCTTCCTGTTCAAGGAGAGCTCCGCGAGCGAGCAGCGCCGCATCTTCGCCGGGCGTTTCCTGCCCGGACCACTGATCAGGCCGTCGCTGCTCCCCGTCGTGCCGGACATCGAAGGGCTCCGGTTCCAGGTCCTGCACACCGACGACGCCGCACGCGCCTACCTCATGGCCGTCCTCCTCGACGCCCGCGGAGCGTTCAACCTGACCGCCGATCCCGTGGTGGACGCGAGCGTACTCGGCGAGCTGCTGGACGCCCGGGTGGTGCGGGTGCCGAAGGGGCCCGTGCACGCCGCACTGGCGGCGGCCTGGGCGATGCGCCTCGTGCCGGCGTCGCCGCAGCTCTTCGATGCCGTGCTGCGGCTGCCTGTGATGGACTCCACGCGCGCCCGGGAGGAGCTCGAGTGGCGACCGGAGCGCACGTCGGTGGACGCGCTGCGGGAGTTCCTGCGGGGCGTACGGGAGGGCAGCGGGGAGGCCACCGCGCCACTGGCGGGTCACCGGGCGCACTGACGCGGGCGGCCGTGCCGCTCAGGTCGTGGTGCGGCGCACGATCTCCGCGAATCAGGGCGTGGGGGCGCGCACGTGAATCAGCCCGTGGACCGGCGCACGATCTCGGCGAACGGCCCGGTGTGCAGGGCACGGAGCAGATCCGCCGGGTCGTCGTGGACCGCGTGCGCGCCCGCCTCGACGAGGTCCGAGCGGGGAATGCCGCCGCACAGGAGGCCGACGCAGAGCACGCCCGCGCGCCGGGCGGCCCGCATGTCCCACACGGTGTCGCCGACGAAGACGGCACGCTCGGCGGGCACCCCGGCGAGTTCCAGCGCATGCCGGACCGGCTCGGGCGCGGGCTTGCCCTCGGCGACGTCGTCGGCGCTCGCCATGGCGCTGATGGCATCGTCCGCGTCGATGGCGCGCCGCAGGGCCGCGAGTTCGGCGCCCGACGCCGAGGTCGCGAGCACGACGGTCCAGCCGGAACGGGAGAGGGTGCGCAGCAGCTGCCCCGCCTGGTCCAGGGGCGGGAGCCGGTCCGAGTACGCCGCGTACAGGGCCTTGTGGGCGGCCTTGACGGTGTCGTCCTGGTCACGGTCGCGGTCGTCGCCGAGCAGGTGGGCTACGAGGTCGCCGCCGGGCAGGCCGACGGCGCGGTGGATGTCGTGCATGGCGACGCGGTGGCCGGACTGCCGGAAGGCCTCCCACCAGGAGACGACGTGCAGGTGGTTGGTGTCGACGAGGGTCCCGTCCACGTCGAAGACGGCGGCTCGTTCCATGGCGGGCCTTCCTGCCTCTGCCGGGGCTCCTGCGGTACGGGGCTTCAAGGCTCCGCGGCTCTACGGGCCGACGAGGGAGGGATCGGGACCGGGGACCGCGTCGTCCAGCGAGCTGACCGTGAAGATCGCCCCGTCCGGGTCGCGCAGGCTTGCCTCCATCCCCCGCGCCGTGGAGCGCTCGCCGAGCAGCGTCGCCCCGTGCCTGCGGGCCGTGTGGGCGGTCTCCTCGACGTCCTTCACCGCGAAGTGGACGTGCCAGCGCGGGTGCAGGAGGGGGTTGATCGCGGTGCCGTCGGCGCCGGAGGTGAGGCGGGCGAGGACGCGTCCGGAGCGGTGGAGCAGGACCGCGTCCTCCGCGTAGCTGACCTCGCAGCAGCCGGCGCGGTCGGAGGCCCAGTCGAGGATCTCGCCGTAGAAGATCGCGGATTCGAAGGCGTCCCTGGCCAGCAGCCTGATCCAGGCGGGCGCGTTGTCCTGCCAGGCGGGCCAGTCCCTGACCAGCTCCCCCTCCCAGATGCCGAACACCGCGCCGTCGCGGTCCGCGGCGAGCAGGCCGCGGCCGGTGGCCAGCGAGAGGGGGCCGACAGCGACCGTGCCGCTGCGTTCCCTGATCCGGCCGGCGGCCTCGTCGGCGTCCCGGACCGCGAAGTACGGGGTCCAGGCGACGGCGACCGTCAGGCGGGGGGCGAGGGCGCCGATACCGGCGACGGGTGCGCCGTCGGAGAGGGCGACGCTGAAGTCCTCACCGAGCCTGCCCTTGCGGAACTCCCATCCGAGCACCGCCCCGTAGAAGTCCTGGGCGGCCTTGAGGTCACGGGCCATGAGGCTGACCCAGCAGGGCGCGCCGAACACCGCCGCGCTCTGCGCGGCGGTCGCGGACCGGGCCGGGGTCGTCTTGTCGTTCATCACCATGTCCGGCTGTCGTGGGCTCGCCTGGGACCTTTTACCGGGACCTGCGGCGCCTGGCAGGGCCGCGTCCCGGAACCCATGTTCCCCCGTGCGGCGTCAAGAGGCGAGCCCGGCGATCACCAGACGTGACCGTGTCGCCACGGGCCGACCACGCCTCCCGGCGCCACAGCACCGGCTTCGCCCTGCTGGTGCCCGTTCGGCGAATCGGTAACCCCCGCCGCGACCGGCTCCCTGCCCGAGGCCGCGCCCCGCGCGTCGCCGATGCCGTGGGGCCGGCGGGCGGGGGCGGGCGCCGCCCCACGCCGACGGAAGAGACCGGGCAGGCCCGGTGGTCCCACTCTCCCGGCCGGGCGACGGCCCGCACACGGTCCCGTCAGGCCGCGCGGCCAGGCCCCTTGCGCCGCATGCCCGGGTCGAGCCCTCGCACGAGCGAACGGCGCCGCACGCCACCCGCGGGGAGCGCGCGCCGACCGGGCCAGTCCCCTCCGCTCGGCAGGCCGGACACGCCGCCTCGCCCCGCCCTGCCCGTGGGTCACGCCCCGGCGACGCCGCCGCACAGCACGCACGCCAGACGGCGGCCGGGCCGCAGACGTCCGCACCCCGCGGAAGGCAGCGACGCGCAGCACCGGGTGCCGCCCGGCCACCCCGTCGTGTGCGGCGGGACGGCCGGGGTAGGCGGATCGCATGACGGTTACGAAGACAGCAGTCCTCGTCCTCGACTCGGCCGAACCCCGGCAACTCGCCGATTTCTACGCGGCGTTGCTCCACGCCGAGGTCCGAATCGGTCACGATCCGGATCTCGTGGAGGTGGCCGGGCGGGACGGCGTGGTACTCGCCGTGCGGCGCGACCACGGGTACGCGCCGCCGAGCTGGCCGCGCCCCGAGGACTCCCAGCAGTCCCATCTGTACATCCGGGTCGCAGAGGGCGACCTGGACGCGGCGGAGCGCGAGGCGGTGAGCCTCGGGGCGGTGCCGGTGGACAACGGCGCCGGGCCCGGCCCGGGTCGTGCGCGCGTCTACGCCGACCCGGCCGGACACTCCTTCACGCTGGAGCCCGCTCCCGGCACCGGTTGAGCCGTGTCAGCGCGCGGCGAGCGCGCCCACGACGCGCCGTGCCGTGTCCGCGCTGGACTGCGGGTTCTGGCCGGTGATCAGGTTGCCGTCCTCGACCACGGTGCTCGACCACGCCGGGCCGGTGGTGACCTTCGCACCGAGCTCGCGCAGCCGCGACTCGACGAAGTACGGCGACCGGTCGCCGAGCCCGCCCTGGCGCTCCTCCTCGTCGCTGAACGAGGTCACCTCCCGCCCGGCGAAGGTGAACGAGCCGTCCTCCCGGCGCGCGCTCAGCAGCGCCGCGAGCCCGTGGCACAGGGCCGCGACGACGCTGCCGCCGCGGTCGACGTCGTTCAGCAGCCGGCCGAGGTCGGCGTGGTCGGCGAGGTCCGTCATCGGCGCGTGGCCGCCGGGGATGTAGACGGCGTCGTAGTCGTCCGCGGACACCTTGGCGAGATCGAGCGGCGCGGCGAGGTCGCCGTCGATGGCCGCCAGGTACGCGGTGAAGCGGCGGGCGTCCTCCTCCTCGACACCGCCCCGCGCGTCCAGGCTGATCGGATCGGCGGTCGGCCGCACGCCGCCCGGCGTCGCGATGGTCACGTCATGGCCCGCGGCGCGCAGCACCTCGTGCGACGTCGCGACCTCCTCGGCCCAGAAACCGGTCGGATGGCTGGAGCCGTCGGCCAGTTCCAGGCTGTCGGCACCGGAGACGACCATAAGGATCTTCGACATGAGGAATGGGTCCTTCACTGATGGATGTCGGTTGTTGAGGCCTCGAGGCGGACAACACCAGCTTTCACCCGACGCCATCCGCGGGCATCATGGACGTCATAAGTTCCCTTATGGAAAGAGGGTTGCGTGCCCGCGCTGGATCTGCTGTCGACCTTCCTCGAGATCTACCGCTGCGGCTCCCTCTCCGCGGCCGCCGAGCGGCTGGGCCTGACCCAGCCAGCGGTCAGCGGCCAGCTGGCACGGCTGGAACAGGAGCTGGGCGAGCCGCTGTTCGTACGCTCCCGCAAGGGGGCGACGCCCACGGCCCGCGCGGCCGACCTCGCCGCGCGGATCGGCACGCATCTGGACGAGCTCCGCGCCGCGCTGGACACCTCGGGCGACGGCGCCGCCCATGTCGGCACCGTGCGCATCGCGGGCGCCGCCGAGCTGATGGCCTTGCGGGTGCTGCCCACACTGGCCCCGCTCACCACGCGCGGACTGCGCCTGCAGGTGACGCTGGGACTCGCCGCGGACCTGCTGGCGGCCCTGTCGGCGGGACGCGTCGACCTGGTGGTGTCCGCCGTGCGGCCGACGCAGCAGGAGATCGCCGCGACACCGCTCGTCGACGAGGAGTTCGTCCTGGTGGGACCGCCGACGCTGGCCCGCACCGTCGACCCCGTGCGGCTGGCGGCCGATCCGCCGGGCGCCCTCGCCCACCTGCCGCTCGTCGCGTACGCGGACGACCTGCCGATCGTCAGGCGCTACTGGCTGAGCGAATTCGGCCGGCGTCCGCCGAACGGCATCGCCGTGACCGTTCCCGATCTGCGGGCCGTGCTCGCCGCCGTCGTCGCGGGGGCGGGCGTCAGCACGCTCCCTCGCTACCTGGCGGAACCGGCAATCGCCGCCGGGTCGGTGGAGCTCCTTCACGAACCGGCCGCACCACCGCTCAACACGCTCTATCTCGCCGTCCGCGCGGGTGCCCTGGCCCACCCCCCGCTCGCGCTCGTGCACGACCACCTGCGCACCAGGGCCCACCTGTGGGGCGCGCTCTGACGCGACAGCGACGTCCGATTCCCGCCGGACGCGCGGGGCTCCCGGTCGCAGTCTGGACAACGGACACGAGGACCCGATACGACACCGGAGAACGACGATGAGCGCGACGACCGCCGCCCGGACGACACTGCGCCGGCGCGTGGACGGCGCCGACTGGCCCGGCCTCGCGCGGGAACTGGACGAACACGGCTGCGCGCTCACCCCGCCGCTGCTCACCTCCGCGCAGTGCGCGGCGATCGCCGGCCTGTACGACCGCAAGGAGCTGTTCCGGAGCACGATCGACATGGCCAGGCACCGCTTCGGCTCGGGGAGCTACCGGTACTTCACGCACATGCTGCCGGAGCCGGTCGCCGAACTGCGTGCCGCGCTCTACCCCCACCTGCTGGGCGTCGCCCGCGACTGGGCCCGACGCCTGGGCCGCCCGGCGCCGTGGCCCGACTCGCTGGACGAGTGGCTCGCCATGTGCCACGCGGCGGGCCAGGACCGGTCGGCGCAGATCCTGTTGCGCTACGAGCGGGGCGACTGGAACGCCCTGCACCGGGACGTGTTCGGGGACATGGTCTTCCCGTTGCAGGTGGTCATCGGCCTGGACGCCTATGGCCGCGACTACACGGGCGGTGAATTCCTTCTCGTCGAGCAGCGGCCCCGGGCGCAGTCCCGCGGCACGGTCCGCGTACTGGAACAGGGCCACGGCCTGGTCTTCACCACACGGGACCGCCGGTCGCCACCCGCCGCGGCTGGTCCGCCGGGGCGGTCCGGCACGGCGTGAGCACCGTCCGCTCGGGCCTGCGCCGCTCGCTGGGCCTGGTCTTCCACGACGCGGCGTGACAGAGGACGCGACCGGGCCTCATGCGTCGGCCACGGGCGACGGACCCGGCCGCGGCCGCCGCCGGGGCGGGCGCGAGGTGTCAGTCGCGGGCCTCCACCCTGGCCGGCTCCGGAACCGGCTCGGTGACGTGCCGACGGCGCCGGGACGTCAGCCGGAGGCCGACCGGCTCCGTGTACCGCGCCGTCAGCGGGCCGACGACCACCAGGATCAGGACGTACGCCGTCGCCAGCGGACCCATCGACGGCTCGATCCCCGCCGAGACCGCGAGGCCCGCGATGACGATGGAGAACTCGCCGCGCGCCACCAGCGTGCCGCCCGCGCGCCAGCGGCCCTTGGGGCCGACACCCGCGCGCTTCGCCGCCCAGTAGCCGGTGGCGACCTTGGTGAGGGCCGTCGTGACGGCCAGCGCGAGAGCGGGCAGCAGCACCGGCGGAATGCTGGACGGGTCGGTGTGAAGTCCGAAGAAGACGAAGAACACCGCGGCGAACAGGTCGCGCAGGGGGCTCAGCAGCGTGTGCGCGCCCTCGGCCACCTCGCCGGACAGCGCGATCCCGACGAGGAACGCGCCGACCGCTGCCGAGACCTGGAGCTGCTGCGCGATGCCCGCCACCAGCAGGGTGAGGCCGAGCACGACCAGCAGCAGCTTCTCCGGGTCGTCGCTGCTGACGAAGCGTGAGATGACCCGCCCGTAGCGGACGGCGACGAACAGCACCGCGCCCGCGACACCCAGCGCGATCGCCAGCGTCACGCTGCCCGCGGCGAGACCGACGCCGGCGAGCAGGGCGGTGATGATCGGCAGGTAGACAGCCATCGCCAGGTCTTCGAGGACCAGGATGCTGAGGATGACCGGGGTCTCCCGGTTCCCGAGCCGGCCCAGGTCGCCGAGCACCTTGGCGATGACGCCGGACGACGAGATCCACGTGACACCGCCGAGGACGACGGCCGCCACCGGGCCCCAGCCCATGAGCAGCGCCGCCGCCGCGCCCGGCAGGGCGTTGAGGGTGAAGTCGACGAGGCCGGCCGGGTACTGCGTCCTGAGGTTCGAGACGAGATCGCTCGCCGTGTACTCGAGGCCGAGCATCAGCAGGAGCAGGATGACGCCGATCTCGGCGCCGATCGCCACGAACTCCTCGCTCGCGCCGAGGGGCAGCAGACCGCCCGTGCCGAAGGCGAGACCGGCGAGCAGGTACAGCGGGATCGGCGAGAACCGCAGCCGTCCCGCGAATCTGCCCAGCAGTCCCAGGCCGAGGATGATCGCGCCGAACTCGATGAGGAATATCGCGGAGTGCACCCGGTCACTCCCGTCCGAGGATCGCCGCGGCCGCCTCGACGCCCTCGCGGGTGCCGATGACGATCAGCGTGTCCCCGCCGGCCAGCCGGAAGTCCGGCCCCGGCGAGGGGATGGCCTCGGCACGGCGCAGTACGGCCACCACCGAGGCACCGGTCTCGGTGCGCAGCCGCATCTCGCCCATCACACGGCCGTTCCACACGGAGTGCGCGGACACCTCGACCCGCTCGGCGATCAGGCCGAGGTCGGTGGTGTGCAGGACGTTGGAGCTGTGGTGGTCGGGCATCAGGGCGTCGATGAGCGAGGCGGCCTCGGCGCTCGTCAGGTGCACGGACTGCGCGCAGGCGTCGGGATCGTCGGGCCGGTAGACGTTCACCGAGCGGGTGCCGTCGCGGTGGGCGATGACCGACAGGTGCCGGTGTTCGCGGGTGGTGAGGTCGTACTGGACTCCGATGCCTGGCAGAGGTGTCGTGCTCATCCGGGGAGCGGGCACGGCCCGTCCTCCTTGTTCGTTCGCGTCGTGCTTGCCTACGGGGGACCTGCGGTGATCGGCGCGGCACCGCTCCGCCATCGTGTCATCCGCGCCCCCGGGCCCGTCCGGTGGATGCGCACAGCGCCGCCGCGGCCCGCGGGGCGAGCCGCTGCTACGAGCCGGTCACGCGGGCGAGGAGCAGCGCGACGTCGTCCGGGGCGTCGGGCCGGCGCAGAGCGTGCAGCAGCCGGTCACAGGTCTCCCCCAGCGTGGCGTCGGCGGTCTGGAGCAGGTCGAGCAGCATGTTCAGCCGGACGTCGATGTCCTGGTCGCGCGTCTCGACCAGGCCGTCCGTGTACAGGACGAGCACGTCACCCGGGTCGATGCCGACGGTGATGCTGCGCAGTGCGACGCCGCCGACGCCGCCGACGCCGAGGGGGGTGCCGGTGGGCAGGTCGAGCAGCCGGGGTGCGCTTCCGCTGCGCACCAGGACCGGGGGCAGGTGGCCGGCGTTGGCGATGCAGCACTGTGCGCGGTGCGGGTCGTACACGGCGTACATGCAGGTGGCGATGTACGGGTCGAGTCCGGCGGTGATCTCGTCGAGGTGGCGCAGCACGACGGCGGGGTCCAGGGCGAGCCGGGCGAGCGTCTGGGTGGCCGTGCGCAGCCGGCCCATGGCGGTGGCGGCGTTGATCCCGCTGCCCATCACGTCGCCGACGACCAGGGCGGTGCGTTCCCTGTCCATGGGGATGATGTCGAACCAGTCGCCGCCGACCTCGCTGTCCGCGCGCGCCGGCTGATAGCGGGAGGCCACTTCGAGGCCGACGAGATGCTCGGGCGTCTCGGGCAGCATGCTGCGCTGGAGCGTGAGCGCGGTCTGGCGCTGCCGGCGGTACCACCGCGCGTTGTCGATGCAGACGGCGGCGCGCGCGGCGAACTCGGTCGCCAGCAGGACGTCGTCCTCGGTGAACGGGTCGGGATTGCGGGCCCGTTTGAGGTCGAGCGCCCCGAGGACCTCGCCGCGGGCGATCAGCGGCACGGCCATGTAGGAGTGCACGCCGGCCTCGGCGAGGATTCCGGCGGCCCTGCTGTCGCGGGCTATGTCGCGCAGGTCCTGCTCGCCGAGTCTGGGGATCGTGACGGGGCGTGCGGTGTTGACGCACTGGGTGACGAGACGCCCGGCGTCGTACCGGGCGAGTTCACCGGGACGGTCGGCGGCCTCGACCGCGACGGTGGGGTAGGCGGCGGCGACCGCGAGGGCGCGGATCAGCATCGGGGCGTCGTCGCGTCTCCGGTCCGGGCGGCCGTCGGGGCCGGCGAGGACGCTGTCGAGGACGTCGACGGCGGCCACGTCCGCCAGCTCGGGCACCGCCACGTCCGCCAGCTCGCGGGCCGTCTGCTCCAGGTCGAGGGTCGTCCCGATGCGTACGGAGGCGTCGGCGACGAGGGCCAGGCGCCGGCGCGCCCGCTCCGCCTCCGTGGCCGCGCGGTGCCGGTCGGTGACGTCGACGACGGAGAGAGCGATCCCGAGCACGCGTCCGCCGGGGTCCTCCAGCCGGTACAGGGACACCGACCAGGCACGCTCACCGACGGGGTCCGAGAGGACCCGGCCGAGCACATGCCGGTCCAGCAGCGGCGCACCGGAGGCGAGGACCTCGCGCATGGCGGCCTCCAGGCTCTCCGCGTCGCCGAACGGCAGCGTCTCCGGAATGCTGCGGCCGATGAGGTCGTCGGCGGGCCGCCCCCCGATCCGTTCCAGGGCGGGGTTCACGGCCACGTATCGCAGGTCGCTGCCGAGCACGGCGAGCCCGATCGGGGACTGGTCCACCAGGCGCACCGACAGCGCCAGGTCGCGTTCGACGCGCCGCAGCGTCGGCTGGTCGGTGGCGAGCCCCAGGGCGTAGTAGCCGCCGAGGTCGTCCTGCAAGCGCATGTTGCGCCATTCCAGCAGCCGTGTGGAGCCGTCCTTGTGCCGTACCCGGAAGACGCCCTCCCAGCCCTGGCCGCTCTCCATGACCTGCTGGAACAGGCTCAGCACCAGGTCGAAGTGCTCGTCGGCGACCAGCAGCTGCGCGGCGTACTGCCCCAGTGCCTCCTGCGGGGTGTAGCCGAGGAGCTGCTCCGCCTGCGGGCTCCACAGCACGATGCGGCCCTGTGAGTCGAGGACGACGGCGGCGACCGCGAGCACGTCCATGAGCCCGCCCGGCGGCGACAGCGCGGCGTCCGTACGGCGGTCTGCTGCGAGGCCGGCACGGAACACGTCAGCGCTGCCCACAATCGCTCCTTCCCCTGTCGCGATGCACAGGCACGGCCGTCCGCTCACGACCTCACACCGGATGACGGGATACCTCCCATATTCCCTCCCCACCGGCGTGCACCGCAGCCCTTCGGACCGATCTGTCGCGGCGGACCGCGCCCGGGCCGCGCCCGGCGCGTGCGCTGCCCACCCGGCCCGGCGGGCGGGACGGAACGGCGAACTCGTGCCGGGCGACGGGGAGTTCGCCGGACCCGCGGAGATCGCCCGTCACGCCACCCGGCCGCTGTTCCGGTACGCGGCGAGCGCCCAGATCACGAACACGTCCAGCGCGATCATGATCACCGACCAGATCGGGGCGTACGGCAGGAAGAGGAACTGCGTGACCAGGCTCAACGAGGCGAGCAGGATGCCGGTGAGCCGGGCCCACTCGGCGCCTTTCAGCACCCCGGCGCCGGTGACCGCGACGAGGAGCCCGACGATGAGATGGATCCAGCCCCAGCCGGTGAGACTGATCCGGTACGCGTAGTCACCGACCGTGAGGTACCAGTCGTCCTCGATGATCCCGGCGAGGCCCTGGAACACGGCCAGGACGCCGCCGCACAGCATCAGGACGCCGGCGAAGACGACTCCGCCGGTCACCCAGCCGTCGGACGGGTCCGGTACGGGCGGTGTGGCGCCGACCGGGCGCGTTTGCTGGCTCATGATCACTCCTCGCGCTGGGTCCCCGTACGCGGACGCGTGCGGGGTTTCGAGCGTCCGGCGGCGCCGTCCCCTGCGCCATCCGGAGGAATCCGGACGGGTGACGGCGGCGGGCCCGCGACGGCCGGTCTCACTCGGTTTCCGCAGCACATGGGGCGTGTCGGGGCGGCACGGGCGTTGACTGGTGCGGACGCCGGCTCCGGGAGGCACCATGACGGACACACCGAATCCGCGCCGGGCGCCGAGCGGCCCGGGCCGCCGGGAGCCGGCGTGGTGGCGGCTGTTCGCTGTCGTCGCCGTGACCGCCATGACGTCTGGGTACTTCGTGCTGCCGCTCGACGAGATCGGCCCGCACCGCCCGGTCGCGAGCTGGACGGTTTTCGCTCTGGCGCTGTCCGGTGTCAGCGTGCTGCTGCTCGTCCAGATCCGCGACGTCGTCGCAGGCGGCACGCGGGCCAGGCCGGGGATCGTGATCCCGCTGCTGATGTGCCTGTCGATCGTCATCTTCGCCGGCGCCTACTATGCGCTGGCGAAGCAGCCGGGCCAGTTCGACGGACTCACCACCCGGGTCGACGCCCTGTACTTCACGGTCACCACCCTGGCGACGGTCGGCTACGGGGACATCACGCCCTCCGGGCAGACGTCGCGCGTGGTGACCATGGTGCAAATCCTCTACACCTTCGTCTTCCTGACCGCGGCCACGGGCGCACTCACCCGCACGCTGCGCGGGCGACTCGGCGAACGGCTGAGGCAGAGCCGGGACTTACCGTCGGACGGACCTTCCTAGTCCGGAGGATCTCCGGCCGGTCGCGGCGGGGCCACGACGCCTGGCGCCGGACATCCCCTGGAAACCTGGTTGAGTGGGGTACGTCCCACCAGGAACACAGGAAGACGAGGAAAAGGAAGCGACCATGCCGAGTTTCTCCCTGACCGCCTCCGAGGCCCGCCCCCGGCTGCACGAGCTGACCGTCATCGACGTGCGCACACCGGGCGAGTACGCCTCCGGCCACCTGCCCGGCGCCCACAACATTCCGCTCGACCGCCTGGACCGGGCGCTGCCCGCGCTGAGAACCGCGGCCGAGCGCGGCGATCTGCTGGTCGTCTGCGCCTCGGGCACCCGCTCCGCCCGGGCGTGCGACATCCTCGCCGGGCACGGCATCACCGCGGCGACCCTGACCGGGGGCACCGACAGCTGGGCCGAGCTCGGTCACGACCTGCACCGGCCGGCCGGGGCACGGACGGCGTGGGCCATGGAGCGGCAGGTCCGGCTGGCGGCCGGCTCGCTGGTCCTGGCGGGTCTCGCCCTCGGCCGGGTGCGGCCCGCGGCCCGGCTGCTGTCCGCGGGCATCGCGGGCGGGCTGGTCTTCTCGGCCCTCACCGACACCTGCGGCATGGCCCACGTCCTGGCCAAGCTGCCCCACAACCGTCCGAAGGACGCGGACCTCGACGCCACGATCGCCTCGCTGACGGCGTGAGGGGCCGCATGCCGTCACCCGGGGCCGCCCGGTGTGACGGCACCGGAGGCGCGACTCCCTTCTGAGATCCCGCGTCCGGCATAGCGTCGGCGCGGCGCGGCGCACGGCCGCCCCTTCCGTCACCGCGACCGAGGTGTTGCCCTCAATGCCCGTGCAGTCCTGGTTCTCCGACGCGAAGCTGGGAATCTTCGTCCACTGCGGCGTCTACGCCGTCGACGGCGTGCCCGAGTCCTGGTCGTTCCACACCGGTCAGGTCTCCCACGAGCAGTACATGAAGCAGCTGGACGGCTTCACCGCCGCGCGCTACGACCCGTGGGAATGGGCGGCGCTGTTCGCGCGGGCGGGCGCGCGGTACGCGGTGCTGACGGCCCGTCACCACGACGGCGTGGCCCTGTGGGACACCGCGCTCGACGACCTGGACGTCGTACGCCGCACGCCCGCCGCACGCGATCTGGTCGGCCCCTACGCCGAAGCGCTGCGCGAGCAGGGGCTCAAGGTGGGCCTGTACTACTCGCACTCGGACTGGAACCACCCGGACTACGCGAGCGTGCTGCACCCCCGCCCGACCACGAGGACGTGCTCACCAGCCGCTGGGTCGCACCCGCGGACGGTGTCGAGGACCCGGCGGCATGGGCCCGCTACCTGGCCTACCGCGACGGCCAGCTCGGCGAGCCGGTCTAGCGCTACCGCCCGATCTGCTGTGGTTCGACGGCGAGTGGGAACGGGCCGAGGAGCAGTGGGGCCTGGACGCACTCGCCGCCCGCATCCTGGCCGGGAACCGGACACCGTGCTCAACGCCCGGATGCTCGGTCACGGGACTACGCCACGCCCGAGCAGGGCGTTCCGCTCCAGGCCCCCGAGGGGACCCCCGCTACCAGGTCAAGCAGTGGCGCTACGTCGCCACACCCGCGTACGGCGGCGGCGCCATCCGCCTCCAGGACCACGGCAACAAGGTGCTCTACCGCTCCGTGTGGATCGAGCCCCTGTCGTAGGGACCCACTCGCGACGGCCGCCCCGGCGGCCGGGACGGCCTCGCGTCCGATTGTGGGAGCCTGAGGGGCTGAGTGCACCTGACCGCGACAGCTACACCTCGGTTCCCCGATACGGCTCCCTCGGCCCGGTTCGGCACCGTATTACGGAGAGATGGCGCGGCCCGCACCCGGCGACCGCCCCATGGTGAGGGGGGTGCAACGGGCTCCTTACTGACGGGAAATGGCGTGCTGACGGTCGTTGCCTAGCGTCGGTCGTGTGACGGGGAACGCCAAGCCGGGGATCGGCCGCATCGCACGTGCACTGCCTGGTTGGAAGACCATCCGCGGGCGGGTCGCCGTCGTGCTGGCCGTGCCGACGTGTCTGCTGCTCGTGCTCACCGGGCTCGCGGTCGCGGATCGCGCCGCCGACTGGTCCGCGGCGCGGGAGACCAGGGAACGAGTGGACCTCGTGCTCCAGGTCCAGGCGCTCGTACACGATCTGCAGCGCGAACGGGGCCTCACCAACGGCCTCTTGGGCGGCGCCCGCCAGTACCGCGACGACGTCGACGGGCAGCGCCTGCGCTCCGACGAGGCCCGTGCCGACCTCGCCGTGCTGCTCGCCGAGGGCGACAACGACCCGGAGACCGCGTCCGCGGTGGAGGGAGCGCGGGCTTTGCTGACGGGTCTGGCCGCCGTACGGGCCGAGGTCGACGACGGGTCCGCGGACCGTGCGGCCACCCTGCGTTTCTACACCTCCGTCATCACCGCGCTGATCAAGGCACAGTCGGCGGACGGAGATGACGCGGCGCGCGGCGACAGGGCGCTGGCGGACGGGATTGACGCGCTCCAGGCGCTCGCCGACATCGAGGAATCCGTGGCGCTGGAGCGCGGCTCGCTCAACGGGGTGTTCGCGGCGGGGCGCTTCAGAGGCGGTGAGTATCTGGCGTTCACCGAGGTACGGGCCGCCCGGGTCGCCGCCCTCGGGCAGTACGCGCAGTCGGCCACCGAGGCCCAGCGGGGGGCGCTCGACCGTGCGTTCGCGACCCGCGACGCCAAGCGGGCCACCGGCATGGAGAAACGTGCGGCGGCCGGCGCGGACGGGTCCCGGCTGAACGTCGACCCGGATGTGTGGTGGCGGTCGATGACCGTGCTGGTCGACGACCTGCACGCCGTCCAGCGGCGCGTCGGCGCGGACGTACGCGACAGGGCAGGGCAGCTCAGCGATGATGCGACCGGCCAGCTCGGGGGCTTTCTCGGCCTCGGCGTGCTGATCGTCGCGCTCGCCACCGCCCTCGCCGTACTCTCGGCCCGCTCCATCACCCGCCCGCTCGGCGCCCTCGCGCAGGAGGCGGACGAGGTGGCGGGTGCACGCCTGTCCGAGGCGGTCCTGCGCATTCAGCAGGCCGACCCGGACGACACCGCGGCCCGCCTCACACTCGAGCCGCCCGAACCAGGGCCGGAGCCCGGATTCCACGACGGCGCGCAGGAGATCGCCCTGCTCGCCGCGGCTCTTCACAATGTCGAGCGGACGGCTGTCGGCCTCGCCGCCGAGCAGGCCGTCCTCCGCCGCAACACCTCGGAGTCTCTCGCCAACCTCGGGCGCCGCAACCAGAGCCTGCTCCGCCGCCAGCTCGGCCTCATCACCACGCTGGAGAGCCAGGAGGTCGACCCGGACGCGCTCGCCGAGCTCTTCGAGCTCGACCACCTCGCCACCCGGATGCGCCGCAACGCCGAATCTCTGCTCGTCCTCGTCGGCGAGCACGGGCCGCCGCGTACCTGGACGGGCACGGTCGGCGCGCTGGAGGTCGTCCAGTCAGCGGTGTCGGAGGTCGAGCAGTACCAGCGGGTGGCGGCCGTGGACGTCGAGCCGTGCCGGATCCGCGGCCACGCGGTCGCCGAACTGTCTCACCTGCTCGCCGAGTTGATCGAGAACGCACTGGTCTTCTCACCGCCACACTGCCCTGTCGAGGTGTACGGCTGGCGCGACGGAGCCGAATACTGCCTCGCCGTGGTGGACCGCGGCGTCGGCATGACCGCCGAGGCGCTGGCCCGCTCCAACGCCCGTCTCTCCGGACAGCAGAGCTTCCTCGTCGCACCCACCCGTTTCCTCGGCCACTACGTCGTCGGTCGGCTCTCCGCCCGCCTCGGCGCGCAGGTCGAACTCCGCGAGACCGAGGGCTCAGGCATCACCGCATACGTGGCCCTGCCGCCCGCGCTGCTCGCCGCCCCCGCCCCCACCGAGCAACCACCAGGCAAGGACCGGATCAGGTCCATGCTCAGCGGCTTCCGCGAGGGCGTCGCCCGCGGCGCGGCAGCCGGAAAGGACAGCGCATGACCCTGACGACCGGCACCCCGCTCACCGGCGAGGCGCAGAACTTCAGTTGGCTCATCGCCGAATTCGTACGGACCGTCCACGGCGTCGCCGACGCGGTCGCCGTCTCGTCCGACGGGCTGCTGCTCGCTGCCTCCGATTCCCTGGGCCGCGACCGCGCCGACCACCTGGCCGCCGTCGTCTCCGGTATCACGAGCCTCGCCCTGGGCGCGGCCCGGGCCCATGGCCGGCACGGCGGAGGGGGTGTGAGGCTGGTGATGATCGAGATGTACGGCGGCTTCCTGCTGGTCACCACGGTCCGGGACGGGAGCTGTCTGGGCGTGGTCGCGGCGGAGGACAGCGACGTCGGCATGATCGGCTACGAGATGGGGGTGCTGTCCGACCGCGTGGGCGGCCTGCTCACGCCGCAGCTGGTCACCGAACTCCAGGCGGTCGCCACGCGCTGAGGCGAGGCCGGCGTCATCACCGATGACCGGGCCGTCGTCGATCCCTGGGCCGCGGGCCGGAAGTCCTCGTCAACGTCGAGCTCTACGCCCAGGACCGCAAGGCCGGCGAGGAGTTCGAGAACACCGTGGCCTCCTGCGAAGAGGTGATCCCGGTGCCCGGCCGGGCGCCCCGTCGCGGGGGCCTGGCCGGGCACGGAGCCGGCTACAGGTACGGGCGTGTGATCAGCTCGATCGCGTGGCCCGCGGGGTCCTTGAAGTACACCCCTCGACCGCCGTGCTCGTTGTTGGTCTCGCCCGGGCGCCGCATCTGCGGATCGGCCCAGTGGTCGATGCCGCCGTCGCACAGGCGCTGGTACGCCCGGTCGAACAGCTCGTCGTCGATCAGGAACGCGTAGTGCTGCATCTGGATTTCGACCGGCGGCTCGGCGAACTGCAACAGGACGCCGTCGGTGAGCTGGATGTTCGTGAACGGGCCCCAGGACGGAGCTTCCGGGAGCTCCAACAGCTCTCGGAAGAACCGCGCCGACTCGGAGCGGTCCTTGGCGGCGATGATGGTGTGGTTGAACGTGACTGTCATACGGCTGACCTCGCTGGTGTTCGACACGAAAAGGGACTCGCTGTGCGCGAGCACTGGGAGGTCCGCGTGCCGAAACGAGGGGGTGCCTTCTCGGCACCCGACGAGCGATCAGCCCTCCACCGGATGGCCCGTCTGTGTGTGGCGTATCGCCGGTCCGGTGTTCACGTCGGGTGACGCTACTTGATCCGGCCGACTACGACAACAGAGATACGCGAGGAAGGCCCCTGAGCCTGCGGGGCACTCCTGTTGACGGCGTATCAGTTGTCGTCGCCGCGCACGGACGGGAGATGGACCACCACGAGGGCGAAGGCCGCCGCCGTCGTATTGCGCGCCGCGGCGTCCAGGCCGTTCCAGTCCGACGACTGCCACATGGCGAACCACTCGCCGCCGATGGCAATGAACCCCAGTCCGAAAAGGAGCAACACCATCACGAGACCCACGGTGCTCGCCCTCCGGGCACGGTCGTGGGCGCGGTGGCGCAGGCCCGCCGCCCACAGCCAGGTGGCGAGGAGGAGGACCGCGGCGGCGAGGGTCTCCCAGGCGATGATGGCGACGTAGGCGGTGTTCTGCAGCGCCGGCGACTCGATCGCCCGCCACATCAGCTGCGGATCTTTGAACGTGGTATCCATGGCGAGAACGTGCTGGACGAACTGCTGGTTCGTACCGAAGTCGGTGATGTTCCCGAAGGCGACCAGCGTCATGTAGACCGCCATGGTCCCGGTCAGAACGGTCGCCGCGACGGGCGCGGTACCGAGCCGGAGCAGCCGGTCCAGCAGGCCGCCGCCGCGCGTGGTGCCGTCCGCCACGTCCGCCCCCTCGCTCGTCGGCGCCGGCGCCTCGCCGTCACCTGGACTTCAACTCTGCCATGAACACGGCGAGTTGTGGAGGTGCTCCACGATGTCGTCGCCGAGGGCGGCTCAGGCGGTGTGCCGCGGGAGCAGGGAGCCGAGGGGGCCGAGGTCGATGTTCAGGTCGTCCATCGTGAGGTCGTAGCGGTCGCACAGCTCGGCCATCCGCTCCTGGAGGATCATCAGCGTCATCCCGACGCGTTCCTCCTGGTCCTCGCTCAGATCCCCCTCGTCGACACGGTGCAGGGCCGTGCGCTCCATCAGCTGGCGCAGCAACTCCACGAGGGAGAGCACGAGTTTGATCAGGTCCCGTTCCACCGTCTCGGGATCCGTCTCCAGACGCCGGGCCGTCGTGCGGGCTTCGCCGCTCACTGGGTCCTCCTCGGGTGTGACCGTACGGGCTTTCCCGCCGGGTGCCTGGCGCGCGTCACCACGGGCCGGGCTCGTCCGCCGTGATCGATCGGATGACGGCGCGGAGATTGATGTGCACCAGATCCACGTCGGCGACGGACAGGACGAGGTCGCCGGTGAGCACCGCTCCTCCGTTGAGGAGGCGGTCCAGCAGATCGATCAGGGCGACCTGCGGACCCGCGGGCGTGCCGATCGCGGCGGCGTCCGCCCGGTCCGGCTCGGCGCTCATCGTGCGGCGCCGCCGCCGGCGACGACGGTCGCGAACGAGTACGGGGCCCAGGGGCCGGTGACCTCGAGCCGTACGCCCGGTGTGTCACGCACGAGCGCCTGGAGCCTCGTACGGAACAGTCCGGCACGGTCCTCGGGCACGAGGTAGGCCTCGTTGGCGACGTTCTCCCCGTCCCGGGCGGACAGTTCGCCCTGCTGGGGGCGGTGCACCACACGCTCCGGGGCGAGATCGCCGACGGCCCGGGCGGCGTCCGCGGCCACGGCGGCGGCAGCCCGGTGGGCCTCCCGCCCCGCGCGCCGCTGCGCCCGCCGCTGCTGGAGGTAGGCGCGCCCCGGACTCTCGGCCGCCGGTTCCCCGGCCGGCTCCGGTACGGCGGCGCCGCTCGGGTCGGCGTAGACCTTCACCCCGAACTCGACGTGCTTGTCCAGTCGTTGGAGCAGCTCGTCGAACTCGTGGTGACGTTCCCCCAGCATCGCGGTCACACGCTCGTCGTCCAGGTAGACCGTGGCCAGCCGCATGGGCAGCACCGTCGCCGCCGCGAACGCGGCGTCGACCACCGCGTGGTGGGCGCGGGCGACCGCCTCGAGCCGGGCCAGGTCCTCCAGCTGTGCCTTCAGCCCGTGTTCACCGTACGCGACGGCCGGTACGCGCGACACGAGGGCGGCGAGTCCGCCGGCGCGGGCCAGCACGCCCACGGGCCGGTCGTCCACACCGGCGAGGCGCACGGCGGTGCGCGCCAGCGCGTCGTGGTCCCGGCCGACTGCGTACACGTACGACAGCTCGTCGCCGGTCCGGCGGCTCAGCGGGGTGTCGGCCGCGGTGTTCACTGTTCGTCCCGCCTCTCTGTGGTGGCGTGCCCCTCCGTGCCCGTGGCCGCTCCGGGCAGTCCCGCCGCCGCCCGCAGGGCGGCGAGTTCGGCCCGCAGCCGCTCGTTCTCGTGCGCCAGGGCCTCCTGCCCGTCGTGCGCGGCCTCCGCCGCTGCCGGGTGCCCGTTCGGGGCGGCCTGCCGCGGCGCCACCGCTCGGGAGGACAGCGACGGGTCGTGCTCCCACCAGTCGATGCCCATCTCCTTCGCCTTGTCCACGGAGGCGACGAGGATGCGGAGTTTGATGGTCAGCAGCTCGATGTCGAGCAGGTTGATCTGGATGTCGCCGGCGATGACGACACCTTTGTCCAGGACGCGTTCCAGGATGTCGGCGAGGTTGGCCGACGAACCCTGCTGTCCGTACGGGGAAGCGGCCGTGCGGCCGGCGAGCGGTTGGGTCACGGCGTCCGTCCCCTCCACGTCGCCGGGGCCTCGCCCGGTGACGTGCTCCGCTCCCCTGCCGGGGCTGCGCCCGGCCCGGCGTTGTCCGTCATTGCCGTGCACCTCCTTGTCTCAGCACCGCGGAACGCCGCGGCGCCCGGGGCCCGCACGGCCCCGTCAGGGGCCGCGCGTTCCACGCCGGTGGGCTTCGATCTCCTCCAGCCGGTCGAGGAGTTCGTCCTCCCGCCGGTCGAACTCCTCCGCCCCGATACGGCCGGCCGTCAGGTCCCGCTCCAGTGCCGCCAGTTCCCTGAGCACCGGCTCCGGGTCGTAGTACTCGCGTTCCGCGGCCAGCACGAGCTGGTCGAGGACCCAGGCGGTACCCCGGGCGGGAGCGAGCGGGAACGTCAGGAGGCCGGTGATGAGCCCCACGGCTGCCACCTTCCGTCGGGGAGGTCAGACGAAGCTGTACGGGGGAAGCGGCCCGGTGAGCGTGAGCTGGTAGGTCTTCCCCCGCCGCTCCGCCTCCTCCCGGACGAGCCGGGTGAAGGCCGCCGCCTCCTCGTCTCTGACGAGGAACGACACGTTGAGGAAGTCGCTCGTGGCGGCCTCGCCCCGTGCGGTCCGCGCGGCGGCCCCTTCCAGCAGGGCCACCAGTTCGCCGGCCTCGCTCTGCCGGCGGGCCGTGACGGCGTCGGACACCATCTCGCCGAGTGCCACGCGTTCCCGGTGGGCCGAGGGGTCGTCCCGTGTGAGCTCGTTGAGCCGGCGGATCTCGTCGTTCCGCTCCATGATCTCGCGCAGCAGGTCGTCCTCGTCGCGGGACGCCTTGAGATGGAACTCGACGTGACCTTCCAGCTCGGCGAGCCGTTCCCGGTAGCCGGACTGCTCCTGTTCGAGGACGGCGGCCACCTGCTCGTCGTCGGGACCGAGCAGGCCGAAGCGCATGGGCAGGGTCGCGCCTTCGTCCATGAGCCTCTCGACGACGCTCTGATGGGCCATCACGTCCCGGCGCTTGGCCCGCAGACCGGGCGGCGCCTCGCTGACCACGGCCGTGAGGTCCCGCGCCGTGACCGTGCGCAGGTCCGCCGGCGGGTCACCGACGCCGGACACGCCGTCCAGGCGCAGCGGGTGGTCGGCCCGGGTGATGGCGTACACGTAGGTGGGCACCGGTCACTCACCCCGGCTCTGGGACGTCTGACTGGCAGAGGTCTTGCGGGCGGAGCGCTTGCGCGGCTCCTCCTCGGGTTCGTCGCGGTTGCCCTTGATCGTGTCGGTGAAAGCCTCCACCGCCCCGCTCAGCGCGCCCTTCGACTTGCCCTTCGCGCCGTTCTCGGTCATGTCGCCGACGATGTCCGTGAGCTGGCTGGGCGCCTTGCGCCCGGATTCGAGGTCCAGACGGTTGCACGCCTCGGCGAACCTCAGGTAGGTGTCGACGCTGGCGACGACCACGCGCACGTCGATCTTGAGTATCTCGATCCCGACCAGGGAGACCCGCACGAAGGCGTCGATGACGAGCCCTCGGTCGAGGATGAGCTCGAGGACGTCGTACAGGGTTCCCGAGCCGCTCCCACTGGTCGCTGCATTGCTTTGCTGGACGACAGTCACAGCAGAACTCCATCCGATGAGCTGTTTCGGACCCGGCCTCTCACCTGACGGGCCGGGCCCCGGTTTCAGCGGCGGTCGATCCGGCCTCTCGCATACCGGTGCCTGCGCTCGTAGGCGACGAGTCGGCCGTCGGCGTCGAGTTCGACGCGGTAGGACGCCATGACGCTCATGGTGTCCGGAACTCTTTCGAGTTCGACGACCTCCACGTCGGCGCGCCACCCCTCATCGGTGGCACGCAGCGCGGAAACGGCGCCGGGCTCGCACCGGAGCAACTCGGCGAGCTGGTCGGAGGCACGGCGCATGGCCGTGGAAACATCGATCCGTTTCTCGGCGGCCGTACCGCCGTTGCCGTCCGTGGTGTTCATCATCCCGCCTGTCGTGCCTCGGAAATCGTGTTCCGGCGAAGCCTTGGGCCGTCCGCCGTGGCTTCGATGCGCGTGCCCGTGAGAACCGGACCTATGCAGCGGTGTCGGTTACTTGTCGCCACTGATTTTCCGCGTACCAGCTCAGATACCCCCCGGGGGCGACGAAGGGGACATGCCCCTCAGCGGACGGGCTGCCGGCACGTGCGCAACCGGCAGGGGCGGTGACTTCGTCACTGCGCTGACACACCGGGCGGCGCGTGTGTGGCAGGACAGGAGACCGCACCACCGTCCCCGACCGGGGCGCGGCAGTTCTGGGAGTCGTCTTCGCACAGGCTTCACCGAGGCCGACTGCGCCGAGCTCCCGGACGCCGCTCACCAGTAACTCGGGGGGCTGCTCAGGGCCGACGCCATATGTCGGACAGGCGTATGCCGTACAGCCTGCGCAGGCGGCGCAGCTCCCAACGGGCCAGTGCGATCAGGGTCACCGGGCCGATCAGGCCGATCAGCAGGCGCAGCGGCAGCGAGACCCGGTCGTACATGGGGTCGGCTGCCAGCAGCGGGATGCTGACGGGCAGGATCGGCACGACGGACACGACGGCCGGCAGGGCGTCGTTGAGGTCGGCGGTGCGCACCCCGTTGGTGGTGATCAGCAGGCCCGCGGACGCGCTGAAGAGTGCCAGCCACAGCGCGCCGGCGGCGGCCGCGGGCGAGGCGGGAGGCCATTGGGAGAGGCTGGTCTGCATCAGCGTCGCGATGGCGGTCCATGTGGCGAGGAACGCCACGAGCGAGCCGCGTGCCTGTACCGCCACCGGCCACCTGCGGCCGTTGGGGACCATGGCGATCACGAGCCAGAGGACTTGCAAGATGCAGGCAGTGGCGCCGAGACTCATGCCGAAGTTCTCGTGCAGTCGGGCCGGTATGTCGCGAGGGGCCACGAGTCCGAGGCCCAGCCAGGCGCCGACGGTCGCGGCGAAGCCGACACCGGTGCGCCAGAGCCGCAGCCTGGCGACCAGGGGGTCGACGATCCGGTCCGGGCGCGTCGGGGAGCACAGCCGGTGGGCGGCGATCACCGGCAGCAGCCAGCCCAGCCACCAGCAGGCGCCGCGCTGCTCCCGCGGGACGGGGCCGAACAGGGGCGGCGGTGCCGGGCGCTGGGGCCTCCCGCCGATCGGTCCCGCGTAGTAGTCCCTGGTCGGCCGGCCCGTACTCCCCGTCAAACCCGGCCCCCGGGCCCTGAGTCGCTCAACACACTTCCCCCTCGGGTCCCTTGGGCTGGAGCGGCGGAGCCCAGTCCCCCTCCAAGGCACCGCCCCGGTGACGACGTTAGGGCGGGGCAAGGCATTCCACCAGCGCCTGGATTGCATGGGATCTATGCGCCCGAGGAATGTCTGGGGGAAGATGGTGAGGGCCGGAGGAGAACCTTGGAAGCGGGAGGAACGTGTTCGAGATCGACGCGCTGCGACTGCTCGTGACCGTGGCCGAAACCGGATCGTTCACGAAAGCGGCGGCCCGGCTCAACTACACGCAGTCCGCGGTGTCCCGGCGAATCGCCGCGCTGGAACAGCAAGCGGACGGACCACTGTTCGAACGGCTCCCGCGAGGCGTACGACTGAATCCCGCAGGCCGCACGCTGCACCGGCACGCCATGGAAGTGCTCGACCGGCTGTCGCGGGCGGAGCGGGAGCTGGCGGTGCTGCACGCGGGCCACGGCGGGCTGCTGCACATGGGCGCGTTCGCCACCGCCAACATCTCGCTGGTGCCCACCGCCCTGCGGGCGCTCCAGGACGCCAGGCCGGATGTCGAGGTCGTCGCGGTCGAGGGCCCGACCGACACGCTGATGGAGCGCCTCGCGGACGGGGCACTGGACATCGCCGTCGTCAGCGACTACCCGTCCGGTCTGCCGTCGGCCGACGGTGTGACGACGACCGCGCTGTGCGAGGACGAGCTGTTCGTCGCTCTCCCGCGCGGGCACCGCCTGGCCGGAGCCGGGGCGATCGACCTGCGTGAACTGCACGACGAAGCCTGGCTCCAGAGCGCGTACGGCGGCCGCCCCACGATACTCGCCGACGCCTGCGCGCGAGCGGGCTTCACCCCCAGGAAGATCATCCGCATCGCGGAGTGGACCGGGAAGTTCGGCTACGCGGCCGCCGGGCTGGGAGTGGCGCTGGTCCCCTCGCTGGCCGCCCGGGCGGTCCCCGACGAACTCGTCCTGTGCCGCCTCACCGACCCGGCCCTGCGCCGGACCGTACATGTGGCGCTGCCTGCTGCCCCGCTACCGGCGGCACTGAGACTGCGGGATCTGCTGCGCGACGCCGAGTCCCGCCCGGCCAGGGTGTAGTCGACACCGAACCGGCGGCGCGCGACCTCGGTGATCCGGGCCGAGGCGAACCCGGTGAATCCCGCTGGCCGGGCCACCTCGGGAGCGTCCGAGTCCCGGTGGCGGAGCCCCCTTTTCGGGGGCCCCGCAGCATGCTGGTGGGCGCATTCCACACGATCCCGTGGAGCACCGCGCGGTCGTCCAACCGCTTCCTGGCCCCGCAACGACTCGGGCAACAGTGGCCAAAGCAACTCCCGCTCGGCATCCGAGAGTTCATGGCGACGTATCACCCGAACGTGATCCACCACTCGAGATCATGTGAAGACACCGCCTAGTACGACGTGGTCACCGTCACGCCGCTGAAGGCCGTGGCACCGTACAGGCTGATGTAGCGGTATCCGGCTGTGGTGTTGGTGACCGTCAGGCGTTCGGTGGTGCCGGTGCCGGTGGAGCGGGCGCTGTACACCCTCGGCGACGCCCAGGTGCCGGCGTTGTAGTACAGGTCGGCGTTGCCCGTGCCGCCCTTGGTGGTGACGGTCAGGGTGGTGGAGCCGGCCGGCATCCACAGGTAGAGGTGGTCGGTGCCGCCTGCCGCGGCCGAACGGCCGGAGCGTGAGCAGTTCCGGCCCAGCAGCCGGGTGTCGGCGCCGGTGCACGGCGTCGCGGACGGGCCGCCCTGGCACGCACCGGCGGCGCAGGCGGTGAGCCAGGCGTCGAAGTCCGCGTCGTAGCGGGTGCCGATGCCGTCGGCGTAGAGGGCGTAGGCGCCGTTGTAGTCGCCGGTGCGGAACCTGGCCAGGAT
Source organism: Streptomyces sp. NPDC002867 (assembly GCF_053591895.1). Taxonomy (NCBI): domain Bacteria; kingdom Bacillati; phylum Actinomycetota; class Actinomycetes; order Kitasatosporales; family Streptomycetaceae; genus Streptomyces; species Streptomyces sp. NPDC002867. The sequence goes on along the minus strand of NZ_JBSFUR010000003.1, from coordinate 42,309 downwards.
GGCCAGCACGTCGGGGCGGTGCTTCTCCAGCATGTAGCGGACCGCCAGGTAACCCCACTGGTAGGTCCTGGCCTGGTTGCTGTTCTCGTAGGTGGTCCGGAACAGGGTGCTCAGGTCGTAGGTGTGCTTGCCGGCTTCCGTGATCGCGGCGGTGTAGTCGATGCCGCGGTAGCTGTAGGAGACGTATTCGGCGAAGCCCTCGATCCACCAGACGGTGGGCACGGCCACGGAGTCGGCGAAGTCGCCGTGGGTGTTGAAGCGGCCGTCGAGGTAGTGCGTGTACTCGTGGTTGAGGTTCCAGACCTGGCCGTCCTGTTCGTAGGCGATGAAGCGGGCCTGGTTGCCGGGGCGGGAGGGGTCGCCCTCCAGGTACATGCCGCCGTTGTCGGTGTCGATGCCGAACATGACCCCCGCGTACATCTGGTAGTCCGTACGGCTGTTGTAGACGATGACCTGGATGGTGGTGTTGTGGTCGTCTGCCACGGGACCGTTGTCGGCGATGATGTCGTGGACGTACGCGTCCTGGCTTTGCAGACTGCCGCACGACGCGGCCAGCTGGGCGGCCGTCAGCTCCTGGGCCCGGATGGTGTGGGCCGGATCGCACGCGTGGGTGATCGGCAGGGCGACCTTCGCCAGCTCGTCCTTGAATCCGCAGATGTCGTAGTACCCGCACGCTGCGGCGTCGTAGTAGTCGGCCAGGTTCGCCGTGGCCAGCCACAGCCGGGCGGTCGGCCCGGTCATGCCGGTGGCGTCGAGGACCCCTTTGACCAGCGGGCGGGCCGTCGCCTTGAGCGGGGCGTCCCTGAGGAAACGGGCGAGCTCGGCTCCGGCGTTGCTGGTCAGGTACGCCCGGTCGGTGCCGAGCAGGTCCAGGTGGCCGAGGGCGAACCGGTTCAGGGTGCGCAGAATGCCCGGATCGGCGGTGACGGCCCTGACGAAGTCGGGGAACTGGTGGCCCCGGAACAACGGCGTGTACACCGCGTTGACGGAGGCCACCATGCTCCTCGACGCGTTCCAGCTGCTGTTGTAGCCGTTCAGGACCCGCTGGAGCGGCCCGAGATAGCGGCCCGCCTCCGCGGCGCTGTCGATCAGGATGACCGACTCACTGAGCGTACGGCCGTGTTCCTCGGTGACGTCCAGATAGTGGCTGTTCCGGGTGAACGCGTCGAGGCCGCCACGTATCGCGGTCCTCAGCGGCGCTCCGTACTCGCCGACCTCGTCGGGATGGCCGTACTGGACGTAGTAGCCGGCACGGAGGAAGAGGACCAGCTGGTAGGTGCCGTCGGCGTTGGTTCCGGCGTAGCGGAGTGCGGAGGTGCGGAAGGCGTCGGCGACGGTGACCATCTTCGCCTCGCGGAACGCGCTGTGCGCGTCGGCCGCTCCGACGCTGAACAGGCTGTTCAGGCAGGCGTCGGTGGAGGACTTGACGAGACTCACGAGCTGCGCGCCGTCACGGGAGCCGAAGTCCGCGGGTGAGCAGGCGGCTGCTGTCCCGGCGGCCGGGACGGTGTGCGTGGCCGGGGCCGGTCCGTTCCCGGACCCCGGGCCGGACAGCGGGGGAAGCTCGCCCGGGGTCAGCGGCCTGAGCTGGCGGTCCGTCGGGGCGTTCCCGGTCCCCGTCCATGCCCGATCGGCTGCGGCGGACGCAGCGGAGGAGACGGCCGGTTCGGGAGCGGGCCGGCCGACGGCCCCGGACGCGGAGCCGGGGAGGGTTCCGATGATGGCCAGCGCCACGGACGCACATATTGCGGATGCCCGGGCGAGCAAGGGAGGCATTCTTCTTCGCATCGACACTCCTGGTGGGGGGTTGCGCCGGCCGGGCGGCTCCGCCCGCTCGCCCGATCGGGGCGAAGGCGCACAGGGAGATTTCCACGACTGCCCTGCACGAACAACGAGTTGAGGGATAGGAGATCGACCGGATCAGGCATAACACCGGTGACGTGGCCCCAGGGTGCCCGTGCCGTACCGGACGGGCGGGGAGCCGCTCATAATGGGCCGGTCGTCTCAGACCCCCGGCCGGCGAGGTGTGTGCAAGTGGAGCTGGAACTACGCCATTTGCGTGCCCTGTGCGCCATCGCGGACGCCGGGAGCGTCGGCCGGGCCGCCACGGCCCTCGGATACACCCAGCCTGCGATGAGCACGCAGCTCCGGCGCATCGAAAAGGCGCTGGGCGAGCCGCTGTTCAGCAGAGGCAGCACGGGGGTGGAGCTCACCGCGTACGGTGTCGAGGTCGTCAGCCAGGCCCGCGACGTCCTCGCCCGTGCGGACGCCCTCGGCCGGCGGCGGACCGCCACGCCGCCGGGAACGACGCGCACGCTGCGGCTCGGTGCCACGAACACCCCGGTCCTGCCCGGCCTCGTGGCATCGATGCGCACGGCATTCCCGGATCTGACGATGTCGATCAGCAGCGTGTACGCCACCGGGGACCTGGTCAGGCTCGTGGAGGCCGGCGAACTGGACGCCGCGCTGGGCATCGACTACCCGGGGCAGGATCTGCGCCACTCCCCCGCGCTCGCGCACCGCGCCATCGTCACGGCGCCGGTCTTCGTCGCGCTGCCCGCCGATCACCGGCTGGCGCACCGGGTGGAGGTGCCGCTCGAGGAGCTGGCCGAGGACACCTGGTTCGTCGCATCCGACGACGGGGTGGGCTGGCCGGGCGCGTTCTACGATGCGTGCCGGGCATCCGGTTTCACGCCTGCGGCCGTGCACGAGTTCAGCCCGCTCGACCAGTTGCAGGCACTGATCGCCGACGGCCACGGCGTCTCCGCCATCCAGGCCACCCACAGGCCCGTCGACGGCGTGCAGATCAAACCGCTGGCCGGTACGCCGCTGTGGCTCAGGCACCTGTTGATCCGGCGGCGCGACAGCGTCGACGAGGTGACGGCGGAAGCGCTCCACCACTACGCGGCCGCGGCCTACCGTGAACTCGTCATCCGTGCACCGCACTTCCAGGCCTGGGCGAACCGGACCTACGCCGCCGCTCGTCCGACGGGTCGGGCCGGCACGAAGCTCACGTGACGGGGCTGCCGGGCCGCGCGCACCGGCGTTCCGGCAGCCGGCCTGCAGAACGACGGCAGGGCCGGAGAGTCCTCCGGCCCTGCCGTGCGCGCGGCGTCATCCGATGCCGATGCGGGTCTTCCAGTAGCTCGCGGCGCCGATGATCTCCGTGCCGGAGCCGGAGAGCGCGGTCCGGCTGCCCGCGTAGAACCTCACGGATCCGTCGGACCGCACCGTCCGGATGTCCGGGATCGCGTCCCCGTTGACGTCCGGCGTTCCGATCAGGTGCGGGATGCTCGCGCTGGACCAGCCTGAGGCGCCGTACTCGGTGTCGACGCCACCGGCCGAATTCACCGCGGCGGCGAGCGACGTGAGCTCGACACCGCCGCCGACCCGGGGACGGCACTCACCGGAGCCATCGATCACATGGGGAACGAGAGCAGGCGTACGGGTACGGGGCAGAAGACGGTGGCCTCCACGACACGGGACGGACTCCGGACCGGCGAAGCCCGTCGCCGGATCGGCGAAGCCCTCGCCTGCGGGGGCCGTCCTCGACCGGGACATCAACGCGACGGTCAACGTCGCCAAGGCCTCCGGACCGGCGGTGCCGTAAGACCGGTACTCGTACCAGCACGGCGCGGTGAAGCAGGAGCCCACCGAGAGGTCACCCGACCGTGGCAGGAATCCCGCCCTTGAGGACCGGGGAGCGGAAGTCAACGCGCCCCGTACACCGGTTGGGGGGTCTCGGCCTCGGCCAGCAGCTTGAGGGCGGTCTCTCCCGCCTCCGCCGGGGTCCAGCGGGCGCCCTTGTCCGCGGTGGGACCCGGCCGCCAGCCCTCCATGACGGTGATCCGGCCGGCCTCGGCCTCGAAGACCCGGCCCGTCACCCCGGCAGAGGCGGAGGAACCCAGCCAGACGACAAGGGGAGAGACGTTCTGCGGGTCCATGGCGTCGAATGCACCGTCCTGGGGGGCGGCCATGGTGTCGGCGAAGGTCCGCTCGGTCATCCGGGTGCGGGCGACCGGGGCGATCGCGTTGACCTGGACGCCGTAGCGCGCCATCTCCGCCGAGGCGACAAGCGTCAGGCCGACGATCCCGGCCTTGGCGGCGGCGTAGTTGCCCTGGCCGACGCTGCCGAGAAGGCCGGCCCCGGAGCTGGTGTTGATCACGCGGGCCTCGGGCGTACGGCCCGCCTTCGCCTCGGCGCGCCAGTGCGCGGCGGCGTGCCTGAGCGGCAGGAAGTGGCCCTTGAGGTGGACGCGCATGACGGCGTCCCAGTCGTCCTCGTCGAGATTGACGAGCATGCGGTCGCGCAGGAATCCGGCGTTGTTGACGAGGGTGTCGAGGCGGCCGAAGGCGTCCACCGCGGTGGCGATGAGCGAGGCCGCGCCCTCGGCGGTGGCGATGTCCCCGCCATGGGCGACCGCCTGCCCGCCGAGCGCGCGGATCTCGTCGACGACCTGCTGGGCGGGCCCGCAGACCCCTCCCGTGCCGTCGAGGCCGACGCCGAGGTCGTTGACGACCACTCTCGCTCCCTCGGCGGCGAAGGCGAGGGCGTGCGCGCGGCCGAGCCCGCGGCCGGCCCCGGTGACGACGGTGACGCGCCCGGTGCAGATTCCGGTGGTCATGGCTGTGTCCTTTCGGTGAGCGGATGTCCTGCGGCAGCCGCCCGGACCTGGTGCCGGCGGGCTCCACGACGGCGGCGGCGGGACGCGCGAAGGCACGCGTCGCCCCTGCCGGGGCGGTCAGTTGTTGACGCCGGCGGCGTCGAGGAACGCCGGGCGTTCGCCTCCGCCGTGGACGTGCAGGGCCGCGCCACTGATGTACGCGGCCCGGTCGGAGGCGAGGAAGACGCAAGCGTCGCCGACGTCGGAGGGATCGGCGAGCCGGCCGAGCGGCACGGTGCGGCCGACGGCGGCGATGCCGTCCTCGTCCCCGTAGTGCAGGTGGGACAGCTCGGTGCGGACCATGCCGAGAACGAGCGTGTTGACCCGCACCCGGGGCGCCCATTCCACGGCCATGGAGCGGGCGAGGTTCTCCAGGCCCGCCTTGGCGGCTCCGTACGCCGCGGTCCCCGGGGACGGACGGGTCCCGCTGACGCTGCCGATCATCACGATCGATCCGCCCCCGCTCTGATGGCGCATCACCTCGTACGCGGCGATCGAGGCGGTCAGCGGCGCGACGAGGTTCAACTCGACGACGCGGGCGTGGTGTTCTGCCCCGCCGCCGTCGAGCATCCGGAACGGAGTGCCCCCGGCGTTGTTGACCACGGTGTCCAGTCGCCCGTACTCGCTCCGCACCCGTTCGAAGAATCCACCGACCGCCTGCGGGTCGCGGAGGTCGACGGGGAGGAAGCGGGCCCTGCGCCCCGCAGCCTCGACAGGCTTGTCCGGAGCTCGTCGCGCGCAGGTCACGACCTGCGCACCGGCTTCGAGCAGGGCGCGGGTGATCCCCGCGCCGATGCCTCGGGTTCCGCCGGTGACGACGGCGACGGAGCCGGACAGGTCGATGATCGCTGCCAATTGACACCTCCCGTAGCGGGGGATCCACTGCTACCTTCACCTAACAAACGTTTGATGGAAAGGTAGCTGATCTGCTCATGGGTGTCTCCACCTCCGCCCCGCACGAGGGCATCGCCGTCGTCACCGTGGACTTCCCCCCGGTCAACGCCCTCCCGGTACAGGGTTGGTACGACCTGGCCGCCGCGGTGCGCGCGGCCGGGGGCGACCCGACGGTTCGCTGCGTGGTGCTCACCGCCGCCGGCCGCGGTTTCAACGCCGGCGTGGACATCAAGGAAATGCAGCGCACGACCGGGCACGACGCCCTGATCGGCGCCAATCGCGGCTGCTACGAGGCGTTCGCCGCGGTCTACGACTGCGAGGTCCCGGTGGTCGCCGCCGTGCACGGGTTCTGTCTGGGCGGCGGCATCGGCCTGGTAGGCAACGCCGACGTCATCGTCGCCGCCGACGACGCGACCTTCGGGCTGCCCGAGCTGGACCGGGGCGCCCTCGGCGCGGCAACCCACCTCGCCCGACTGGTCCCCCAGCATCTGATGCGGGCGCTGTACTACACCTCCCGCACCGCCACCGCACAGGAGCTGCACCGGCACGGCTCGGTGTGGCGGGTCGTCCCCCGCGAGCATCTCCACGACGCCGCGCTGGAGCTGGCGCGGGAGATCGCCGCCAAGGACGGCTGTCTGATCCGCCTCGCCAAGGCCGCGATCAACGGGATCGACCCGGTGGACGTCCGCCGCAGCTACCGCTTCGAGCAGGGCTTCACCTTCGAGGCCAACCTCAGCGGCGTCGCCGACAAGCACCGCGACGCGTTCGTGTCGTCCCAGGAGGACCGCCGGTGAGTGACAAGACGATGACCGCCGAGGAGGTGGTCGGCCGCCTCGAGAGCGGGATGACGATCGGCATCGGCGGCTGGGGCTCGCGGCGCAAGCCGATGGCGCTGGTGCGCGCGCTGCTGCGCTCTGACCTCACCGATCTGACCGTCGTCTCGTACGGCGGCCCGGACGTCGGGTTGCTCGCCGCCGCCGGGAAGATCCGCAAGCTGGTCGCGGCGTTCGCCACACTCGACTCCGTCCCCCTCGAGCCGAACTTCGGGGCGGCCCGGCAGCGAGCCGCGTTCGCGATGGTGGAGCTGGACGAGGCCATGGTCATGTGGGGTCTGACGGCCGCCGCGCACCGGCTGCCGTTCATGCCGATCCGGGCCGGTCTCGCCTCGGACGTGATGAGCGTCAACCCGTCGCTGCGCACGGTCACTTCCCCGTACGAGGACGGCGAGGAACTGGTCGCGGTCCCGGCCCTGCGGCTCGACGCCGCGCTCGTCCACCTCAACCGGGCCGATGCGCAGGGCAACGCCCAGTACCTGGGCCCGGACCCGTACTTCGACGATCTGTTCTGCGAGGCCGCCGACGCGGCGTACGTCTCCTGCGAGCGGATCGTGGACACCGCCGACCTGCGGGGGGACTCCGGTCCACAGTCCCTGCTGGTCAAGCGCGCGTTCGTGAACGGCGTCGTCGAGACGCCGAACGGCGCGCACTTCACCTCCTGCGCCCCCGACCACGACCGCGACGAGGCGTTCCAGCGCGCCTACGCCAGGGCGGCACGCGACCCCGAGGCCTGGCGGGCCTTCGGCGAGCGGTTCCTGTCGGGCGACGAGGGCGCGTACCAGGCCGCGGTGGCGGCGTTCCACGAGGAGGAAGCATGAGCAGCGGTACGACGACGGCGACGCGGGCCGAGTACTGCGTGGTGGCGTGCGCCGAGGCCTGGCGGGGCGCGGGCGAGGTGCTGGCAAGCCCGATGGGCACCGTCCCCACGATCGGGGCCAGGCTGGCGAAGCTCACCTTCTCCCCCGACCTGCTGCTGACGGACGGCGAAGCGCTGCTCATCGGCGACGTACCGGCGGTCGGCGCCCGGGCGCAGGTGGTGGAGGGCTGGCTGCCGTACCGCCGGCACCTGGCCCTGGTCGCCACCGGGCGGCGGCACGTGATGATGGGCGCGAGCCAGATCGACCGGCACGGCAACCAGAACATCTCCTGCATCGGCGCGTGGGCCCGGCCCGAGCGACAGTTGCTGGGCGTGCGCGGCGCCCCCGTCAACACCCTCAACAACCCGACCAGTTACTGGGTCCCCAAGCACTCTCCACGGGTCTTCGTCGAGCGGGTCGACATGGTGTCCGGGGCCGGCTACGACCGCGCCGCCGCGGCCGGCCCCTCCGCGACCCGCTACCACCGCATCCCGGACGTCATCAGCAACCTGGGCGTGTTCGACTTCGAGACCCCGGACCGGACGATGCGGCTGCGCTCGCTGCATCCCGGCGTCACGGTCGAGCAGGTCGTCGCGGCCACCGGCTTCGCGCTCACCGTCCCCGACGAGGTGCCGCACACCCGCGAGCCCACCACCGAGGAGTTGCGGATGATCCGGGAGGTCATCGACCCGAAGGCGCTGCGCGAGCGCGAGGTGCCGGCCGCATGAGCGACGCCACGATCAGCACCCCGCTCACCGAACTGGCCGGTGTCCGGCACCCCATCGTGCAGACCGGCATGGGCTGGGTGGCCGGCCCCCGCCTGGTCTCGGCCGCCGCCCACGCGGGTGCGCTCGGGGTACTCGCCTCCGCCACCATGACCACAGGCCGGCTCCGCTCCGCCGTGCGTGAGGTCAAGTCCCGTACGGACGCGCCGTTCGGGGTCAATCTGCGCGCGGATGCGGGGGACGCGGCAGAGCGTGTACAGATCATCGTCGAGGAGGGCGTGAAGGTCGCCTCGTTCGCGCTCACACCCTCCCGGGAACTGATCGCCCGGCTGAAGGACGCCGGGGTCGTCGTCATCCCGTCCATCGGCGCCAGGCGGCACGCCGAGAAGGTCGCCGCGTGGGGCGCCGACGCGGTGGTGGTGCAGGGCGGCGAAGGGGGCGGACACACCGGCGACGTCGCCACCACCGTTCTGCTGCCCCAGGTAGTGGACGCCGTCGACATCCCGGTCATCGCGGCGGGCGGCTTCCACGACGGGCGCGGCCTGGTCGCCGCGCTCGCCTACGGCGCCGCCGGAATCGCCATGGGCACCCGCTTCCTGCTCACCACCGACAGCACCGTCCCCGACGCGGTCAAGGCCACGTACCTGGCTGCGGCGGTCAAGGACGTCACCGTCACCACCAAGGTGGACGGCCTGCCCCACCGGATGCTCCGCACCGAGCTGGTCGACGCGCTGGAACGCTCGGGCCGGGCCGCGTCACTGCTGCGGGCGGTCCGCCACGCCGGGGCCTTCCGGCGCGAGAGCGGCATGAGCTGGACGCAGATGATCCGCGACGGCCTGGCGATGAAACACGGCAAGGAACTGACCTGGAGCCAGATGCTGCTGGCCGCCAACACTCCCATGCTGCTCAAGGCCTCGATGGTCGAGGGCCGCACCGACCTCGGTGTGATGGCCGCCGGCCAGGTGGCGGGGCTGATCGACGATCTCCCGTCCTGTGCCGAGCTCGTCGACCGCGTGATGACCGAAGCACACGCCACACTCCGCTCCCTTCTCCCCACGCAGTGAAGGGCCGCGGACCGTTCCGCAACCGGGACACGCCCCGGGCTCGTGGCACCAGGGCCGGTCCACGTCTTCCGCTGGAGCGACGGGCCCGTAGCGGCGCCGGGCTGATGGACCGTCGAAGGATTCGGACCCCGGGGCGACACGGGCGCCTCGCCACGTACCTCCCGCCGGCCGACGAGACCGGCGGGCCATACGGCGCCGTGGCAGGTCAGAGCCGCTCGATGATCGTGACGTTCGCCTGGCCGCCGCCCTCGCACATCGTCTGGAGGCCGTAGCGGCCGCCCGTGCGCTCCAGTTCGTGCAACAGGGTGGTCATCAGCTTGGTGCCGGTGGCACCGAGTGGGTGGCCGAGGGCGATGGCGCCGCCGTTGACGTTGACTTTCTCCGGGTCGGCCCCGGTCTCCTTCAGCCACGCCAGCACCACGGACGCGAACGCCTCGTTGATCTCGACCAGGTCGATGTCGTCGAGCGTCATCCCCGCCTTCTTCAGTGCGTACGCCGTGGCCGGGATCGGCGCCGTCAGCATGCGGATGGGGTCCTCGCCGCGTACCGAGATGTGGTGGATGCGGGCGCGCGGGGTCAGCCCGTGCTCCCGTACGGCTCGTTCGCTCGCCAGCAGCATGGCGGACGCGCCGTCGGAGACCTGGGAGGAGCAGGCGGCGGTGATGCTGCCGCCGTCGATGACCGGCCTCAGGCCGGCCATCCTCTCCAGGCTGGTGTCGCGGCGCGGGCCCTCGTCGGTCGTCACGTCACCGTACGGGACGACCTCGCGGTCGAAGCGCCCCTCGTCGATGGCGCGGATCGCCCGCTGGTGCGAGCGCAGCGCGAACTCCTCCATGTCGCGTCGGGAGATGTCCCACTGCTCGGCGATGAGTTCCGCACCGTGGAACTGGTTGACCGGCCGGTCCCCGTAGCGGGCCCGCCAGCCCTCGGAGCCGGCGTACGGGCCCTCGGTCAGTCCGAGCGGCTCGGCGGCCTGGCGGCTCGCGAAGGCTATCGGCACCTGCGACATGTTCTGGGTGCCGCCCGCGACCACCAGGTCGCTGGTGCCGGACAGCACCGCCTGCGCGGCGAAGTGCACCGCCTGCTGGGAGGAGCCGCACTGGCGGTCCACGGTCACGCCGGGCACCTCCTGCGGCAGCCCCGCGGCGAGCCACGAGGTGCGGGCTATGTCGCCGGCCTGGGGACCGACGGTGTCCAGGCAGCCGAAGACGACGTCCTCGACGGCCGCCGGGTCGGCGCCCGAGCGCGTCATCAGCGCCTTGAGCACGTGTGCGCCGAGGTCGGCCGGGTGGACGGCGGACAGCCCGCCGTTCCGCCTCCCGACGGGAGTACGGACCGCTTCGACGATGTATGCCTCGGCCATGGCCACTCCTTTTCCGATGTCTTCAGTGTCCTGCGCGGAGGGCGATCCCCTCCAGCACCATCGACAGGTACTGGCGGGCGATCTCCTCGGGGCTGTGCTGTCCTCCCGGCCGGTACCAGGACGCGGCGACCCACACGGTGCCGCGCACGAAGCGGTAGGTGAGCCGGACGTCGAGGTCGGCGCGGAAGACGCGCTCGGCGACCCCGCGCTCCAGCGTTCCGAGCCACGCCTTCTCGAACCTCTGCTGCGAGTCGGCGAGACAGCCGAAACGCGGCTGGGACCGCAGGTGCTTGGACTCCTTCTGGTAGATGGCGACCGCGGCGCGGTGCCGGTCGATCTCCCGGAAGGACTCGGTGACGAGGGCCTCGATCGTCTCCCGTGGCCCGAGGGCGGCGGCGAGCACGGCGTCGTACCGGGCCCACAACTCGTCGAGGAAGGTGGAGAGGATCTCGTCGAGCATCGACTCCTTGGAATCGAAGTGGTGGTAGAGGCTGCCCGCGAGCATCCCCGCCGTATCCGCGATCCTGCGGACGGTGGTGGCGTTGTACCCCTGTGCGGCGAACACCTCGGCCGCCGTGGCAAGGAGCTCCTCGCGCCGCTCGGGCGACGGGCTCATCGTGGCCTTCCTGCTGCTTCTCGGCACGCGGCCGTTCTCGCCTCACGCGTGCTGGCTGCTGACGGAGAGGATCTCTCCGGTCATGTACGAGGAGTAGCCGCTGGCCAGGAACACGATGACGTTGGCCACTTCCCACGGCTCGGCGTAGCGGCCGAACGCCTCGCGGGAGGTCAGCTCCTCCAGCAGTTGGGGGGTGGTGACCTTCACCAGGTGCGGATGCATGGCGAGGCTGGGCGAGACGGCGTTGACGCGTACGCCGTAGCCGGCGGCTTCCAGCGCGGCGCAGCGGGTGAGCGCCATGACCCCGGCCTTGGCGGCGGCGTAGTGCGACTGGCCCTTCTGCGCCCGCCATCCGATCACCGAGGCGTTGTTGACGATGACACCCCCGCCACCCGCGGCCTTCATGCGGCGCAGAGCGGCGCGGGTGCAGCGGAAGGTGCCGTTCAAGGTGACGTCGAGGACCTTGTCCCACTGCTCGTCGGGCATGTCGACGAGATCGGCCGTGCCACCGAGCCCGGCGTTGTTGACCACGACGTCGAGGCGTCCGTGCCGCTTCTCGGCGAGGTCGAAGAGTGCCGTGACCTGGGCCTCGTCGGTCACGTCGCAGGGCAGCGACGTCACCCGGTCCGCACCGAACTCGGCGGCCAGCTCCGCCTCGGACTCCTTCAGCCTGCGGGCGTGCGCGTCGGAGACGACGACGCTCGCCCCCTCCTCCAGGAGCCGCTTGGCGGTCGCGCCGCCGATCCCCGCTCCCGCAGCGGCGGTGACGACGGCGGTACGGCCGGCGAGCAGGCGGTGGCCCGGTACGTACGGCGGCGGGGCCGCGGTCATGGGCGAACCTCCTTGGGCAGGCCGAGTACGCGCTCGGCGATGATGTTGCGCTGGATCTCGTTCGATCCGGCGTAGATGGTGTCGGAGCGGGAGAAGAGGAACAGCCGCTGGAAGTCGTCGAGGTCGTAGGGCTCGCCGGCCGCCAGCATTCCGCCGGCGCCGCAGACGTCCATGGCGAGCTCGCCCAGCTCCCGGTGCCAGGTCGCCCAGACAATCTTGCCGATGGACGCCTCGGGGCCCGGTGCGCCGGCCGCGACGCCGTCGAGCATCCGCAGCGCATTGCCCCGGATGATCTCCAGACCGATCCAGGCCCGGGCGATCCGGTCGCGGATCAGCGGGCTGTCGGCCGCGCCGTTGCGCTTGGCCAGCTCGATGACGGCCTCCAACTCGCGGCGGAAGCCGACCTGCTGGCCGAGGGTGGACACACCGCGCTCGAAGCCGAGCGTGGCCATGGCGACCTTCCAGCCCTCGCCGGGCCTTCCGACGATGTTCGCCGCCGGGGTGCGGGCGCTGTCGAAGAACACCTCGTTGAACTCGCAGGTGCCGGTCAGCTGCGTGATCGGCCGCACCTCCACACCGGGCTGGTCCAGCGGCACCAGCAGACAGGACAGGCCCTGGTGGCGGGTGGAACCGGTCTCGGTGCGGGCGACGACGAAGCACCAGTGGGACTCGTGCGCGAGTGACGTCCAGATCTTCTGGCCGGTGACCGCCCACTCCTCGCCGTCGAGCTCGGCCCGCGTCCGTACATTCGCCAGGTCCGACCCGGCGCCCGGCTCGCTGTACCCCTGGCACCACAGCTCCTCGACCGCGACGATCCGGGGGAGGAAGCGGTCGCGCTGCTCGGGCGTACCGAAGGCGATCAGGGTGGGGCCGAGCAGCTGCTCACCGATGTGATTGACACGGGCAGGGGCGTCCGCGAGGGCGTACTCCTCGTGGAAGGCGACCTGCTGCTCGAGGGTGGCGCCGCGGCCGCCGCACTCCTTCGGCCAGCCGACGCAGGTCCAGCCCGCGGCGGCCATGTGCCGCTCCCATGCGAGGCGTTCGGCGAAGGCCTCGTGCTCCCGTCCGGGCCCGCCGCGCCCGCGCAGGCTCGCGAACTCCCCCGTGAGGTTGGCCCGCAGCCAGCCGCGGACCTCGGTGCGGAACTCCTCGACTCTGCTCATGGGCGGCTCCGGACGACTCTCGACGCATGGGCGACTCGACTTTCTCGACGGCCGAGAGTCCGTACGTTAACCTACCAAACACTTGTTAGGGAAGGAGGGTAGATGTCCGCTGCCCGCACCGCACCCGCGGAGCCCGTCCGATACGAGCGCCACGGAGCCGTCGCCGTGGTCACCATGGACCGGCCCGACTACCGAAACGCCCAGAACTCCGCGATGACCTACGCCCTGGACCGGGCCCTCTACCGCGCGGCCGACGACAACGAGGTGAAGGTCGTGATCCTCGCCGGAGCGGGGAAGCACTTCTCGGCCGGCCACGACATCGGCACCCCGGAACGGGACGCGCATCTGCCGTTCGACCGCAAGGCCGGCCTGTGGTGGAACCACTCGGACAAGCAGGGCGCGGAGAGCCGTTACGCCCGCGAGTCCGAGGTCTACCTGGGCATGTGCCGCCGCTGGCGTGACCTGCCCAAGCCGGTGATCGCCTCCGTGCAGGGCGCGTGCGTCGCGGGCGGCCTGATGCTCGCCTGGGTCTGCGACCTGATCGTCGCCTCCGAGGACGCGTTCTTCGCCGACCCGGTGGTGCGTATGGGCATCCCGGGCGTGGAGTACTTCGCCCATCCGTGGGTGATGCCACCGCGCATCGCCAAGGAGTTCCTCTACACCGGCGACCGGATGAGCGCGCAGCGCGCGTACGAGGTCGGGATGGTCAACCGGGTCGTGCCCCGCGCCGAACTGGCCGACCGCACCATGGAGTTGGCCACCCGGATCGCCGACATGCCGCGCCTGGGACTGGCGCTGACCAAGCGGGCCGTCAACCAGGCCGAGGACCTTCAGGGAATGCACGCCGGAATGGACTCGGTCTTCGGGCTGCACCATCTGGCGCACGCCCACAACGCCGAGACCGCGAAGGACTCGCTCGGCGGCATGGACGTCCCCGCGATGAAGGAGGCCTCCTCCTGATGGACCTCGACTTCACCGCCGAGGAGGAGGCGTTCCGCGCCGAGGCCCGCGCCTGGCTCGCCACCCGTGTCCCGCCCGCACCCCTGCCCTCCCTGGAGACCGCCGAGGGCTTCGCCGCCCACCGGGCATGGGAGCGCACACTGGCCGCGGACCGCTGGTCGGTGGTCTCCTGGCCCGAGAAGTACGGCGGCCGGGGGGCCTCACTCCTCGAGTGGCTGATCTTCGAGGAGGAGTACTACGCCGCCGGCGCACCCGGCCGGGTCAGCCAGAACGGCATCCATCTCCTCGCCCCCACCCTCCTGGAGCACGGCACGGCCGAGCAACTGGCCCGGATCCTGCCGCCGATGGCGAGCGGCGAGGTGATCTGGGCCCAGGCCTGGTCCGAGCCGGAGTCCGGCTCGGACCTCGCAAGCCTGCGCTCCACTGCTGTACGGACCGACGGCGGCTGGCTCTTGAGCGGCCAGAAGACCTGGTCGTCCCGGGCGGCCTTTGCCGACCGCGCGTTCGGCCTCTTCCGAAGCGACCGGGGCGACACGAACGCGGCCAAGCCCCATCGCGGCCTGACGTACCTCATGTTCCCGCTGGACGCGGACGGGGTGACCGTGCGCCCCATCGGCCGGCTCGACGGCAAGCCCGCCTTCGCCGAACTCTTCCTCGACAACGTCTTCGTCCCGGACGAGGACGTGATCGGCGAACCGGGCCAGGGCTGGCGGGTCGCGATGAGCACCGCGGGCAGCGAGCGCGGGCTGACGCTGCGCAGCCCCGGACGGTTCACCGCGGCGGCCGACCGCCTGACAGCGCTGTGGCGCTCGGCCGCGGACCCGAGCGACACCGCCCTGCGCGACCGGGTCGCCGACGCGGTCGTCGGCGCCCGCGCGTACCAGCTCTTCACCTACGCGGGCGCCTCGCGGATCGCCGCCGGAGGAGTGATCGGCGCCGAGTCGAGCCTCAACAAGGTCTTCTGGTCCGAACTGGACATCGCCCTCCACGAGACCGCGCTGGACCTGCTGGGCCCGTACGGCGAACTGTCGGACACGGCCGGGGATGCGCCCGCGCACGGGAGCTGGGCCGAGGGGTACACCTTCTCGCTCGCCGGCCCCATCTACGCCGGTACCAACGAGATCCAGCGCGACATCATCGCCGAGCGGCTGCTCGGCCTGCCGAAGGGACGCCGGTGATGCGGTTCCTCCTCGACGACGAGCAGCAGGCGTTCGCCCGCTCCCTGGACGGCATGCTCGCGGCGGTCGGCACCCCCGCCGTCGTACGGGCCTGGGCCGCCGGGGACACGGCACCCGGCCGCGACGTGTGGGCGAAGCTGGCCGAGGCCGGCGTCTTCGCCCTCGCCGTGCCGGAGCAGCACGACGGCCTCGGCCCGCTCCCCGTCGAACTCACCGTCGTCTTCACGGAATTGGGCCGCCACGCGGTGCCGGGCCCGCTGGTGGAGACGGTGGCCGCGGCGGCATTCCTGGACCGTCTGGGGGACGACGCGGCGGCCGCCGCATGGCTGCCGGGCATCGCGTCCGGCAAGACGGCCGCCTCGCTGTGTCTGCTCTCCGACGACAGCCCGTACGCCCTGGACGCCCACGCCGCCGACGCGGTCTTCGTCGTGGACGGCGACACCGTACGCCTGGCAGGGGCGGCCGGGCCCGTCCAGCCGTCCGCCGACCCGGCGCGCCGGCCGGCCCGCCCGCTCGGCGGAACCGTCCTGGCGCGGGGGCCGGACGTGGCCGCCGCGGCCGCGCACGCCGCCGACGTCGCGGCGCTGGCGACGGCTGCCCAGGCGCTCGGTCTGGGCCGCACCCTGCTCGTACGAACCGTCGAATACGCCCGGCAGCGCACCCAGTTCGGGGTGGCCATCGGCTCGTTCCAGACGATGAAGCACCGGCTGGCCGACATGCTGATCGCCCTGGAGTTCGCCCAGCCCCTGATCCAGGCCGCGGCCGTGGCCCTGGCCGCGAAGGATCCGGCGTCCGGCCGCGAGATCGCGGCGGCGAAGGTCGCGGCGTGCGAGGCCGCCTGCGCCGCTGCCCGTACCGCCCTGCAGTTCCACGGCGCCCTCGGTTACACCGAGGAGTTCGACCTCTCCCTGTGGATCCGCAAGGCCCGCGCGCTGCGATCCGCCTGGGGCACACCGGCCGCCTGCCGCGCCCGCGTGCTGGCTCCCTGAACCCGATCCGGACCGAGCGGCGCAGAAGGGAGCCGGCAGGTGAGGCCGACGGAAGAACAGAAGGAACTGCGGTCCGCCGTGCGGGCATCGCTCTCACGTCACGAGGGTGCGGCGGCCTGGCTGCCGTTGACCGAGCAGATCGGCGTCGCCGGGCTCGCCGTCCCCGAGGAGTACGGCGGTGCGGGCTGCGGGGCACGCGAAGTCCACGTCGTCATGGAGGAGTTGGGCCGGAACCTGAGCCCCGTCCCCTACCTCGGCTCTGCGGTGCTCGCGGTGCAGGCCCTGCTCGCCTCCGGCGACACGAGGGCATGCGCGCAACTGCTGCCGGGGCTCGCCGAGGGCCGGACGGTGGGGGCCCTGGCGTGGGCCGAACACGGTTCCTGGGACCCGGCGGCCGTCCGGGCCGACGCCGCCCGCGGCCCGGGTGGCGCCTGGCGGCTCGGCGGGACCAAGGAGTTCGTGCTGCACGGGACCGAGGCCGATGTGCTGCTCGTGGCGGCCCGAACGGGGGCGGGTGTCTCCCTCTTCCAGGTGCCCGTCGACGGCGCGGGGGTGCGCCGCGACGCGGTGGTCACCATGGATCAGACCCGGACGCAGGCGCGCATCGTGCTCGACGGGGCCGAGGGCCGGCTCATCGGCGCGGAGGGCGACGGCGGCCGAGTCCTCTGGCACGTACTGGACCTGGCCTGCACGGCGCTCGCCGCCGAGCAGGCCGGCGCGGCCGAGCACTGCCTGGAGCTCACGGTCGCCTACGCCAAGGAGCGCAGGCAGTTCGGCCGGCCGATCGGCTCCTTCCAGGCGCTCAAGCACCGGCTGGCGGACGCGTACGTGCTGGTGGAATCGGCGCGGTCGGCCGCGCTCGGCGCGGCTTTCGCGGCCGCCGCCGGCTCTTCGGAGTTGCCACGCTGCGCGGCGGTCGCCAAATCTGCCTGCTCGGAGGCGTTTTCGGCGGTGGCGGGCGAGACGATCCAGCTGCACGGCGGCATCGGTATCACCTGGGAGCACGATGCCCACCGCTACTTCAAGCGCGCACACGGCTCGGCCCAGCTGTTCGGCCCACCGGCGTGGCACCGGGGCCGGCTCGCCGAGGACCTGGGTCTGACCGCGGCCTGACGGGACAAGGCCGGCCCGACGGGACATGGGCTTCGGGAAGGTGACGGTGTCGGTGGGCCGGCGAGCTGGTGACCTGCCGCCTGTGCGCCCTTCGCCTGTCGTACTCGAAAGCCCAGGTGCTGGGCTTCCCCCGGCAAGGGTCGAGCCATCGGCCGGTCCCGTGGCGCACCGACCACGAAGAGCCACGTGCCTCCCACCATGCCGGACGGCCGGGGACGGCCCGGGCCATGGGTTGCGACCGCTCCGCGTGCGCGCGAACGCGCCGCCCGGTAGCGTCGAAAACGCGCGTTCCGCCCAAACCGCTGGGCCCTGGGCCGGCAGGGCCGCCGCCGATGTCGGCAGAGGAACGAGATCACATGCCACACAGCATCCACGCGATGACTGCCGCGGCCGCTCTGGTCTGCCTGGCAGCAATCGGCCCCACACCCAGCAGCGCCGCGTCACCACCCGCCCAGTCCGCGGGGCCCGGCGCGGCGGCCCCGTCCCGGTTCGTGCCCGGCCCCTGTCCGAAGCCGCCCGAGCCCATCGCCGCGCTGAGCGGCGCACGGTGCGGCTTCCTCGAGGTCCCCGAGAACCGCTCCCGCCCCGGCGGCCGGACCATCAAGCTGGCCGTGGCGGCCATTCCGGCTGCCACCCCGGCGAAGGCCACACAGGATCCTGTGGTCTTCATGGCGGGCGGCCCCGGTGCCGACGCGATCGACGACATCCCCTTCCTCATCGACTCCGGCCTGAACAAGGACCGCGAGCTGATCATCATGGCCCAGCGCGGAAACCTCTACTCGCAGCCGAACCTCGCCTGCCCGGAGGTCGACCGGTTCAACGCGCAGGCCGTGGGCCTGCGCTATGACGCAGAGCCGACGGAACAGCGCCTGCTGAAGGCGGTGAAGGAGTGCCGGGACCGCTTGGCGGCCGACGGCATCGACCTGAGTGCCTACAACACCACTGAGAACGCCGCCGACTTCGCCGACCTGCGCAAGGCGCTGGGCATCCCCCGGTGGAACGTCTACGCGTACTCCTACGGCACCGACCTGGCCCTCACGTACCTGCGCAGGCACCCCGGGGGAATCCGCGCCGTGGCGCTCGACTCGCTCACACCTCCCCAGACCGCGACCCTGCCGTGGACATGGAGCAGCGCCCAGGAGGGGATCCGCAACATCTTCGAGGCGTGCGCGGCGGAGCCCCGCTGCAAGGACCTGTACCCGGACCTCCCCCGTCTGCTGACGTCGCAGGTGCGCAGGCTGGAGGCACAGCCCCTGACGCTGAACGTCCCGCCGCCGAGCGGAGGAAAGCCGGTCAAGGTCGTCCTCGACGGGGGCGCGCTGCTGAACCTGGTGGTCGGCAACGCCGTCCCGGCCAAGGACGTCCCGGCGGCGCTCGAGGAACTCAGCGACGGACGCCCGGAGCGCTTCGCGCAGGCCCGCGCGGCCGGCTCCGTCCAGAACGTCGGCGCGTTCGCGCACGGCCTGACGGAGTCGGTGGCGTGCAGCGAGTGGGCGCCGGGGTACTCGGAATCCGACGTGCTGAACGCAGGGCGCCGGGCCTTCCCGGGGTGGCCGGACACGGTCCTGGCCCAGCCGCCGCAGCTTCCCTTCCAGTACGCGGCGTGCCGGGTCTGGAACGTTCCGGATCGCGCGTCCGTCCAGCGGGTGGCCACGGCCAGCGCGGTGCCGGCGCTCGTGGTCTCCGGCACGTTCGACATGAAGACCGGGGCGAGTTGGGCGCGGGACGTGGCCCGTAACCTGTCCCGCTCGACCGCCGTGCAGGTCCCGGGAATCGGCCACTGGGTGGTCCCGCAGTCGCCTTGCGCGCAACGCGTGCTGGCCTCGTTCCTCGCTCGCCCGACCGCGCCCGACACCGGTTGCGTGGACGGCCTTGAGCCCAAACCGTTCACGATCATCCCGAAATGACCGGGAGGGCAGATGTCACGCCACCGAGCCCCCAGTCGTCGCCGTACCGTACGACGACTCCAGGCCACTTCGGCCGGCATGGCGACCGGTATCCTCATCACCGGCCTGCTCGCAGCGCCCGCTCAGGCGCAGCCCCGCACCGGCACCGGCACCGGCACCGGAACGCCGATCGGCACGGCCGCTCGGACGGTGGGCGACGCCGGCTTCGAACCGGGCCCCTGCCCGAAGACGCCGGAACCGATCGAGGCGCTCAAAGAAGCCCGCTGCGGAACGCTCACCGTGCCCGAGAACCGCGCCGAACCCAGCAGTCGAACGATCAAACTCGGTGTCGCGATCGTGCCCGCCGCGGCCGACACACCGAAACCCGACCCCATCGTGTGGTTCGCGGGCGGACCCGGAGACGACGCGGTGGGGGAGGCGCAGATGGCGATCGACGGCGGCCTGAACCGCGACCGTGACGTGATCTTCATGTCCCAGCGCGGTACGTACTCGGCCGACCCGGCGCTCCTGTGCCCCGACATCGACCAGTTCAACGCACGCGCGGTCGGCCTCGTCTACGGCGCTCCCTCCACCGAGCGCCTGCACGTCGAGGCCACCAAGGCCTGCCGCGAGAAGCTGGCGGACCGCGGGGTCGACCTCAGTGCCTACAACGACACCGAGAGCGCCGCCGACTACGCGGATCTGCGCACCGCACTGGGTATCGAGCAGTGGAACGTGTTCGGCATCTCCTACGGCACCCACCTGGCACTGGTCTACATGCGCCTGCACCCCGAGGGGCTCCGCTCGGTGGGCATCGACGGCATACTGCCGCCGTCCAGAGCCGGGTCGGCCCTGACCTGGAGCAGCGCCCGGCAGGGCTTCGACGGCCTGTTCAAGGCCTGCGCGGAGCAGCCGGCGTGCAATCGGCGCTATCCGAACCTGTCGGCCACCTTCGACCGGCTCGTCCGTGACCTCGAAGCCCATCCGGTCACGACCACCGTCAAGCTCCCCGGCACCCCGAAGCCGGTGAAGGTCGTGCTGGACGGCGGAGCGCTGGTGAACTGGATGACCTCCGCCACCCACGTGGCGCCCCAGGTACCCCGCGCCC
The DNA here is from genome assembly GCF_053591895.1 of Streptomyces sp. NPDC002867. Classification (NCBI taxonomy): domain Bacteria; kingdom Bacillati; phylum Actinomycetota; class Actinomycetes; order Kitasatosporales; family Streptomycetaceae; genus Streptomyces; species Streptomyces sp. NPDC002867. Next base: position 22,062 of record NZ_JBSFUR010000003.1, on the reverse strand, counting down.
TCGACGAGCTGGCGCACGGCAAGCCGCAGCGGATCGCCCAGCAGTGGGCGGGCGGCAAGGTCAGCCCCCAGGCCATGGGAAGGGTTTCGCACGGTCTCGCCTACGGCGTCTTCTGCAGCGAGTGGACGCCGTACGAGAGTCAGGAAGAGACGCTCCAGGCCGGACAGGAAGCGTTCCCGTCGTTCCCCCGCTCGGTGCTGGCCCAGGCTCCGCAGCTCACCTTCCTCCGTCCGGACTGCGACGTCTGGAAGGTCCCCGCGGCGCCGCGCACGATCCGGGACGTCACGCGCGGCGACATCCCCACCCTCGCCCTGTCGGGCGGGTTCGACGCCCAGACCGGGGCGGCCAACGGTCCGTATGTCGCCCGTACGCTGAGCCGGGCCAAGGTCGTCACGGTCCCCTACGAGCCGCATGTGGTGTTCGCCTCGTCGAAGTGCGCCCAGGAGATCACCGTCTCGTTCTTCGACACCCCGGCGGCGCCGAAGACCGGATGCCTGAACAGCCTGGAGCCGCCTGAGTTCGAGATCGGGCCCTGAAACCACTCGCGGTCCGCTTCGAAGCCACGGGTCACCGACTTCTCGAACACGCCTGGGCGTCCCGGTATCGGTCCCGGACCTCGGGGCGTTGCTGGAAGCCGGCTGACGTGTAGGTGGCGACGGCGCCGACATTGGAGCTCGGGGTGCAGACGATCGCGCTCGACGAGCCCAGCTCCTGGAGTGCGGCCGCCGCGGCGACGGTGATCGCCTCGCCGTAGCCGTGGCGGCGATGTTCCCGGTGCACGCCCATCGGTTCGATCAACCCGGGCCTACCCGGACCGGCCGACCACACCGTCACCGCCGCCACCGCGTTGCCCTGGTCGTCGTACGCGACCAGACACCGGGCGTCGGCGTACGGCAATCCGGCCGCCATCGCGTGCCAGCGCTCGTCCGTGAACCTCGACCCGTCGAACGCCGCCCGCTGTACGGCGGTCCGTACGTGCGCCTGCTCCGGCCCGACCACCTCGATCCGCAGGCCTGGGTCCTTCACCGGCTTGGTGAGGTCGCGGCGCAGGGGCGTCCACGGCTCGTCGGCGTTCCAGCCGTCCTCGAACAGCAGATCGTGGACCAGTGCACCCATCGGCGCCTCGATGTTCGCCTTCCCCTCGGGCAGCACACCGCGCTCCGGCACGGTCACGTCCTCAACCAATTGCTGCGCCAGCTCCTCGTCCCGCTGAGCGTCTGGCGCGATCGTCAGCCGCAACAGACCGGGACCGTCCAGCAGCCCGACGGCGAGGATCTGTCCGTCCCGGCTCCACGTCCTGACCGCCGCGGCAGTCGCTTCCGCGCCCAACCGCCAGAACCAGCCCAGGTCCCCGGGATGCAGTTGCATCGGAGCCCCGTCGTACTGCCACTCCCGCAGCACGCCCACAGCCTCGCTCAGCCCGTCGACTCCCGGTTTGCCCAACACCATCGCCATACTTCCGATCACACACCACCGCACTGACAGTCCGCACCCGTTTTCCGACCGGCCGGACTGCCGATGGTGGCACCAGCTCTGCGGGACGTCCTTGACGAAACACGATGCGAAGGCGCCGTAGCCGAGGACCTGGACAGAAGAGGGCCGCCCGATCCTCGGAACCAACGGGAGAGCGATGGCCTCTCGAGGAGTCGCGCCGAGCCGACTCGCGGAAGCCGGAGAGGCTTCAGGCAGACACCACCGTTCACGCCACCGCCGGTTCACGCCGACACACGGAGGCAGGCGGAGCCAGTCGACCGGTGCGGTGCATCCCGTACACCGCCGCGGCACACGCCAGGCCGAGCAGGAACAGCGCAGCCCAGGGCAGGGCGGGCAGGCCGGCGGTACGGGCAGCGTCCAGAGCAGCTCCCGTGAGGAGGTTCCCGATGGTGATGCCGACACCGCAGACCGTGTTGTAGAGCCCGTAGTGGGTCGCGACGAGGCGGTTCCCGGAGAGGCGGACGATGGTGTCCATCTCGAAGGGGTACGCGATCATCGTGCCGAGGGCCAGCAGCAGGGCCGACAGGGTGGGGGGCACCGCCGCCATCAGCCACAGCCCGAGCCCCTCGTCCGGTACGGGTACAGCCGTCGCCGCCAGCAGGGGCACGAAGGCAACTCCCATGGCCAGCAAGCCCCATGTGAGCGCATGCGCCGGTTCCAGACGGGCCTTGCACCAGGCCGTCACCCTCGTCTGGCCGACGATGGTGCTGAGCCCCGAGACCGCGAACAGCGCCGCGACTGCCGCCGTGCCGAACTCGCCCTCACCTCCGAGGCGACGCACCTCCAACGGCAGGGCGAGATAGACCTGGAAGGTCATCACGTACGAGCCGACCATGGCGAGGGAGAACAGCAGGAAGGGCCGGTTGGCGACGATGCTCCGCCACTGGGCCAGAACACTCGTCTGCCGTTCCCCGGTGCCGGTTCCGCCCTCAGCCCGGCGGGCGGGCAAGGCGCGCACCTGCACCATGGCCAGGACGGCGAAGACAGCCGCCGCGGTGAGGCACGTGACGCGGAAGTCGATGCCCGTCAGCACCATGCCGACCAGCGGGCCGAGCAGGATGCCCGCCTGGTAGAAGACGTTGAAGAGCGCGAACGCCTCGACCCGGCGTTCTCCCGCGTCCACGGCGAGGTAGGCGCGGGAGGCCGGGTTGAACAGGGCTCCCGCGAGACCCGTCGCTGCGGACGCCGCGATCAGTGCGGGAACGCTGTCGACCAGCCCGAGGGTCGCGAACCCGACGATGCGCAGGGCGAGTCCGGCGATGATCATGGGCTTGTACCCGAAGCGGTCCGCCATGGTGCCGCCGACCAGGAACATGCCCTGCTGACTGAAGTTGCGCACCCCGAGGATCAACCCGACCAGCCAGCCTGCCAGGCCGAGCGGTCCTGCCAGGTGAGCGGCGAGGTAGGGCATCAGCATGTAGAAACCGAGGTTGATGGTGAACTGGTTCACCATCAACAACTGGACGCTGCGTTCGTACGTACGGACCTGCGCGATGGTGCCCTTCACCGGTCCCCCTCGGCGTCGATGCTTCCAGGCTTCTCGCCCGTGACTTCGTCCTGAACCAGCGCGAGGGGATCGACCACTGCGGTGCAGCGGGTCCACCTCGTCACCTCCTTCTCGTCGAGGCGCCCGATCACCTCCGGTTCCTGCGCCGGCGGGGAGTCGAGAAGGCCGTGGGCAGCGCAGTAGTCGTCGTCGTACACGGTGCCGAGATACCGTTGCGGCCCGTCGGGGAAGATCGCGGCGATCCGGGTGTCCGCGGGCAGGGACCGGGCGAGCCATCCGGCGACCAGGGCGACGGCGCCGACGCTCCATCCGCCGGTGGCGTAGTGGGACGCGGCGAGTTGCCGGCAGGCCCACACCGCTTCGGCCGGGGCGACCCAGTGCACCTCGGTGAAGTTGCCGTAGGCGACGTTGCGCGGATAGATGCTGGAGCCGAGCCCCCGCATGAGCCGGGGCCGAGCCGGCTGGCCGAAGATCGTGGATCCGATGGTGTCCACGCCCACGAGCTTCAGCTCCGGGTAGAGCTGCTGCAGGACACGGGAGACGCCCGCCGAGTGTCCCCCGGTGCCGACGCTGCACACCAGCACGTCGATGTGTCCGAGCTCGGTGGCGAGCTCCAGGGCCAGCGGGGTGTAGGCGGCGGTGTTGTCGGGGTTGTTGTACTGGTCCGGGCACCAGGAATGCGGGTGCTGCAGCATCAGCTGGGCGACGCGGTCGCGTCGTGCCTGCTGCCAGCCGCCGGTCGGATGCGGCTCGGAGACGACGTTGACCTGGGCGCCGTAGGCGGTGAGCAGGCGGGTCATCGACATCTCCAGGCCGGGGTCGGTGACCAGGGTGACCGGATGGCCGTACACCATTCCGGCGAGGGCGAGCCCCAGGCCCAAGGTCCCGCTGGTGGACTCGATGATGCGTGCGCCCGCCTTCAATTCGCCCCGGGCTCGGGCACGTTCGACCATGTGCAGACCCGGCCGGTCCTTGATGCCACCGGGATTGAAGCCTTCCAGCTTCGCCCAGAATCCCCTGCCTTCGTGGGCGAAGGGCTCACCTACGCGGAGCAAGGGTGTGTTGCCGACCAGGCCGGAGAGTGCGGCGTGGCCGGGCCTGGTGAGGTGTGTCGTATCGGAAGAGTGCATGAGATGGCTCTCGCCTTTCATGAAGTGTGTGGCGGCCTGGCTTTCGCGCGTCACGCAGGCCCGGAGGCGTTCCTCGGCCGCCACCGGGCACGCGCGCTGCGGCTGAAGACGTGGCCTATGTCCGCCACTGGCACAAGGCGCACAGAGTCGAGCGCCCTGGCACAGCTCTTTCGGTGCCCGACGGCACAGGACGGGGCGCCTCGTGGTGCGCCGCGGCCCGCGTCACCGTCGCCAAAGGCGCCGGCTTCGTGATGTCGGTCGGCTGGGTGCGTGATTGCGGGCGGGCTGCTCCCTGCGGCCCGGAACCGGAGGACGAGCACGACGAATCACCCGGCGTCACGGCACGGGGCGGCGGTGATTTCGCCAAGGAGGCCGACGCGACAGCCGAGGCCACGGAGGCTGCGCTGTGATCGTGACCAGCCGCATGCGCCGATCGAGAACAGTCGGGCGCGGTCAGCAGCAGCACGCTCAGAAGCAGGACGAGCAGCCGCGGTCGGCGGTGGACGGCATGCGGGTGTGACGGGACACGGAAGGGCGAACGCACGGTTCCTCCGCAGGCGGCCGTCGGACGCCAAGGGCGCGTCGGACGGTGGGCAGGGAATGGGGCAGGTTCGGGACATAGCCGCAGAGGTTCGTCGCACCGGCGGTCTCGGGAGCCGGTGCCGCTCACGGCAATGGCCGACCTCGTCACGCCTCAGGAACACGGATGAGAAGGCGTCACGGGGACGACGGGAAAGCCGCGCGGATCCTAGATCTGAAGAACTGTGGCTCTTATCGCCGTACTGGGCAGAGGTCGGGCCGAGGGGGCGTCACCGAAGTCACCCGAGGCAGGGCGGCCCAGAACGGCCGTCCCTTGCTCGATAGGTGTGCAGGCACGCGGAGCTGCCGGAACGGGCGTCTGCTCGGGCTGGCCCGGCACACACTCCTGAGCCGCGTGCGAGGGGCCGTGTTCGCCCCCGTGATGGTCCATCGGTCCGTGGGGAGCCGCATGCCGGTCGATGCCGTTCGATGCGGACACAGCCGCTCTGTCGAGGTGACCGGTGATCCCGTCCATGCTCACGCCGTGCGCGTACACGAAGGCGAAGAGCGTGATCGCCACCCACAGCAGGCGCAGCGGACCCGCAGAGGAGCGGGCCCGCGGCATGCGGGAAGTCGACCGAGCCGTGACCATGCCGTGATCTTAACCACTCGCCTTGCCGTCCGCCCGCCACCAAGTCCCCCACGGCCCGCGTTTGGCCGGAATCCGGTGCGCGGACGGCAAGAGCCCTGGACGGGAGGAAGCGGTTCAGGCCCTTTGTCTGCCGATACCCGGCACAAAGCGTCCGACTCGGGCCGTGTAGACGGCGTACCCGCCTCCGTGCAGGTCGGCCAGATACGGCTCCTCGACGACGCGGACCTGGAGTTGGACCGCGGCCACCAGGGCCGCCAGCGCAAGGACCGCGACGGGATTGGGCACCATCAGCACGAGACCGGTTGCGGTGACGGCCATGGCGGTGAAGACCGGGTTGCGCACGTGCGCGAACAGGCCGGCGGTGACCAGGGCTGTGTGCTCGTTGTCGTCCACGCCCACGCGCCAGGAGGCGCCCATATCTGTTTGGGCCGCCAGAGTGAGTGCCGTCCCGGCCAGGGTGATGGCCAGTCCCGTCCAGTGCAGGACCGGACTGTCGGTGCCCGGCAGTTCGCGGAGGCCGGCGAGTGCGGCCACGGGTGCGGTCCCGCCCCCGATCAGGGCGGCGACGAACAGAACGCCGGCCCACCAGGAGGCTGAACCAGGGCGGCCGGAGGTGCCGCGGAAGCCGGCGTCGCCGGTACGACGGCGCTGTACGACCGCACGGATACCGAAGGCCGTCACCATCCAGCCGAGGTACAGGACCAGCGCCGTCCAGGCCCATCCGTTCATCGCCGGGCCTCCTTCACCGGGGCGCAGCAGGCAAAGCCGGGACGGCAGCCGCATGCGTCTCCGGCCACCTCGCCGTCCGCAGGTGCTGTCACGGCGGCGGGGGCCGCGCGGCAGCCCTTGCCCCGCCAGGCGCCGCGGCGGGCCGGGGACGGCCCGAGGGACATCACGGTCATCAGCAGCAGCCCTTCTCGTCCGCCTCGGCGCATGTGCGGTCGGACTCGACGGCGACCACGGCGGTGCGCAGGTCGTCGAGCACATGCCCGAGGCGCTCGTCGGCCAGTTCGTACCGCGTGCGGCGGCCGTCGGGCACGGTGACGACCAGGCCGCAGTCCCGCAGGCACGCCAGGTGGTTCGACAGCCGGGTTCGGGAGATGCCGAGGGCGTCCGCGAGGTCGGACGGGTAGGCGGGTGCCTCGCGCAGGGCGAGCAGGAGCCGGCAACGGATCGGGTCGGCGAGCGCACGGCCGAACCGCACCAGCACCTCGATGTCGGGAGCAACAGGCAGCACACGCCGAGAGTACATGGAATTCTGAATTCACGAATTTCTGGACAGTTACCCTGCGGCCGTCCCCGACAACCCCGGGATCCCGGCGCGAACACGGAGGCCCGCATCCAGGGGAACGGCGCGGATACGTCGGTCGGCAATCGACGCGTCGTTTCCCCTTCAAGCGCGTCTCTTCGATACTGGGTGCGGCAGCCATCAAGAGCGACAACAGAGACGGAAACGTGCCTGACGGGCAGTCAGGAAAGTCAGCATCGAGTCAGCAGCCCCGCCGGACACCGACGGACGTCGCCACCGGCCGCCAAGAGCCACCGCCGCCTACCTACCTGCTGACCAGGTAAAACCTGCTCAGGGCCCTAGCTGGAACTCCCCCAGGAGGAACCGTTGAGAATGCTCATCAACGTCCCGGAGACCGTCGTCGCGGATGCGCTGCGCGGGATGGCCGCCGCGTATCCCGACCTCAATGTCGACGTGGACAACCGCGTGATCGTCCGGCGGGACGCACCGGTCGCCGGCAAGGTCGCGCTCGTCTCCGGGGGCGGGTCGGGGCACGAGCCGCTGCACGGCGGGTTCGTCGGGCCCGGGATGCTGGACGGAGCCTGTCCGGGCGAGGTGTTCACCAGTCCCGTGCCGGACCAGATGGTGAAGGCCGCCGCCGCTGTCGAGAGCGGTGCGGGGGTGCTGTTCGTCGTGAAGAACTACACCGGCGACGTGCTCAACTTCCAGATGGCCGCGGAGCTCGCCGAGGACGAGGGCGTTCGGCTCGCCACCGTGCTGGTCGACGACGACGTCGCCGTGACGGACAGCCTGTACACGGCGGGCCGGCGCGGCACCGGTGCGACCCTGTTCGTGGAGAAGATCGCGGGCGCCGCCGCCGAGGAGGGCGCCCCGCTGGAGCGGGTCGAGTCCCTCGCCCGCCAGGTGAACGCGTCCTCCCGCAGTTTCGGCGTCGCGCTCAGCGCCTGCAGCACTCCCGCCAAGGGCGGGCCCACCTTCGACCTGCCCCCGGGCGAGCTGGAGTTGGGCGTCGGCATCCACGGCGAGCCGGGCCGCGAGCGGCGGGCGATGATGACCGCGCGGGAGATCGCGGACTTCGCCGTGGGAGCGGTCCTCGACGACCTGCGCCCCACCGGCCCGGTCATCGCCCTCGTCAACGGAATGGGCGGCACCCCCCTGCTGGAGCTGTACGGGTTCAACGCCGAGGTGCAGCGGGTGCTGACCGAGCGCGACGTGGCGGTGGCCCGCACGCTCGTCGGCAACTACGTGACCTCGCTCGACATGGCCGGCTGCTCGGTGACGCTGTGCCAGGTGGACGAGGAGCTGCTGCGGTTGTGGGACGCGCCGGTGCAGACGCCCGCCCTGCGGTGGGGACGCTGAGCCTCGCCCCGCCCCCTCCCGAACCGATCATCCGAACCGAGGAGATCCCGTGCTCGACGCCGCATTCTTCCGACGCTGGCTCACGGCCGCCGCCGCGGCCGTGAACCGTGAGGCCGACCGTCTGACCGAGCTGGATTCCGCGATCGGTGACGCCGATCACGGCACCAATCTCCAGCGCGGGTTCGCGGCCGTCGTCGCGGCCCTGGACAAGGAGCCGCCGACCGCGCCCGGAGCCGTACTGGTCCTGGCGGGACGGCAGTTGATCTCGACGGTCGGCGGGGCCTCCGGACCGCTGTACGGGACGCTGCTGCGCCGTGCCGGCAAGGCCCTCGGCGACGACGCCGAGGTGAGCGCGGGGCAGCTGGCCGAGGCGCTGCGGGCGGGCGTCGAGGCCGTGGCGCAGCTGGGCGGGGCGAAGGCGGGCGACAAGACGATGCTGGACGCCCTGGAGCCCGCGGTGGCGGCGCTCGGCGACAGCACGGAGTCGTTCGCCGCGGCCCGGGAGGCGGCCGAGCAGGGGGCGCTGGCGACGGTGCCGTTGCAGGCGCGCAAGGGCAGGGCCAGCTATCTCGGCGAGCGCAGCATCGGGCACCAGGACCCGGGGGCGACGTCGTCGGCGCTGCTGGTGGCCACGCTCGCCGAGACGGCGGAGGCGGCCGTATGAGCGACACCGCCCAGCGGGTCGGGATCGTGCTGGTGTCGCACAGCGCGGACGTGGCGCGCTCGGTCGCCGCGCTGGCGCGCGGGCTCGCGGGCGGCGGGGAACTCGCGCCGGTCGCCGCGGCGGGCGGCACGCCGGACGGCGGTCTCGGCACCAGCTCCGAGCTGGTCTCCGCCGCGGCGGCGGAGGTGGACCGCGGCGCGGGCGTGGCCGTGCTGGTCGATCTGGGCAGCGCCGTGCTCACGGTGAAGGCCCTTCTCGCCGAGGGCGACGAACTTCCCGACGGCACCCGGCTCGTGGATGCCCCGTTCGTGGAGGGCGCGGTGGCCGCGGTGGTGACCGCGTCGGCCGGGGGCGACCTGGACGCCGTGGAGGCGGCGGCCTCGGAGGCGTACGGGTACCGCAAGGAGTGACGGGAGCGGTGCGTGCGGCCGGGTGTGGCGAACGGCTCACCCGGCCGCGGGCCGGTGCACCCGTGCGCGGCTTGTGATGTCGCTGGTCGGCGCACTACTGTCACGGAGCCTTGGTGTTCGGGAAACCGGTGCGGTACCGGTGCGGCCCTCGCCACTGTGATCGGGAAGTCCGGCTCCACCCCTCAGGGGAAGTCACTGGGCCACCGCGCGAGAGCGCGGTGCCTGGGAAGGCGGAGTCACGGGCGGCATGACCCGTCAGCCAGGAGACCGGCCGGGGCGCGTTGTCCATCCACGAGGTGCTGGAGAGGGTCTCCCGACCATGCATATAGCCGAGGGGTACCTGCCCCCGTTGCACGCCGCCGCCTGGGGCGTCGCGGCCGCCCCGTTCGTCGTCCACGGTGTACGTGCCCTGACGCGCGAGGTCAAGGCCCACCCCGAGTCCACCCTGCTGCTCGGCGCCTCCGGCGCCTTCACCTTCGTGCTGTCCGCCCTGAAGATCCCGTCGGTGACCGGCAGCTGCTCCCATCCGACCGGCACCGGGCTGGGCGCGATCCTGTTCCGTCCGCCGATCATGGCGGTGCTCGGCACGATCACCCTGCTGTTCCAGGCCCTGTTGCTGGCGCACGGCGGTCTCACCACGCTCGGCGCCAACGTGTTCTCCATGGCGATCGTCGGTCCATGGGCCGGTTACGGGGTCTACCGGCTGCTGCGGCGGTCGGGTGTCCCGCTGATGGTCGCCGTGTTCTTCGGCGCGTTCGTCGCCGACCTGTCGACGTACTGCGTCACCAGCGTGCAGCTCGCGCTGGCCTTCCCCGACCCGAGCAGCGGATTCGCGGGCGCGCTCGCCAAGTTCGGCGGCATCTTCGCGCTCACGCAGATCCCGCTCGCGGTGAGCGAGGGGCTGCTCACCGTGCTGGTGATGCGACTGCTCAGCCAGTCCAGCAAGGGCGACCTGGCCCGTCTCGGCGTCCTGGTCCCGGGCGCGAGGAAGGAGGCCGTGGTCCGATGAGCCGTAACGCGAGGATCAATACGCTGCTGTTGCTGGCCGTGGCGGCGCTGGCCGTCCTGCCGCTCGTACTGGGGCTCGGCGACCACAGGGAGGAGCCGTTCACCGGCTCCGACGCGCAGGCGGAGACGGCGATCACGGAGCTGGAGCCGGACTACGAGCCGTGGTTCTCCCCGCTGTACGAGCCGCCGTCGGCCGAGATCGAGTCGGCGCTGTTCGCACTCCAGGCCGCGCTCGGCGCGGGGGTGCTGGCGTACTACTTCGGCCTGCGCAGAGGACGCAGGCAGGGTGAGGAGCGGGCCGCGGCGCGCGCGGGCGCCCTCCCGGGAGAGGCCGCCGGAGAGGCGCCCGGAGCGGAGCCCGGCAGCGGGGACGCCCCGGCCGCGAAGCTGCCGTAGGCGCCGATGCTCCCGATCGACGCGGCGGCGCACAGCAGTCGCTGGCGCCGCCGCCATCCCTGTGAGAAGGCCGTGCTCGGGCTGGGGCTGACGGTGACGGCCGTGTGCCTGCCGCCTTGGCCCGGCGCCGTTCTCGTGGCCGCCGCCTCCCTCGCCGTCCTGCTGGGCCCGGCCGGGGTCGCGCCCCGGCAGCTGTGGCGGGCCTTCCGCATCCCCCTCGGGTTCTGTGTCACCGGGGCGCTGCCGCTGTTGTTCGCCGTGGGCGGCGAGGCGGGGCCGGTGGCGTTGGCGCCCGACGGTCCCGAGCACGCCGCCGCGCTGCTGCTGCGGACCTCGGCGGCGTCGCTCGGGGTGCTGCTGTTCGCGTTCACCACGCCGGTCTCCGACGTCCTGCCCCGGCTGGTACGGGCGGGCGTGCCGCCGGCGGTGGTGGACGTGGCGCTGGTGATGTACCGGATCAGTTTCCTGCTGCTGGACGCGATGAGCCGGGTCCGCCAGGCGCAGGCGGCCCGTCTCGGCCACACGAGCCAGGCGGCGGCGTGGCGTTCGCTGGCGGGGCTGGGAGCGACCGCGTTCGTCCGCGCCTTCGACCGGGCCGGCCGGCTTCAGGCCGGGCTCGCCGGACGCGGTTACGACGGCACGCTGAGGGTCCTCGTGCCGCGTGCGTCCGTGTCGCGCCCCTTCCTCGTCGCCGTGGCCGCGCTGCTGGCAGGCATCGTGCTGCTCACCCATCTGCTGGAAAGGTTCGTCCTGTGATCGTTGAGCTCGTCGACGCCGGTTTCGCGTACGAGGACGGGCCCGTCGTGCTGAGCGGCGTCGGCCTCGCGCTCCGGGAGGGCCGCTCCACGGCTCTGCTGGGGCGCAACGGCAGCGGAAAAACCACCCTGCTGCGGCTGTTGAGCGGCGGGCTGCGCCCGGCGACGGGCCACGTCCGGCTGGACGGCGAGCCGGTGACGTACGACCGTGCCGGGCTGACCCGGCTGCGGACGAGCGTGCAGCTGGTGGTGCAGGACCCCGACGACCAGCTGTTCGCGGCGTCGGTCGAACAGGACGTGTCGTTCGGCCCGATGAACCTCGGGCTGCCGGAGGAGCAGGTACGCGCCCGGGTGGACGAGGCGCTGGCGGCGATGGACATCGTGGCGCTGCGGGACCGGCCGACGCATCTTCTCTCGTACGGACAGCGCAAACGGGCGGCGATCGCGGGCGCGGTGGCGATGCGGCCGCGCGTGCTCATTCTGGACGAGCCGACGGCGGGGCTCGATCCGCATGGCCAGGAGCGGCTGCTGGAGGTGCTGGGCACGCTGGGCGCGTCCGGTACGACGGTGGTCATGGCGACCCACGACGTGGATCTGGCCCTGCGCTGGGCGGACGATGCGGCCGTCCTCGCGCCGACGGGCCTGCGCACCGGTCCCGTCGCGGAACTGCTCGCGGACCAGGCCCTGCTGGACGCGGCGCGCCTGCGGAGGCCGTGGGGCACGGCGGTGGCGGAACTGCTGAGGTCGCACGGCCTGCTCGCCCCTGCGGAAACGGGGCCCCGCACCCCGGAGGACCTGTCCCACTGGGCTGCGGGCCCGGCCCGGGCCGGCACGGAGTAACCCCGCCGCGCGTGGCGGGCCGTCGCGCGAGGCCCCGGGCTCTCGGAAAAGCCGGGGCGGCGGCCCGTGTCGCCACGGCGGCGAGGCGCCCGGCCGGGACGCCGGCCCGTACCACGTACGGACGCAGCCCGGCCGCCGGTCGTCGGGCCGCCCAGCCGACGCATGCCGGCCGGGCCGCCGCAGCGACGGACTGTCCGGCGCGCACGGGAGGCGACGAATCGGCCGCCGTACACGTCCGCGGGGCGCCCCCGGGTCCGGGGCGCCGAAGCCGGCGGTCCGGCCGGACGGTGCACCGGGCACCTGGCCCGCCCTTGGGCCTGCCGGACCCGCAGCGCGGCGCGGGCGCCCCCGGCGGTGTCACACCCCCGTCGCCTCGCGCCAGGACGATTCCCGCAGCAGGCGCAGGCCGTTGAGGGCGACCAGGACCGTCGAGCCCTCGTGCCCCGCCACGCCCAGGGGCAGCGGGAGGTGGCCCGCCAGGTCCCACACCACCAGCACGCCGATGCACACCGACGCGATCACGAGGTTCTGCACCACCAGCCTGCGGGCCCGGCGCGAGAGGGCCACCACGGCCGGGACAGTGGCCAGTTCGTCCCGTACGACCACCGCGTCCGCGCTCTCCAGAGCCAGGTCCGAGCCCGCGCGGCCCATCGCGATGCCGGTGTGGGCGGCGGCGAGCGCGGGCGCGTCGTTCACGCCGTCGCCGACGATCAGTACCTTCTCCCCCGCCTCCTGCCACGCGCGCACGGCGGCGACCTTCTCCTCGGGCAGCAGGCCGGCCCGTACGTCCTCGATGCCCGCCTCGCCGGCCACCCGCGCGGCCGCGCGGGCGTTGTCGCCGGTCAGCAACGTCGGCGTGCGGCCCGTGAGGCGGGCGAGCGCGGCGACCGCCTGCGGCGCCCCGGACCGGAGCCGGTCGTCGACGGCGAGCACGGCCACCGGCACCCCGTCGGCCTCGACGAGGACGGCCGTACGGCCCTCGGCCTCCACCTCGACGGCCGCCGCGCACTCCTCGGCGAGCAGGGCGGCGGGGCTTCCCACGCGCACCGTGCTGCCGTCGACGCTCGCCGAGACGCCGCGTCCGGGCGTCGACGCGAACTGCCGCGCCCCCGGCAGCCGCAGGCCGCGTTCACGCGCGGCCGCGACGATCGCGCGGCCGAGCGGGTGCTCGCTGTGGACCTCGGCGGCCGCCGCGAGGGCCAGCGCACGGTCCTTCGTGACTCCCGCGTCCGGCAGCACGCGCACCTCGGCGACGCGCGGCGAACCCTCCGTCAGCGTGCCGGTCTTGTCGAGAGCGGCGCGGTCGATCTCGCCCAGACGCTCCATCGCGACGGCGGACTTGACGAGCACTCCGTGGCGTCCGGCGTTGGCGATGGCGGAGAGCAGCGGCGGCATGGTGGCGAGCACGACGGCGCACGGCGAGGCGACGATCATGAAGGTCATGGCGCGCAGCAGGGTGCTCGTGAAGTCGGCGCCGAAGGCGAGCGGCACGGTGAGCAGGGCGAGCGTGGCGACCACGACACCGGTCGAGTAGCGCTGTTCGACCTTCTCGATGAAGAGCTGGGTGGGCGCCTTGGTGGCGCTCGCCTCCTCGACCATGGCGACGATGCGGGCGATGACCGACCGGGCGGCGTCCTTGTCGACGCGGACGCGCAGGGAGCCGGTGCCGTTCAGGGTGCCCGCGTAGACGGTGTCACCGGCGCGGCGGTCCACGGGCAGGGGTTCGCCGGTGATCGTGGCCTGGTCGACCTCGCTCGCGCCGTCGAGGACCGTGCCGTCCGCGGGCAGCCGCTCTCCCGGCCGTACGAGGACGGTGTCGCCGACCCGCAGGTCGGCGACGTCGACCGTCTCCCACGCCTCGGACCGGTCGCCGGCGAGGCGTGCGGCACGGGCGGGGGCGAGGTCGAGCAGTCCGCGGACGGAGTCGGCGGTACGCCGGGTCGCGAGGACCTCCAGCGCGCCGGAGGTGGCGAAGATGACGATGAGGAGACCGCCGTCGAGGTACTGCCCGATGGCTGCCGCGCCGATCGCCGCCACCACCATCAGCAGGTCGACGTCGAGTGTCCTCTCGCGCAGGGCCTGAAGGCCCGCGAGACCGGGCTCCCAGCCGCCGGCCGCGTAACACAGGGCGTAGAGCGGTCCCCAGGCCCAGGCGGGCGCGCCGGCGAGGTCGAGCGGCAGGGCGCACAGGAACGCGGCGGCGGACAGGGCGGCCCAGCGGACCTCGGCCAGGGCGAACAACCGGGTGCGCGGCCGGCCCGGTGGGGCGGCGGGCGGCGCTGCCGTCCGTGCCGTGGGCGCGGGCGCGGTGGTCGGCGAGGTCGGGGGAACCATCGGGACACCTCTTCTCGGGGCTCCGGGCAGGGCGGAGCCGTCTCGGCTGACGCCCTTCACCATAGCGGAACACATGAAGAGGTCTTCATTCGTACGGCTGAGCGCACGGCTACGATGTGCTGCATGGGACACGGAGTCAGCAGCGGCATCACACCGGCCGCCCACCTGGACGCGGACTCCGCGGCGACGATCGCCGCCACTCTCCAGGCCCTGGCCACCCCCTCGCGGCTGATGATCCTCACGCGGCTGCGCCAGGGGCCCTGCGGGGTGACCGAACTCGCGGAGGCGGTCGACATGGAACAGTCGGCGGTCTCCCACCAGTTGCGCCTGCTGCGCGCCCTGGGTCTGGTCACGGGGACCCGCCAGGGCCGCCGGATCGAGTACAGCCTGTACGACACGCATGTCGCCCAGCTCCTGGACGAGGCGGTCTACCACATCGAGCATCTGCGCCTGGGAGCCCGCGACCTGCCCGAGCCGGAGGCCACCGAGGAGACAGGCGACCGCGCCTGACGCCCAGCCACGTCCCCGGCCGGCACCGCCCGGCCTGTCCCGTCGGCAGAAGGACGTCGCGGCTTAGCGGGTCCACGCGGACGGCGCGGCCGCCGAGATCCGGTTGATCACCTGCGCCGGCCGGTACGCGAAGGACACGGCTACGAGGGGAACGTGGTCGCGTCCGCCCGGCAGATCACCGTGCGCTGAGCGGTCACGTTCCCGTCGCGTCGGGCGTGCGGAGCATCCGGAGGAATGCCCTCGGCCCCGTGATGCAGGCCGACCACGCCCACCGCTGTGCCGGGGACGACGGCGGGCGGCGCGCCCACCGCGTACGCCAGTGCCGGCGCGCCCGCGAGCGCGGCCGCCGCCAGTGCCGCTCCCAAGAGCTTCCCCATGCCGTCCCCCCTGTCACCGCCACGCGTCGGTGTCCCGCCGACATCGTCCGGCTCCGGCGGCCACGAGGCATGGGTACGGCCACTCATCCCCCCACGGCCGCCGCCGTGTCGGTGCCCTGTCGGCGGCGTGTCGGCAGCAGCTGCGACGGTGTCACCCGATTCCCACTCCCACACGTCCGGAGACCCCATGTCCCAGCCCCTGCCGGTCCGTCATCTCCACGTCGTCGCCGCCCGGCGTCTCACCCCGCACATGGTCCGCATCACCTTCGGCGGTCCCGGCCTGGACAGTCTGCGCCTGGAAGGCCCCGACCAGCAGGTGAAGCTGTACTTCCCGCGCGCCGGCCGGCAGGCGCCCCGGCTGCCGGAACCGGACACCGACGGCGACGTGATGCGCTGGTACGCGGCGTACTCCGCGATGCCGGACGACGAGCGGCCGTGGATGCGCAGCTACACGATCCGCGCGCACCGGCCGCAGGACGCCGAGATCGACATCGACTTCGTCGTGCATGACGACGGCGGACCGGCGACGCGCTGGGCCGCCGCCGCGCGGACGGGAGAGACGCTGGGCATGTTCGGTCCGTCGGAGTTATTCGCCGCGCCCCGGCCGGAGGCGGGAACGGGCCCGCTGCTGCTGGCCGGGGACGAGTCGGCGCTGCCCGCCATCGGGACGGTGCTGGAGTCGCTGCCGGCCGGTGCGCGCGCCGTGGCCTGCATCGAGGTGCCCGAACGGGCCGACGAGCAGTCCTTCGTGACAGCCGCGGATGTGACGGTGCGGTGGCTGCACCGGGACACGGGCGGCGCCCGCCGCACCGCACACGGGGAACTTCTGGTCCCCGCCGTGCGCGAGATCGTGTCCGCGAGCCTGCCGGAGCGGGCGTGGCTCGGCGGGGAGGCGGCCGCGGTGCGCACGCTGCGCCGGTACCTCGTCGGGGAGCGGGGCATGGCGCGGCGGTCGGTGGAGTTCACCGGCTACTGGCGGGCCCGGCTCAGCCAGGACGACGCGCCCACGGAGGAGGACCTGGCGGACGCCCGGGAACGGCTCGCCGACTCGACGGACACGACGAGCACGACGGGCACGACGAGCACGACGGGCTGAAGGTCATCCGGCCTCGCCCGACGGCGGGTGGATCAGTCCGGCGGCCTCGCGTACGGACAGGGCTCCGCCTTCCGCGTACGCCGACGCGTACGCCCGTTCCCCGAGCGCCTCGCGCAGGTCGTCCTCGGCCCGCTCCCGGACGGCGGGCTCGTCCGCGAACGGCCGGAAGCCGAGCCCGCCCGGCACCTTGCCGCTCCCGTCGTACGCGCCCAGGAGCCGGGCGCCGTCATGGGCGCGCCCCACATGCGCGAACGCCCAAGCGGTGCACAGGAACTGATCGATGATCAGATGCGGTGCGACGAGGAAGGCCATCCGGTCCATGAGGCGCACCGCCTCCGCCGCACGGGCGGCGGCGGCCGCGTGGTCGCCGCCGAGGCAGTCCAGCCAGGCGTGCCCGCCTTCGAGCATGCCCGCGAACAGGACGAAGCCGGGGCCCTTGAAGTCCTCGCCGATCCGGTCGAGCTGGTCGCGGGCGAGCGCCGCACGGCCGGTGCGGCCGTAGTGCTGGACGAGCAGCATACGGGCGGTGCTCATGGTCTCCGGGGCGAACTCCCCGGACCGGCGGACGGCATCGATGAGTTGGCGCTCGGCCCGGTCCGTCTCCTCCGGTCCGGTCGCGATGCGCAGCCGGGCGGCGGCGAGCCGGGCCGCGAGGACGGGGACCTGGGCGTACGCGCCGACACGGGCGGCGGCGGCCATGGCCCGTTCGAAGTCGGCCGCCGCCTCGGCGTACCGGGCACTGCGCTCGAGCCCTTCGCCGCGCGCGGAGAGGGACTCGGCGATGCCCCACTGGTCCCCCACGGTCTCGAACAGGGCCAGCGCCCGGTCGGCGTAGCCGTGTCCTTCTGCGCCGGGTGTGTCCCCGAGCAGTTTGGCGCGCACCAGGAGCACGAAGGCGAGGTCCCAGTCGAGGGCGCCGTCGGGCTGGTGCCGCGTCCGGGCGTGGGCGGCGGTGCAGTCGGCGACCATGGCCTCCACGGTGTCGTCGAGTCCGGCGAACTCGCCCCGCATCATGCGGGCGAAGTACCACATGGAGGCGGGCTGGCGGCAGACCTGCGGCAGTCCCGGCCGGTAGGAGGCGACGACGGCACTCAGACAGTCCTGTGTCCTCGGGTCGGTCAGACCGCGGTCGTCGCCGCCACGGCTCGCGAGCACCATCAGCCGCACTCCGCGTCGTGCCTCCCACAGGACCTCCTCGTCCCAGGGCGGCGGATCGTCCGTCACCCGGTGTGCGAGGGGAACGGCCGGTCTCGGCGGGGTCACGGCGAACGGGTCGGGGCCGAGGCCGGCCGCGGCGGGCGCCCAGGCGCGGGCGTCGGCCAGGTGCCCCCGCTGCTGCCAGAACCAGTTCATGGACAGCGTCAGGCACAGCGCCTCCTGCTCCGCGCCGAGACCGGTCGCCGTGCGGAGCGCTGCCCGTATGTTGTCGTGCTCGCTCTCCAGCCGCTCCAGCCAGCCCGCCTGGCCCGGGCCTCGCAGCGCGGCGTCGCCCCTGCGGGCGAATTCGCGGTAGGCGTGCAGGTGGCGGCGTCCGACGGCGGCACGTTCGCCGACCTCGTCGAGCCGCTCGGCCGCGTACTCGGCGACGGTCTCCAGCAGTCCGTAGCGCATGCCCTGACCGTCGCCGGGGACGGCGGTGACGAGGGACTTGTCGACGAGGGAGACGAGCGCTTCGAGCGCACCCGCGCCGCAGACCTCCTCGGCCCGGTCCAGCGTGCAGCCTCCGGAGAAGACGGCGAGCCGGCGCAGCACCGTGCGTTCGTCCTCCGTCAGCAGGTCCCACGACCAGTCGACGACCGCGCGCAGGGTCTGCTGGCGGGGCAGCAGGGTGGGGCTGCCGCCGGTCAGGAGCCTGAACCGGTCGTCGAGCCGGTCGGCGATCTGCCGGGGCGAGAGGGCGCGCAGCCGGGCCGCGGCGAGTTCCACGGCGAGCGGCAGGCCGTCGAGGCGGCGGCAGATCTCGGCGCAGGCGGCCGGGTCGTCCTGGACCGCGAAGCCGGGGCGGGCGGCGGCGCCGCGATCGCCGAGCAGACGCAGCGCCACGTCCTCGGGCAGCGGGCCGACGGTGTGCACCGTCTCGCCCAGGACGCCGAGGGGTTCCCGGCTGGTCGCGAGGACCCGCACGCCGGCGCAGTCCGCCAGCAGGGCCTCGGCGAGGCGGGCGGCCGCGCCGACCAGGTGCTCGCAGTTGTCGAGCACGAGGAGCATGCGCCGCCTGGCGCAGTGCTCCAGCAGCTGGGCGAGCGGGTCGCGGGGCACGGCGTCGGCGGGGCCGCGCAGCTGGGTGCGGCGTGCGCCGAACGCGGTGAGCACCGCTTCGGGGACGATCTCCTCCTCGCGTACGGAGGCGAGTTCGGCGATCCAGACTCCGTCGGGCCAGGTGCCGGGGGTGTCGGCGGCCGACGCCGCCTCGACGGCCAGCCGGGTCTTTCCGGCGCCGCCGGGGCCGAGCAGCGTCACGAGCCGGCTGCGGTCCAGGGCCGCGGCCACGTCGGCGAGTTCGCGCTCGCGGCCGACGAAGGAGGTGAGCCGGGCGCGGAGGTTGCCCCGGGCCGGGGCCGGGGCCGGGGCCGGGCATCTGCACGTGTCGGCGGCGAGCAACTGGGCGTGCAGTTCGCGTAGTTCGCGACCGGGGTCGGTGCCGAGCCGGTCCGCGAGGCGTACGCGCAGGTCCTCGTACGCCTGCAGCGCCTCGGCCGGGCGCCCGGCCACGTCCAACGCCCGTACGAGGAGGGCGTGCAGGGGCTCGTCGAGCGGGGCTTCGGCGCACAGGGCGGTGAGTTCGGCGAGCACGGCCGCCGCCCGGCCCGCGTCCACGTCGGCCGCGAGCCGGTGCCTGCGTGCCTCGGCATACCGCTGTGCGGCCCGTACGGCGAGAGGGTCGGTGTCCCGGCCGGGCAGGTCGGCGAGTGCGGGACCGTGCCACAGTGCGAGCGCCTCGTCGAGGACGGCGGCGGCGGCGGTGGCCGGGTCGCCGGAGTCGAGCGCGGTGGCACCCTGGGCCGCGAGGCGTTCGAAGCGGAAGAGGTCGACGTCGTCCGGTGCGGCGGCCAGCCGGTAGCCGCCGGGGCCGGACGCGACCGCGTCGCGGCCGAGCGCGCGCCGCAGCCGGCCCACGAGGGCCTGCAGGGCCGCCGGTTCGTCGGCAGGCCCCTCCGCGGCATCACCCCATACCTGTGCGCCCAGCTCGCCCGTCGGGACCGCCCGGCCGGCTCCCGCGGCCAGCGCGGCGAGCAGCGCACGCAGCCGCGCCCCGCTCAGGGCCACGGCGGTGCCGTCGGGACGCAGGGCCTGCGTGGTGCCGAGGACGAGGTAGCGGTAGGTCACCGGATCATTGTCCCCACCGGCGCGGCGCGCAGGCGGTGGCGGGGTTCACGGGCTGGGCGGCGGCGCTCTGCGGGCGGGTGTGTCAGGGGTGACTGGCAGACTGGAGCGCATGTCAGCTCCCCGCCGGTTGTGTCCGGAGTGCCGCCGCGAGATCGCCGTCGTGGCGGGACGGTTCGCCCGCCACGACCCCGCCGGTGCCCGCTCGGGCGCGGAGTTGGTCTCCTGTCCCGGTTCGCGGCGTCAGGCGCCGGTCGCTCCGGCGCTCCAGCCGTCGCTGGACGGCAGCTTCGTGCCGGAGTTCCCCGGGCAGCTGCCGCTGTTCTGACGGTACGTTCAGGTCGCGCTGCGCTCGTTCGCCGGGTCGGGCGTGTTCCCGGCACCGGCGCCCGCGGCCCGCAGCAGCTCGCGCCAGCGCTCCCTGTCCCAGTCGGCGGGCTCCGTGGTGGCGACGAAGTCCTCGACGAGGGCCAGGAAGCGCATCGGGTCGGTGTGGAACGGGAAGTGCCCCGCCCCCTCGAAGATCTCGAGTCGGCTGCCGGGCATCGCGACATGTGCCGTGTGGGCCTGGTCCACGGGCACCACGCTGTCGCGTGATCCCCACACCAGCATCACCGGCATCCCCTCGGTCAGGTAGCAGCGGTCGAGCATGGTCACCACCTGCCCCCGCCAGTCGACGACGGCCCGCAGCGTCCGGATGAACGCGCTGCGCGCGGTGGCGTCGGGAAGCGCGTCCACGAGGCCGAGCAGCTCCGGGGCGTCCTGCCCCAGGCCGGTGTCGAGTCTGCGCATCAGCTCGGTGCACAGCCGCATCGCGTGGCGCATGCCGGGCAGGCGCAGGCCGGACAGCAGCACCTCGGCGCCGGGCAGGGACACGGCCCGCAGCACGGGGTTGACCGCGCGGCCCACTCCCCCGGCGCTCACCAGCACCAGGCGCTCGGTGCGCTCGGGGAACTGGTAGGCGAACTGCATGGCCACCCCGCCGCCCAGCGAGTGGCCCACGAGGGTCGCCCGGTCGATCCCGAGGACGCCGAGCAGGTCGCGCATGCCGTTGGCGTAGGCGGCGACCGAGTAGTCGGCGCGGGGTTTGCCGGACGCGCCGTGACCGAGGAGGTCGGGGGCGATGACGGTGTGGCGGCGGGCCAGGGCGGGGATGAGGTCGGCCCAGGTGGCCGAGGAGTCCCCTATGCCGTGGATGAGCAGGAGCGCCGGGCCCTGACCGGCGATGCGGTAGGCGCGGCGGTAGCCGTGCACCGTCAGGTGGTGCAGTCGCACGTCCGCCGCGGACACGGGGCGCAGCCGGCCCTGGGGCGGGGACGTCTGGGGCGGGAGCATCGACGGCCTCCTGCTGACGAGGATCTGGTCCGAGCGTAGAACCGCCGTCGCACAGGGAGTTTCCGCCGGGTTTCGCGCGGGATACGTCTGCGGGGTCCGCCTGATTACCAGCGCGTAACCGCTCTCTCCGGGGAGACAGGATCCCTTCCGCCGGGTAGATTGGTCTACACCACTGAGCGCTTCAGAGAACAGGGATCTTCGTGGAAGTTGTCATCGTTCCGGACTCCGCCGCGGGCGGCGAACTCATCGCCGAAGCCATGGCCGACCTGCTGCGACGCAAGCCCGACGCCCTCCTCGGCGTGGCCACGGGGTCGACCCCGCTGCCGGTCTACGTAGCCCTCGGGGCCAAGGTGGCGGCGAAGGAGGTCGACGCCTCCCGCGCCCGGATCTGCCAGCTCGACGAGTACGTGGGCCTGCCCGCCGGGCACCCCGAGTCCTACCGGTCCGTCGTCCTGCGCGAGGTCGTCGAGCCGCTCGGCCTGAGCGAGGCGGCCTTCATGGGCCCCGACGGAGCCGCCGACGACGTGTCGGCGGCGTGCCTGGCGTACGACCGCGCACTGGCGGAGGCGGGCGGGGTCGACCTCCAGCTGCTGGGCATCGGCACGGACGGCCACATCGGCTTCAACGAGCCCTGCTCCTCGCTCGCCTCGCGCACCCGGATCAAGACGCTGACCGAGCAGACCCGCGTCGACAACGCCCGCTTCTTCGACGGCGACATCGAGCAGGTCCCCCGCCACGTCATCACCCAGGGCATCGGCACCATCCTGGAGGCCCGCCACCTGGTGCTGCTGGCGACCGGGAAGGCCAAGGCGGACGCCGTGGCGCTCGCGGTCGAGGGTCCGCTGTCCGCCCTGGTCCCCGCCTCCGCCCTGCAGCTCCACCCGCACGCGACGGTCGTGGTCGACGAGGCCGCGGCCGCCGGCCTGAAGCTCGCCGACTACTTCCGGGCCACCTACGCGGCGAAGCCGGAGTGGCAGGGGCTGTAAGCCTGTACGCGACACGGGGCGGGACCGGCTTCCGCACGAGCTCTCCGGCGGCCAGTGCCAGCGCGCCGGGATCGCCCGCGCGCTGGCGAGCGAGCCGGACCTGCTCGTGCTCGACGA